>NZ_JBKQOU010000065.1:0-17100 GCF_052145335.1 Rhodoblastus sp.
GGTCATCCGCAGCCCGGCCGACGGCATCGTGTCGGCGCGCGTCGCCGCGCCGGGGTTGCTGGTCCAGCCCGGCGGAACGCCGATCACGGTCAGCGACGATTCGACCATGTGGCTGAACTCCTTCGTCATCGAGAGCGACGCGCTCGCCATGCAGGTCGGCCAGCAGGTGGTCGCCAGAATCCCCACCGCCTCGGAAGAAGTCTTCAGCGGCAAGGTGACGCGGGTCGGCGGCTCGGTCGATCCCAACACCCATCGCCTGCTGGTGCGCTCCGTGATCGACGATCCGCAGCATAAATTGCGCGCCGGCATGATCGCCAGTTTCGAAATCACCACCGACAAGCCCGTGCATTCGCTGAGCATTCCGGCGACCGGCGCGGTGCGCGAAGGCGACGGCACCATGACCGCCTGGGTGCAGAAGGACGCGACCCATTTCACCCAGCGCGTGGTCAAGCTCGGCATCCAGCAGGATGGCGACGATCAGGTGCTCGAAGGCTTGCAGGAGGGCGAACCGGTGATCGTCGAAGGCGCGGTCTTCGTCGACAACATCCTCAACGCGCCCCCGTCCGACTGACCGTGAAACCCCGCCCCATCCGCACTTGTAATCCCGCGGGAGCCGTAAATTGATTAAAGCACTGCTCACATTCAGCTTGACGCGACGCGCCATCGTCGTGCTCGGCGTCATCGTCTTCCTGGCGGCAGGCGCCTTCTCCTTCAGCAAGCTGAACATCGAAGCCTATCCCAATCCGGCGCCGACGATTCTCGAAATCACCGCCCAGCAAGCCGGGCTTTCTGCCGAGGAAATGGAGAAATATTACACCATTCCGATGGAGATCGGGCTCTATCCGACTCCCGGCATCGACAATATCCGCTCGACCTCGTTCTATGGCCTGAGCTTCGTCCGCGTGACCTTCAAATATGGCGTCGATTACCATTTCGCCTTCGCCCAGGCGGCGGTCAGCCTGCAGCAGAACGTCAATCTGCCGGGCAACCAGATTCCGCAGATTCAGCAATCCAGCCTCACCGGCGAAATTTTCCGCTATGAAATCACCGGACCGCAACATTTCGGCCTGACCAATCTGCGCACCATCGAGGACTGGGTGGTCGCGCGTCGCCTCCTGACCATTCCCGGCGTCGTGCAAATCAACGCCTGGGGCGGCACCACCAAGGAATTCCATGTCGAGCTCGATCCGGCCAAGCTCGAAGCTTATAATGTCACTATTCCCCAAGTCATCACCGCGCTCGGCAACGCCAATATCAACGTCGGCGGCCGCGAAATCACCATCGGCCAGCAGTCGATCAATATTCGCGGCGTCGGCCTGATCGACGACGGCGGCAACGACGATCTGGCCCAGGGCGACAAGGTCAAGGACATCGAAGAAATCGTCCTGTCGCAGGTCAATGGCGTGCCGATCCAGATCAGGAATCTCGGCAAGGTCACCGTCGGCTATGTGCCGCGCCTCGGCATCGCCGGCCGCGACAATAACGACGACGTCGCCGCCGCCATCGTCGTGATGGGCCGCACCCAGCACACCAATGACATCCTGCCCAAGGTCCAGAAGGAAGTCGCCAAGATCAATTCCGACGGCACCCTGCCGCCCGGCGTCAAGGTCGTGCCCTATTACGATCGCGGCGAACTGGTCGGCGTGACGACCCATACCGTGATGCATAATCTGGTGTTCGGCTGCCTGCTGGTGTTCTTCATCCAGTGGATCTTCCTTGGAGACCTGCGCAGCGCCATCATCGTCGCCGCCAATATTCCCTTCGCTCTGTTCTTCGCCATCATGATTCTGGTGGCGCAGGGCGAGGACGCCAATCTTCTCTCGGTCGGCGCGGTGGATTTCGGCATCATCGTCGATTCCGCGGTCATTCTGGTCGAAAACATCTTCCGAAACTTCCAGCTGCGAGGGCAGGAGCGGCAGACCTTGCTGCAGCACCTGTTCGAAGGCTATTGGGGTCCAAACCCGACCGCTCTCGGCACCCAGGGCGACACCACGCGCTGGACCAATCGCCTGCGCCTGATCCTGATCAGCGCGCTGCAGGTGGACAAGGCGGTGTTCTTCACCGCCGCCATCACCGTCACCGCCTTCTTGCCGCTGTTCACCATGACCGGCGTCGAGGGCCAGATTTTCGGCCCGATGGCCCGCACCTACGCCTATGCCCTGACCGGCGCCCTGTTCGCCACCTTCACCGTCGCCCCGGTCATGGCCTCGCTGGTTTTGCCGGCGCGGGTCCAGGAGCACGAAACCATCGTCGTCCGGGCGATCCGTGCGATCTATTCGCCGGTGCTCAAGTTCTCGCTGGACAATGTCGGTTTGATCATCGCCATCGGCTTGTTGTTCCTGGCCCTCGGCGGCGCGCTCGCGTCGCGGCTCGGCAGCGAATTCCTGCCGGCGCTCGAGGAAGGCAATTACTGGATCCGCGCCTCGATGCCGCCGACGATTTCACTCGCCGCCGGTTCGACCGCCACCAACAAGATGCGCGAAATCCTGCTGCGCCATAAGGAAATCGTTACGGTGGTGTCGCAGCACGGCCGTCCCGACAACGGTTCCGACGCTTCGCCCTTGTCCAATGTCGAATTGTTCGCGCCCTTGCTGGCGTTCGACAAATGGCCTGCGGGTCTGACCAAGGAAAAGCTGACCGCGCAATTGCAGAAGGAATTTGCCGAGGAATTGCCCGGCGTCGGTTTCAACTTCTCGCAATATATCCAAGACAACGTCGAAGAGGCCTTGTCCGGCGTGAAGGGCGCCAATTCGGTAAAGATCGTCGGCCCCAATCTGGCGAAGCTGGAGGAGATTGCGAACCAGGTCCAGGATGAAATGGCCAAGGTGCGCGGCGTCTCCGATCTCGGCATTTTCCATGTTCTCGGCCAGCCCAATCTGAACGTCAAGATCAATCGCGCCAAAGCGGCGCGCTACGGCCTCAACACCGGCGACGTCAATACCGTCGTGCAGGCGGCGCTTGGCGGCGCCTCGGCGACCACGGTGCTGGAAGGCGACCGCACGTTCAACCTGTCGGTGCGCCTGTTGCGCGATGATCGCAACGACATCGACGCCGTCAAGGCGATCAAGGTCGCCTATGCCAACGGCAATGGCAGCCAGAATTCCTATGTGCCGCTGAGCGAACTCGCCACTGTCAGCCTCGACACCGGCGCCTCCTATATTTACCGCGAACGCTCGGCCCGCTTCATCCCGATCAAGTTCTCGGTGCGAGGGCGCGATCTCGGCAGCACGGTGGCGGAGGCGCAGGAACGCATCGCCAAGGCGGTCAAACTGCCGACGGGTTACCGCATCCTCTGGGCGGGCGAGTTCGAAGATCTGCAGGCCGCCAGCGCCCGTCTGAAAATCGTGCTGCCGATCACCTTGGCGCTGATCCTCGTCCTGCTCTACGGCCTGTTCAACACCTTGCGCGATTCGTTGCTGGCTATGGCGGGCATTCCCTTCGCCGTCGTTGGCGGCATCATCGCGCTTTACGTGTCCGGGCTGGATTTCTCGGTTTCGGCGGCGATCGGCTTCATTTCGCTGTTCGGCGTCGCGGTGATGGACGGTATCTTGAACATCACCTACTACCGGGAATTGCGCATCAGGGGCATGGGCGTCGCCGAAGCGGTATTTTACGGCGCCGAGCAGAGAATGCGCCCGATGCTGATGACCGCTCTGTCGGCGGGCGTCGGCTTGTTCCCCGCCGCTATTTCCAGCGGCATCGGCAGCCAGGTGCAAAAGCCCCTGGCGACCGTGGTGGTCGGCGGCATGATCATCGGTCCGATCATGCTTCTGGTCGTCGCGCCCGCGATTCGTAAGTTCTTCCTCCGCAAGGATGAAATCCGGGTCACGCAGGCGCCGTCCGCCGCGCAGCATTGAGTTTCTGGAGGATCGGAGTTTTGAAAATGAAAAAGATCCGCGGAAATCGTCGAATGGCGAAGCTCGCCGGCAGCCGCCCGGCGGCGGCGGCGACCGCCGCCGCGCTCGCCCTGCTGCTGTCGGGATGCGCCGTCGGTCCGGATTTCGTCGCCTCGGCGGCGCCGGACGTCAATGGCTACACCAAGGAAAATCTCGGAGGAACGGCGGGGGCGCCCGGGCAGGGCGGGGCTTCGCAGCGTTTCGTCAAGGATCTGGATATTCCCGGCCAATGGTGGACTTTGTTCCACTCCCGGCCGTTGAACAGCCTGATCGAAACCGCGCTCATCAACAACCACGATCTCAAGGCGGCGGAAGCCGCGCTGAAAGTGGCGAAGGAATCGGTTGAAGCTCAGAAGGGCTTTTTCTATCCGCAGGTCGTCGGCAACGCGCTCGGGACCCGGCAGCAGGCGGCGATCGGCACGATTTCGCCCCCTCTAAACAACCCCTATATTTCGGTGTTCAATCTGGTGACGCCGCAGGTGAACGTCTCCTATACGCCGGACGTATGGGGCCTCAACCGCCGCACCGTCGAATCGCTGCAGGCGCAGGCCGACATGCAGAAATTCCAGACCGAGGCGGCCTATCTCACCCTGACGTCGAACATCGTCGTCGGCGCGGTGCAGGAAGCATCCTATCGCGGCCAGATCGCAGCGACAAAAAAAGCCGTCCAGCTAATGCGCGAGCTGCTGGTCGTCATCAGAAAGGAAAAGGCGATCGGTCAGGCGGCGGAAGCCGATGTGGCGGTTCAGGAAGCGGCTCTGGCGCAGGCGGAGACGGCGATCCCGGTCCTCGAAAAGCAGCTGGCGCAACAACGCGATCTGCTCACGGCCCTGACCGGCGGCCTGCCGAGCCAGCCGATATCAGAGACCTTCCAGCTGTCCGGCTTGCATCTGCCCGAGAAACTCCCTGTAAGCCTTCCCGCCAATCTGATCTGGCAGCGTCCGGACGTGCGGGCGGCGGACGAGAATCTCCATTCGACCGCGGCTTTGGTCGGCGTCGCTCTCGCCAACCGTCTGCCCAACGTTACGCTCACCGCCGACGCCGGCCAGACCGCTCTGAGTATCGGACAATTGTTCGCGCCCGGAAATAATTTCTGGACCCTCGGCGCGCAGCTTGCGGGACCGATTTTCGACGGCGGCACGCTGATGCATAGGGAGGCGGCGGCCGAAGCCGCCTATGTGCAGGCGGCCGAGCAATACAAGAGCACGGTGGTCAACGCCTTCCAGAACGTGGCGGATTCGCTGCGCGCCATCCAGCACGATTCGGACGGGTTGAAAGTCGCAGTGGCGGCGGAGGCTGCTGCGGCCAAAAGCCTGAAAATTGTCACCGCCCAATATAAGCTTGGCCAGGTCGCGCAGGCCATCGTTCTGGTCGCCGAACAAACCTATCTGAACGCGGTGGTCAATCGCGTCCAGGCGCAGGCCCTGCGCTATTCGGACACCGCCGCCTTGTTCCAGGCGCTCGGCGGCGGCTGGTGGAACCGTAACGAGGATCTCGCGCGGGTCGATTCGGTCGCCCAGGCGAAAATCATCGATCTCGATCTGTATCCAAAGCCCAAGCTGGTCACCGGCGAGGATTACGTCATCACTCCCGCGAAATAAGCGGTGATTCAAAGTCGCTTGTTCATCAGATGACGGGCCGGCGTCAGTCGGGTCAATCCGGCGAATAGACGAGGCGATAGCCGACGCCGGCTTCGGTCAGAAGGATCTTCGGCGAGGCCGGATCAATCTCGATCTTCTGGCGCAGACGGCGAACCAGCACGCGCAAATATTGGGCGCTCATGTCATGCGAGGCGCCCCATAACTTTTGCAGGATGAAATGATGTGGCACGATGCGGTCGGCGTCGCGCATCAGCACTTGCAGCAACGCGAGTTCCTTCCGCGTGAGCTTGTGGACATGGCCGCGCACTAGTGCGGTTCTCTTGCCGAGATCGAGCAAGACCTCGCGGTGATCTTCGGTATTGACCGTGTTACGTCTGGCGGCGCCGCGCAAATGGGCGCGAATTCGCGCCAGCAATTCACCAATGGCAAAGGGCTTGACGACATAATCATTGGCGCCGGCGTCAAGCGCTTCGATTTTCTCCGCCTCCCGATTGCGGCTCGAAATGACGATGATCGGCGCCTGCGAGGATTCGCGAACGGTGCGAATGACTTCCTTGCCGTCGATATCGGCCAGCGCCAGTTCCAGCAGCACCAGATCGGGCTTCTGCGTGAGAATCAGGTCGATCGCCTGAACGCCGGAATCGATGGAAATCGCATCGAAGCCGCCGTCGTTGAGGTGCTGCTTCAATAGGCGATGGGCATTCGGCTGGTTGTCGACGATGAGAATGCCCGGCTTCATTTTGTGCGGATCGCCCTTCACGGCTCAGCCGTGGCGGCGAAATCGCGCCGAGGCCGATTATAACGAAGCAATAGGCGAGCCGTCCTCAAGATTCAAGCAAAAGCCCTCCATTCAGGCTCGGAAAAGACTGAAATTGGCGGGAATTTCCCCGCTGAAAAAGGCTGGCTGCCCAAAAATTAGTCACGCGCCGCAGCATAAGCACCATGTAAAGAATAGTTTATATGGCTTATTACACTTATATTATGTCGCCTAAAAAAGCAGCAAAGAGACTTTCTGACAGCAGGAAAGCCGGGACGACAAGAAAACCGGCTAGGAAAGCGCGATCCAAAGGGAAATTGGTCCCCTTTTTGATTCTTTTTCGCGCGCCTATTTGGCCGCTGAAACTGTAATAAATTCGCAACAGTTGTTGGAAAGATGACGGGATTGCGCCGACATTTGGGCCGACGGCCTGCTCCATGAACATTATAAGTCATTGAAAATAAATGATATTGAAAAAAATGATACGGAAATGTTATGTTATCTTAATGGAATGCTTATGGCGTTAATATCGTTGGCGTGTAAATTTCGACCATCGAATAGAGGAGTAATTTTCCTGATGGATAGGCGTTTCGCACTCATCCCAACCTTGGTCGCCGGCGCGCTCGTCGCGTTTGCGAGCACAGCCATGGCCGCCGACGCGGCGGCTCCGGCGCCCGCTGGCGGCAACCCGCCAAATCCTTATCTGGTTCCGTTTACCTATGCGGGACTGGCCCCGAGCGCCCCCTCCGCGGTCGATCCGAACTATACGGTCAAGGAACTGGACAATCTCGGCGACTCGTTCTTCACCCGACTGGTGAATTACTACAAGCTGGAATGGGGCCATGACGGCGCGCCGGTGGATCCGAACGCTCCGGCCTCCCGCCGCGCACCGCCGTGGCCGGCGCAACCTGTGACTCAGCCGCCCTATCCCTTCACCGAATGGCCCTATGGCGGCACGACGTCGCTCGGCGTCAACCGCCCGAATTCGGTGGACAGCCCCCTGATGGTGGCGCTGGCGCCGACCGCTTTCGGCAAGTGGATGGGCGACAACAACATCCAGATGTACGGCTGGCTCAACGGCGGCTTCAACGTCTCCAATGAAAAGGTCGAAGGCGGCAACTGGCCGGCGGCTTATTCCTACCGTCCGAACAAGCTCTCGCTCGACCAGCTCGTGCTCTACATCGAACGCACCCCCGACACGGTCCAGAAAGACCACTTCGACTGGGGTTTCCGCGTCTCCGGCATTTACGGCCAGGATTACCGCTATACGACGTCATTCGGCTATACGTCGAACGCGCTCTATGGCCACGACACCATCAACGGCTTCGACTATCCGATGATGTGGCTCGAAGGCTATATTCCGTGGGTGGCGGAAGGCATGATGATCCGCGTTGGCCGCTATATTTCGATCCCCGACATCGAGGCCCAGCTTGCGCCGAACAACTACATGTTCTCGCACTCGATGACCTATGGGTATGACAACTATACCAATACAGGCATCATGACCTCGACCGCCCTCACCAGGAACATCTTCGTTCAGGCCGGCGTGTCGATCGGCACCGACACCGCCTTCACGCATTGGGGGCAAAAGGTCACCAACACCGCTCAGACCATCAGCTATACCGGCCTGAACGGCGTAGACTACGTCAACGTGGCTAACCCCTACAGTTCGTCTCCTCAGATCTGGAAGGACCCCGGCGCGGTTCCGTCCTTCGCCGGCTGTCTTAAGTATCAGTCCGACAGCGCCTACGACAATCTTTACCTTTGCATGGATGGCATCAACGCCGGCCAATGGGGTTACAACAACCTGCAGTGGTACGGCGGCACCTATTACCACAAGTTCAACGAAGAATGGCACATCTCGATCGAGAGCTATGTGACCCACCAGCATAAGGTGCTGAACCTTTCGAACGTGGGTCAGGCGGGGGAAGCCAACCCCGAAGCTCTTGCGATCTATAGCGCCGGCGGCATCTTCGCTTCCCCGAACCACTTCCTGTACAATGGTCCGTTCGGCGCGAACTGTAAGAACCCGGCATTGCTCTGGTGTACGACCACCGAACAAACGGCTCTCGCTTACCTGAACTATCGCTGGAGTGCGCTGGACAATATTTCCTGGCGCGCGGAATATATCAACGACGTCAACGGTCAGCGCACCGGCACCGCCACCCGCTATATGGGTCTGGCGATTGGCTTGCAGCATTGGTTCTCGCCGCAAGTCGAGGTTCGTCCGGAGATCGCCTATTATCGCTCCTTCGACGCGCCGGCCTTCAATGGCAACGCCAACTTCGGCATCGCTCCGACTTCGAGCAACGCCGTCATCGGCTCCGCCGACATCATCTGGCACTTCTGATTGTGTCGCAAAGTCCGCTGGTTCATCCCGCGGCCTTTAAAAACAGCCCGCCGAATTTTTTCGGCGGGCTTCCTTTTGAGAAGAACGAAGCTTTCGACAAGATTTGCCCGCTGCAGCGGGAGGCGGTTCCACGCCTTGCATAGCTGAATTCGGTCGGCGAAGCGTAAATACCAAGCAGTAATGTATGGCTGGCTGTTGTAATAAATCTGCAACACTTGTTGACAACTTCACTGTCGTAAAACAGACAGATTGAGCAAATGCGCCGCTAAGAGCCGCTAAGCTATTGAATTAACGGATGAAATTATCATCTGATACGGGAATGTTATATCTTGGCTGAGATTTTTCTATAGCTTTTCCCTAAACCTCATGCGAATTTTCAAGGCAACCAGATCAGGAGAGTTTTTGCAATGCAATGGCGTTCCGCCCTCAAAACCACAATCATGGCCGGAGCCGCCGCGCTGCTTTCTTCCGTGGCCTTCGCCGATGATGAATCCGCGCCGCTCGTCGACGCCGCCCCCGCCATCGATCCCAATTACAACACCAAGAACCTGGGCGATGGTTTTTTCACCCGCTTGATCAACTACTACAAGCTTGAATGGGGCCACGAATTTGCGCCGCCCGATCCGAGCGCCTTGTCGTCGCGCCGCGCCGGCGACCCGCCGCAACCGGTCAATGCGCCGCCCATGCCCTTCATCGACTGGCCCTATGGCGGCACGACGACGCTCGGCGCCAACCGCACCGCTTCCGTCGACAGCCCGCTGATGGTCGCCCTGGGCGACGGCCCGGCAGGCAAGATGTTTTCCGACTGGGGCGTTCAGGCCTATGGCTGGCTCGCCGTTGGCGGCAATCTCAGCACCAACACCCAGAAGGGCGGTAATTCGCCCGGCGCCTATTACTACCAGCCCAACCGGTTCGACCTCGATCAGGCGGTGCTCTATATCGAGCGCACCCCGGATACAGTGCAGAAAGATCATATCGATTGGGGTTTCCGCGTTGCCGGCATTTACGGCTCGGATTACCGCTACACCACCGCCTATGGCCTGTGGAGCTATCAGCTTCTCCACACCAATAACGTGCAGGGCTATGACGCGCCGATGGTCTATGGCGAAATCTTCGTCCCGCAGATCATGGAAGGCTTCATGGTCCGCTTCGGCCGCTTCATCGCGCTGCCGGACATCGAGGCGCAATTAGCGCCCAATAATTACATGTATTCGCACTCGCTCGGCTATACGTTCGACAATTACACCAATACCGGCATCCAGACCTCGCTGGCCTTGACCAAGAACTGGATCGTGCAATTCGGCATTTCCGTCGGCTCCGACACCATGCCGTGGAACTCTTACGCCAAATTGCCCAATCCCTATCCGAACGTGCTCTATCCCAACGCCACCATGTACAAGGACCCGGGCGCGATCCCGTCCTATACCGGCTGCGTGCGCTGGTCGAGCGATAGCTCCTATGACAATGTCTATGTTTGCGGCGACGCCCTGAACAACGGCGTCTGGGGCTACAACAACCTGCAATGGCTCGGCGGCACTTATTTCCACAAGTTCAACGACCAGTGGCATATCGGTTTCGAAACCTGGAACATTCACCTCAACAAGGTTCCGAACGAACTCAATCCCGAAGTGCAGGCGATTGTCGCCAACGGCGGCACACCCTTCTCCAATCCGGCGAGCGGCATTCTCTCGAATGCGCCGAACATGGCGCAATGCGCCAACCCGACGGTGCTCACCTGCACCACGCATACGCAAATGTTCCTGACCTATCTGAACTACCAGTTCAGCAAGCTGGACAATATCTCCTATCGCGCCGAATTCTTCGACGATTACCAGGGGCAGCGCACCGGGGTGAAGACTCGTTATTTCGAAACGGGCATCGGCTGGCAGCATTGGTTCTCGCCGCAGATCGAGGTGCGGCCGGAAGTCACGTTCTACCGCTCGTTCGATGCGCCCGCCTTCAACGCCAACAACGAAACCGGCGCGCCGCCGAACAAAAATAATGCTCTGGTCGTGTCGTCGGATCTGATCTGGCATTTCTGAACCGGCTAACGCAGTCAGGCTGAAACAAGCGTCGCGCGAAGATTTTTTCGCGCGTCGTTTTTTCGTCGGCGTTGGCGACATGACGGAAATTTCATCTTCCCTCGTCTTTGCAACTTGGCGGACGCTGCCCATATTGCGCTGGTCCGGCCGTGGAAACATGCGCCGTTCGCCGCAGAGGAAATGCGCCATGTCACCCGAAGAACGCCAGTTGCTCTCCGACCTGTTTGAACGCGTGCGCAGCCAGGCCAATGCGCCGCGCGACCGCGACGCTGAAAATTTCATCGCCGACGCCGTGCGCCAACAGCCCTATGCGCCTTATCTGCTGGCTCAGGCGGTGATCGTGCAGGAACAGGCTTTGCACGCCGCCGACCAGAAGCTCCAGGATTTGCAGGGGCAGGTCAGCCATTTGCAGGCTGAGGCGCAGGCGCAGGCCGAGCGTCCAAGCTCGGGCGGCTTCCTCAGCGGCCTGTTTGGCGGCGGCGCGCCCGCGCCTCGTCAGGCGCCTCCGCAGCCCAATCAGTCTCCGAATCCCTGGGGCGCGCCCCCGCAGCAGCAGGCCTATGCGCCGCCGCCCCCACAGGGCGGACCCTGGGGTCAGCCCCCTGCCCAGGGCGGCTTTGGCGGCGCTCCGCAACCGCAAGGCGGTGGTTTTCTTAAAGGCGCGCTGGGCGCGGCGGCGGGTGTCGCCGGCGGCATGCTGCTCGCCGATACATTCCGCAATCTGGTCGGCGGCGCCCACGCCGGCGGACTAGGCGGCGCCGCGGGACTTGGCGGACTAGGCGGCGCCGCGGGACTTGGCGGCCTTGGCGGGGCCGGGCTCGGTGGGACAGGAACCGGCGCTGGCGAGACGGTCGTCAATAACTATTATGAAGACGGCAAATCCGACGACGACAGCAACGACGATTCCGATGACAATTCCGATGATGCTCAGGATGCGTCGGATGATGATTATTCTGGCGGCGACGACGATTACAGCGGCGACGTCTGACCGGATCGCTCATTCGCCCCGCCGTATTTTTACCGGCGGGGCAGCCAATCCGATGCGAAAAACCCGCAAAAAGCCAATAAGGACTTGATTGCCGCGCCTAAATCGGGCATAGCACCGGCTCGATTTCTCGGCTGAGGGAGCACCCCGGCCATCTATTCCGGGGTTTGTAATGAAAGTCCGCAACTCTCTCAAGTCGCTGCGCGGCCGTCACCGCGACAACCAGCTGGTCCGCCGCAAGGGCCGTGTCTATATCATCAACAAGACGCAAAAGCGCTACAAAGCCCGCCAAGGCTGAGGTTTCGCTATTCGAAACGAAAAACCCCGGCCTCGCCGGGGTTTTTGTTTTGGCGGCGGGTGTTCTCATCGTGCGGGGATTCCGCCATGCTGCAGCCCGATCCATTCAACCTGCAACGATTTGTCGACGCGCAGGACAAGGCGATGGAAGCCGTGCGCCGCGAATTGCGTTCTGGCCGAAAAATCAGCCATTGGATGTGGTTTGTCTTTCCGCAAATCTCTGGCCTCGGCTTCTCTCGCACCGCGGATTTCTACGCCCTCCATTCTCTGGCTGAGGCGCGGGCTTTTCTTGCTCACCCGGTTCTTGGCGCGCGACTGCGCGATTGCGCCGGTCTGGTCAATGCGATTCAAGGCGGCGACCTGATGTCCATTTTCGGCGATCCCGACCGGCTGAAATTTCGCTCCTGCATGACGCTTTTTGCGACCGTCGCTCCGGGTGAGGCTGTCTTTTCGCAGGCTCTGCAAAAATATTGCGGCGGCGTAGGCGACCCGCTGACTCTCGCCAAAATTTCGGCAATGCTGGCGGACGGCCGAAAATCGGATTAAATGGACCGATGCGCAGGTTTTGTATCTTGCTTTTGCTCGCGCTGGCCAATCTTGGCCTGTTCGCCGCTGCGCCCACCGCCCGCGCCGACGCGCCCCCGCGCGCCTCCGACGCCGCGACGCGGGGAAAAATTTTCGACGATCTGTTCGCCAAACTGGGGCGGGCGCCGGACGAGGCCAGCGCCGCGCAAATCCGCGCCCTGATCGAACGCGTCTGGGCGCATTCGGGTTCGCCCACCGCCGATCTCTTGATGACAAGGGCGGAAAGCGCCCTGAAAGCCGGCAAGCCTGCGCCGGCGGCGGCGTTGCTCGACCGGATCGTCAGCCTTTATCCCGACTGGTCGCTCGGCTGGCGGCGCCGGGCGCAATCGGCCCTGTCCCAGGGCGATAGCGAAGGGGCGATGCTCGATTTCAATCGTGCGCTGCAGGCGGAGCCGCGCGATTTTCTCGCCATGGGCGAACTGGCCGAACTTTTGCGCGCGACGAAGCAGGACAGACCGGCTCTGGAGCTGATGCGCCGCGCCTTGGCGCTAGACCCGCATAACGAGTCCTTGCGCGAAGAGGCGGAGCAATTGCAGCGACAGATTGAAGGCAGGGATATTTGATCGCTAAACGGCGACGCTGTGGCGGGCGGCGCGCGTCGGCAGATAGGCGTCGAAGGCGCTGGCGACAAGGCGCATGAAGGGGCGACCGGCCTCGGTGATCGTGACCCGCCGCCCCTCCTGAGTCGCAACGCCCTCCCGGATCAATTGCGACAAATCCGGCTGCGCGGCGTCGAAAGCCGCGTCATCGCCCAGAATTTCCTCGGCGATCGCGCCGTAATCGACGCTGAAATCGCACATCAGCCGCTCGATCACTGCGGCGCGCGCCAGATCGTCGCGCGAAAAGGCCGCGCCCTTGATGGTGGCGAAACGTCCCGACTCGATGGCGCGCCGCCAGGAGCCGACATCCGCGGCGTTCTGGACGTAGCCTTGCGGGAGGCGGCCAATCGATGAGGCGCCGAAGGGTAGCAGCGCTTCGGCCTGGTCGGTGGTGTAGCCCTGGAAATTGCGGCGCAGCCGGCCCTGGCCGGCGTAAATGGCGAGACGGTCGCCTGGCAAGGCGAAGTGATCGAGGCCGATGGCGACAAAGCCAAGATCGACCAGGGTTTTCCGCGCAACATTAGCTTGTTTGAGGCGCTCGGCGGCGCCGGGCAAAGCGGAGGATTCGATCAAGCTCTGCCTCTTGGCGAACCAGGGCGCATGGGCGTAACCGAACAGGGCGAGACGGCTAGGCTTGAGCGAGGCGGCCAGTTCGGCCGTGCGGATCACATCCTCTTCGCGCTGATGGGGCAGGCCATACATCAGATCGAGATTGATCGCGGCGAAACCGCGCCGCCGCAGCAGGTCGACCGCGCGCGCCACCGTTTCCAATGGCTGGACGCGGCCGATGGCCTTTTGTACGTGCGGATTGAAATCCTGCACGCCGAGGCTCACGCGGGTAATGCCGCCAGCGGCCAGGGCGTCGACCAATTCCCCGTCGACATAGCGCGGATCGAGTTCGATCGAGAATTCCGCGTGGGGCGCGAAGGCGAAATGACTGCGTAGCGCGTCTGTCAGGCCGAGCAGGCGCTGACCGCCCAGCATGCTCGGCGTACCGCCGCCCCAATGGGCGTGGGTGACGGTGCGCGCCGGCGTTTTCTCCGCGACCAGAGCTATTTCGCGGGCGAGAATTTCAGCATAGCCGTCGAGCGGCTCGGCCTTGCGCGTCGCCTTGGTGTGGCAGCCGCAATAGGAGCAAAGCTCACGGCAGTAGGGCACATGCAAATAGAGCGACAACCGCGTTGTCACCGGCAAGGCTGCGAGCCACGCCTCATAGGTCTCCGTTCCCACATTGGCGGAAAAATGCGGCGCGGTGGGGTAGCTCGTGTAACGAGGAACCGATTTTTCCGCGAGGACAAGATTTGAGGGAATGGCGCTCATCGATAATTCCTGACATGGACGGCGGGGCGCAACTTTGACGCGGATCAAATTCCAGCGCAATTCGCCGAGGGAACCGGCGGCGTTCCGCTGTGCAGTCTTTAACGTCCAATTGCAAGACGGCGGATTTTAGACCAAACAGTCTGGCCGGAATTTTGCGAAAGTCAGTTACTCATGTCCTTTGCGCTTCCCGATCATCCTTCCGTCGCCTACGGTCGGATCGGCGTGTTGCTAGTCAATCTTGGCACGCCGGAAGGGACCGGCTATTGGCCGATGCGCCGTTATTTGCGCGAATTCCTGTCCGACCGAAGGGTAATCGAGACGCCGCGCGCGCTATGGCTGCCGTTGCTGCATCTGGTCATCCTGACCACGCGTCCCGGGCGAAAAGGCCGCGATTATGCGAAGATCTGGAATGTCGAGAGCAATGAAGGACCGCTGAAATCCATCACGCGGGCGCAAAGCGAGAAGCTTGGCGTTTGGATCCGCGCTGGCGGACTTGCCGGCGAAGGTCTTGGCGCCGACAGCGCGAAGATCGTCGTCGACTGGGCTATGCGCTATGGCCATCCTCCGATGGCGTCGCGGATAAAGGCTTTGCAGGACCAGGGTTGCGACCGGATTCTGGTCGCGCCGCTTTATCCGCAATACTGCGCCGCGACCAGCGCCACGGTCGCCGATTGCGCTTTCGACACATTGAAGAAAATGCGCTGGCAGCCGACCCTGCGCATTGCGGCGCCCTTTTACGACCGCCCGGCCTATATCGCCGCCTTGGCCAGCAGCTTACGCGAAAATCTGGCGAAACTGGATTTTGCGCCGGAAAAAATCCTGGTTTCCTGGCACGGCATACCCCAGGAATATTTCGACAAGGGCGACCCCTATTATTGCCATTGCGCCAAGACGACGCGGCTGCTTGGCGAGGCGACCGGCCTTGCCGATAAAATGTTGATGACCTTTCAGTCGCGCCTTGGGCCGAGGCAATGGTTGCAGCCCTATACGCTGGAGACGGTGAAAAGCCTGGCCGCACAGGGAGTCAAAAAAATCGCGGTGATCGCGCCGGGCTTTTTCGCTGATTGCCTGGAGACGCTGGAGGAATTGGGCTTCGAGAACCGACTGGCGTTTATCGAAGCGGGCGGCGAAAATTTCGCGCTTGTTCCCTGCCTCAACGACAGTGACGGGGCTGTTGACGTATTAGCCGATATTTTGCGCAGGGAGCTCGCAGGATGGATTTAGGCGCGTTTTGCGTGGTGCTGACCACCACCGACAGGGAGTCTGTCGCCGAAAAAATTACCCACGCCCTGTTGGAAAAAAGGCTGGCCGCCTGCGTACAGGTCCATCCCGTCGCGAGCCGCTATATCTGGAAAGGCGCCCTTGAGCGCAGCGATGAATGGGCGCTGTCGATCAAGGCGCGCACCGCCGATTTTGCGCAGATCGCCTCGATAATCCGCGAACTTCACACTTATGAATTGCCGGAAATCGTCGCTCTGCCCATTCTCGCCGTCGACCCCGCCTATCTCGATTGGGTGGCGCAGGCGACGGAGCGTGGAGAAAACCAATAGGCTCGCGCGCTTTGTTCGGCTGGCTTTTGGGGCATCGGCCGCAAGCACGTCCCTCCCGCCCGCCGGCAACGCAGGTCAATCTTCTAGTTCCGCCAACGCGGCGTCGACATCGAGCCTTTCCATGACATCGGCCGGCTCGCAGCGCGCCGCCTCCCGATAGAGTTTCGTCGCCGCATCGAGCTTGCTCTTGCCGAACAGCATGACCAGTCCGTTGGCGTATTCGATGCGCGCGATGGCGCTGCCGGGGTTGAGTTTCAAAGCCGTCTCGAAATGGGAGACCGCCGCCTCCTTGCTCGCGCCATAGGTTAATCCTCCGACGATCGAGCCGACCTTGCTGATGACTTCGGCATGGTAGACGCCGAGGCCGATATGCGCGTCAGCATGTGCAGGCTCCAGCGCGACGGCGGTTTTAAGCGATTTCAGCACCTTGCCGCCGATGCCCTGCGCCAATGCGGTTACGACCGAAATGCCCTGGCTGTAGCGGCCAAGAGCCTGGGCGGCGAAATAATGCGCGTTCGCGTAATCGGGCGCGACCTTCGCCAGGGCGTCGCAACGTGCGGCGCTGTCCTGAAATATCGCAAGCTGCCGCTTGGGGTCGGGTTCCAGATAGGAAGCGTAAATATTCGCGGCTTTGCTCGCTGGCGCCGCGCCGAGCAGTCCCAGCGAGCCGCCCAGTTCGACAGCCTGCTGGAAATCTCCGCGATGATAGGCGCGCCAAGCGTCCTGCAGAATGGCTGCGGCATTGCCGCCTTTCGGCTTGAGCGCTGGATGACGGGTTGTGATATCCGCGATCCAGGCGTCGTCGGGGAAGGGTTCCCGGTCCCCGCAATGCAATCGCGCCCAATTCTTTTTCAGCTTGGCGCCGGCATAATCATACGCCGCGCTCGGCTGTGGGAATGCGTTCCATTTCGATCGGTCCAGATTCGTTCGGTCCATGACGGCGCCCTTCCTTCAATGCAGATAGCGCTTGGCGAGTTCGTCGAACAGCTCCCGCTCCCTGGGCGCGAGGTAAGGCGCTGCGATCGAGATCACGTAAAAGGCGCCGTTCGCCAAGATCCTGCCGTCGATCAGCGCACGTGGATTGCGCGCATAGGCGAAGGATAGCCAATAGCTGGCGA
>NZ_JBKQOU010000066.1:0-45698 GCF_052145335.1 Rhodoblastus sp.
CCGCCCGTCTCGGCCAGAATCTTGGTGATCGCCGCCGTCAGCGACGTCTTGCCATGGTCAACGTGACCGATCGTGCCGATGTTGCAGTGCGGCTTCGTGCGTGAAAACTTTTCCTTGGCCATGGCCCGGACTCCTTAGCGAATTTTCAAAGTGATCAGATGCCTCAGGCGTATTTCGCCTGAACCTTGGCGGCCTCGGCGGCCGGCACCTGTTCGTAGTGATCGAACTGCATGGTGAAGTTGGCGCGGCCCTGCGAGAAGGAGCGCAACTGGTTGACGTAGCCGAACATGTTGGCCAGCGGCACCATCGCATTGACGACGACCGCATTGCCGCGCATGTCCTGGCCCTGGATCTGGCCGCGACGCGAGTTCAGATCGCCGATGACCGAACCGGTATATTCTTCCGGGGTCACCACTTCGACCTTCATGATCGGCTCGAGAAGAACCGAACCGCCCTTCTGGAGGGCTTCGCGAGTAGCGGCGCGCGAGGCGATTTCGAAGGCGAGGACCGAGGAGTCAACGTCGTGGAAACCGCCGTCATACAGGGTCGCCTTCATGTCGACGACCGGGAAGCCGGCAAGAATGCCCGCGCCCATCACGCTCTGGATGCCCTTGTCGACGCCGGGGACGAATTCCTTGGGAACCGCGCCGCCGATGATCTTCGACTCGAACACATTGCCCGCGCCGATTTCATTCGGCTCGAAGATGATTTTCACGCGAGCGAACTGGCCTGTGCCGCCGGTCTGCTTCTTGTGCGTGTAATCGATGTCGACCTTCTTGGTCAGCTTTTCGCGATACGCGACCTGCGGAGCGCCGATGTTGGCGTCGACCTTGTAGGTGCGCCGCAGAATGTCGACCTTGATGTCGAGATGCAGTTCGCCCATGCCCTTCAGAATGGTCTGGCCGGATTCCTGATCGGTCGACACGCGGAAGGACGGATCCTCGGCGGCCAGCTTGGCGAGCGCAATGCCCAGCTTTTCCTGGTCGGCCTTGGTCTTCGGCTCGATGGCGATCTCGATGACCGGATCGGGGAATTCCATGCGCTCCAGGATGACGGGCTTGTGCAGGTCGCAAAGCGTGTCGCCGGTACGGGTTTCCTTGAGGCCGGCCAGCGCGACGATGTCGCCGGCATAGGCCTCCTTGATGTCTTCGCGGTTGTTGGCGTGCATGAGCAACATGCGGCCGACACGCTCTTTCTTGTCCTTGGTAGAGTTGAGCACGGTCGTGCCCGATTCCACCTTGCCGGAATAGACGCGGCAGAAAGTGATGGTGCCGACGAAGGGGTCGTCCATGATCTTGAAGGCGAGCATGGAGAAGGGATCGGTGTCGACCGGCTCGCGGGTCATCACTTCGCCCGTGTCCATGTCGACGCCCTGGATCGCTTCGCGATCGATCGGGCACGGCAGGAAGTCGACGACAGCGTCGAGCAGGGGCTGTACGCCCTTGTTCTTGAAAGCCGAGCCGCAGAACACCGGATGGAAGGCGATTTTCCGCACGGCGGCGCGGATCATGCGCTTGATGGTCGCCTCGTCCGGCTCGACGCCGTCCAGATAGGCAGACATCACCTCGTCGTCCATTTCGACGGCGGCCTCGATCATCTTCTCGCGATATTCCTTGGCCTGCTCAAGCAATTCGGCCGGAATTTCCTCGTCGTGATATTTCGCGCCAAGACCCTCGTCGTCCCACACCACCGCCTTCATGCGGATGAGGTCGATGATGCCCTTGAAATTGTTTTCCGAGCCGATCGGCAACTGGATGCAGACCGGACGGCCGCCAACGCGGGTCGTGATGTCCGACACGCATTTGAAGAAGTCGGCGCCGATCTTGTCCATCTTGTTGACGAAGCAGATGCGCGGAACGGCATATTTGTCGGCCTGGCGCCAGACGGTCTCCGTCTGCGGCTCCACGCCCTGGTTGCCATCGAGCACGCATACCGCGCCGTCGAGCACGCGCAGCGAACGCTCCACTTCGATGGTGAAGTCGACGTGGCCGGGGGTATCGATGATATTCAGACGCTTGCCGTTCCAGAACGTGGTCGTCGCGGCGGACGTGATGGTGATGCCGCGCTCCTGCTCCTGCTCCATCCAGTCCATCGTCGCGGCGCCTTCATGCACTTCGCCGATTTTGTGGGACTTGCCGGAATAGTAGAGAATGCGTTCGGTCGTCGTCGTCTTGCCCGCATCGATGTGGGCCATGATGCCGAAGTTACGGTAGTCTTCGATCGGATGACTGCGCGGCATGGTCAAGTTCCTTGGCTGACGCCCTACTAGAGTTGGGTTTTACCAGCGATAGTGCGAGAAGGCGCGATTGGCTTCAGCCATGCGGTGGGTGTCTTCACGCTTCTTGACCGCGTTGCCACGGTTGTTGGAAGCGTCGAGCAGTTCCGCCGACAGGCGGTCGACCATGGTCTTGTCGTTGCGGTCTCGGGCGGCCGAAATGATCCAGCGGATCGCCAGGGCCTGGCGACGCTCGGTGCGCACTTCGACCGGCACCTGATAGGTGGCGCCGCCGACGCGGCGCGAGCGGACTTCGATCGCCGGAGCGACGTTTTCAAGCGCCTGCTTGAAAACACCGAGCGGATCGACCTTGGCCTTGGCCTGGACGATATCGAAGGCGCCATAAACGATCTGTTCGGCGGCCGACTTCTTGCCGTCGTACATGATCGAGTTCATGAACTTGGCAAGGACGGTATCGCCATATTTGGCGTCCGGGATGACTTCGCGCTTTTCGGCGCTGTGACGACGCGACATGTTCGCTCCTAAATTTCTTACTTCGGACGCTTGGCGCCGTATTTCGAACGGCGCTGCTTGCGGTCCTTGACGCCTTGGGTGTCGAGCACGCCGCGCAGGATATGGTAGCGCACGCCGGGCAAATCCTTGACGCGGCCGCCGCGGATCATCACCACGGAATGTTCCTGCAGGTTGTGGCCTTCGCCCGGAATGTAGCCGATGACCTCAAAACCGTTGGTGAGACGAACCTTCGCGACCTTGCGCAGAGCCGAGTTCGGCTTCTTCGGGGTGGTCGTATAGACGCGAGTGCACACGCCGCGCTTCTGCGGGCTGGCCTGCAGATGGCGAGATTTCTCGCGATAAATTTTCGGTTGCCGCGGCTTGCGGATCAACTGGCTGATTGTCGGCATCCATCGCCCTTCCGAAGCGAGTAGTTTAACGATTTTCCCCGAACGCGACGATTTCCCGCCGGTCCGGCCATCTCGACAAAGAGCTTCAAAGCCCTATGGCGAAACGAACGAGCGCCTTCAGCCCAAGGGCTTCCGGCGCTGAAAGACAGAGGACCAACGTTTGAGTCGCCGATCGTGTCGATGAACGATTCCCGAGGGAATCGGATTGACTTGTTAAGTCGTAATGATGGTCGACAGCGTTTAGACTGCTTGGGTTTCCGGCGAGGCGCTGGAAAACATGCCCGTCTACGGCCTGTCTCGAGTGGGCGGAACATAGAAGCGAGATTCTTTGCAGTCAACCATTTTCGTCATGGCTTGTTCGTAAAAATGCGCTTCTGCGTCGGAATCCACGCGCGCTATTCCTTTGCGTGACTACCCAGCACGGATAGCCTGCCAGATTGGAGCAACCCGATGAAATCCTACCGCAAGGAATTATGGTTCGAAACGCCGGGACGACGCGCCTTCCTCAATATCACGCCGCAGGTCGAAGGCGCCCTGCGCGAGAGCGGCGTCCGCGAAGGTCTTTTGCTGGTCAACGCCATGCACATCACGGCCTCCGTGTTCATCAACGACGACGAGAGCGGGCTTCACCATGACTATGAAATCTGGCTGGAAAAGCTGGCGCCGCACGAGCCGGTTTCGGGCTATTGGCACAACCGGACCGGCGAGGATAATGCCGACGCCCATATGAAACGTCAGGTCATGGGCCGCGAAGTCGTGGTGGCGATCACCGGCGGCAAGCTCGATTTCGGCCCCTGGGAGCAGATCTTTTACGGCGAATTCGACGGCGGCCGCCGCAAGCGCGTGCTGGTAAAAATAATCGGCGAGTAGGATCGATTTTCGCCGCCGCCTTGCGCCCTGCCCCCCAAAAATCTAAACCTCGCGGAAAGCCGAGGAAATTATGACCGAATTCCAACCGAAATCCGATTTTCTGCGCACCCTTTCCGCGCGGGGCTTCATCCATCAGTGTTCCGACCTGGAAGGGCTGGACCGGAAGGCTCTTTCCAGCGACCTCGTCGCCTATATCGGCTTCGACTGCACTGCGCCCTCGCTGCATGTCGGCTCGCTGCTGCCAATCATGATGCTGCACTGGCTGCAACAAACCGGCGGCAAGCCGATCGCGCTCATGGGCGGCGGCACCACCCGCGTGGGCGACCCGTCCGGCAAGGACGAAAGCCGCAAGATCCTGACCGTCGAGCAGATCGAATCGAACAAGCTTTCGATCCAGAAGATCTTCGAAAAATTCCTCACCTTCGGCGCGGGAAAAACCGACGCGCTGTTGAGCGACAACGAGGAATGGCTGTGCAAACTCAATTACATCGACTTTTTGCGCGATGTGGGCCGGCATTTTTCGGTCAACCGCATGATGGCGATGGATTCGGTCAAGCTGCGGCTGGAGCGCGAGCACGAGCTTTCGTTCATCGAATTCAATTATATGTGCCTGCAAGCCTATGATTTCGTGGAATTGAACCGACGCCACAACTGCCTGCTGCAGATGGGCGGCTCGGATCAATGGGGCAATATCGTCACCGGCCTCGACCTTGGCCGCCGGATGGGGACGCCGCAGCTCTACGCCCTGACTTCGCCGCTGCTGACCACCGCTTCCGGCGCCAAAATGGGCAAGACCGCCGCCGGGGCGGTCTGGCTCAACGCCGACATGCTGCCGGTCTATGATTACTGGCAATATTGGCGCAACGCCGAGGACGCCGACGTCGCGCGGTTTCTAAAACTGTTCACCACCTTACCGCTGGACGAGATTTCAAAACTCGCAAGCCTCGAGGGCGCGGAAATCAACGAGGCGAAGAAGCTGCTGGCCAATGAGGCGACGGCGCTGCTGCACGGCCGCGAGGCTGCGGAACAGGCCGCCGATACCGCGCGGAAAACCTTTGAGGAAGGCGTGTTGGCGCAGAGCCTGCCGACGGTTACCTATCCTCGGAGCGAGCGCGAAACAATGGGCGTACTCACTGCCGCAGTCCTAGCCGGCCTTGTTAGCTCTACCGGAGAGGCTCGCCGACTCATCAAGAGCCGTGGCTTACAGGCCAATAATGTTGTGGTGACCAACGAACGAGACGTTTTGTCGTCGTTCGATCTGATCGACGGCGTTACCAAACTGTCAGTCGGCAAGAAAAAGATTGTGTTGCTAAAGCCGGAGTAAAAGCAGCTGTCATTGCGAGCGCAGCGAAGCAATCCAGAGCCAGCTTACGGCCTCTGGATTGCCGCGTCGCTTACGCTCCTCGCAATGACGGCGTTGGTATGTTACCGCGCCGCCAAAAACCCCTTGAGCCTTTTCAAAGCCTCGATCATGTCGGCCTCAGCGCCGGCATAAGACAGGCGCAGCGACAAATGGCCGAGCTTGGGGTCGAAATCGACTCCGGGCGTCGCCGCGACGCCGGCGCGATGCAGCAGGTCATGGCAAAACTGGGTCGAATCGCCGGTGAAACGGCTGATGTCGGCATAGAGATAAAAGGCGCCGTCGGCGGGCGCGAGATCGCCGAGCCCCAGTTCCGGCAGCCCGTTCAGCAAGATATCGCGGTTGCGCCGGTAGCCCTCCTTCACCGCCTCGAGTTCTTCTTTTGCCTCGAACGCCGCCTCGGCCGCGATCTGGGACAGGGTCGGCGCCGATATGGCGAGCGATTGCTGCAGCCGCTCGATCGGTCGAATCAATTCGGGCGGCGCGACCAGCCAGCCGATTCGCCAGCCGGTCATGCAATAATATTTGGAGAAGGAATTGACGACGATCGCCTGATCGGAAAAAGCCAGCGCCGTCTGCGCCGGGCGGGAAAAGGTCAGGCCATGATAGATTTCGTCGGAAATGAACTTGACGCCCTCGGTCTCGCAAAAAACCGCGATGTCGCGCAGTTGCTGGACGCTCAGCATGGCGCCGGTCGGATTGGCCGGGCTCATCGCCAGAACGCCGTCGAGCCTTTGCGCCGCATGGGCCTTTGCCAGCGCCGCCGCCGTCATCGCGAAGCCGTTTTCGGAATTGACCGGCACATCGACGGTCTCGACGCCAAGGGCGGCGAAAATATTGCGATAGGCCGGATAGCCGGGATTGGGGATCGCCACCCTCGCGCCGGCGTCGAACAGCGTCAGAAAAGCCATGATGAAAGCGCCGGAAGAGCCGGTGGTGATCGCCACGCGCTGCGGATCGACGTCTATTCCAAAGTTTTCAGCGTAATGGCGGGCGATGCGCTGGCGCAACGACAACAGGCCGAGCGCGTCGGTGTAGCCTATGGGCCCTCCCGCCAGCGCCGCCATGGCGGCCTCTCGCACCAGGCGCGGCGGCGGCGCGCAAGGCTCGCCCACTTCCATATGGACGATCCGCTCGCCCGCCTGTTCCTTGAGCGTGGCCTCGCGCTTGACATCCATGGCGATGAAAGGCGCGATGGATGCGCGGCGGGCCGGCGCCAGATTTTTGATCGTCTCGATATTCAAGGACATGGTTTCGCCACTGAAACAATTTAGCGGGTGGGAAAATGACGCCGCAATTCGACCCCGTGCACGATCTGGTGCATAAGCAGCGTTAGATTTTTCTTCGGGAGTTGTCCATGTTCGACCTGCGCCGCAAGGCGATCTTCGCCGCCCTGAGCCTCGCGGCTTTCGCTTTCCCCGCCCATTCGGCGGAGTTCAACGCCGCCCAGAAAGCCGAGATCGAGGCCATCGTCCATTCCTATCTCGTCGAACATCCGGAAGTGCTGCGCGAGGTTTCGGTCGAGCTGGAAAAGCGCCAGAAAGTCGAAGAAGCCGATCTGCGCGGCCACGCCATCGCGGATAACAAGCAGGCTCTGTTCAATTCGCCCTTCCAGGCGGTGGTTGGAAATCCCAAGGGCAAGATCACCCTGGTGGAGTTCTTCGATTACAATTGCGGCTATTGCAAGCGCGCCCTTTCCGATCTGGTCAACCTGATGAAGGCCGAGCCGGAACTGCGTGTCGTGCTCAAGGATTTCCCTGTGTTAGGCCCCAACTCGATCGAGGCCGCCCAAGTCGCCTCAGCCGCGCGCAAACAGATTACCGGCGATAAATTCTTCGAATTCCATCAAAAACTGCTGATGACCCATGGCCCGGTCGGCCGCGAACAGGCGCTGGCCGTCGCCAAGGATCTCGGCCTCGACATGGACAAGCTGCAGAAGGACTCGAAAGACCCCTCGATTCACGCGGGCATCGAGGAAGTGATGAAAATGGCCGATTCGCTCGCCCTGACCGGCACCCCGTCCTATGTCGTCGGGGACGAAGCGGTGGTCGGCGCGGTCGGCATGGCGGAGTTGAAGACCAAGGTCGACGCCGTCGGCAAGTGCGGCAAGACCGTGTGCTGATGGCTCTTAAAGCCCCTCCCACTTCTCGATGACCCAATCCTCCGCCTTGGCGCCTTCGCGCCAGGCGGAAAAGGCCGGCAGGCCCAAAATCGCGTCGCAATATTTTTCCGTGCGCGCTGCGACCGGCAGCGAGTATGTGTCGATCCGGCTGACCAGTGGCGCGAAAAAAGCGTCGGCGGCGCTGAAATCGCCAAACAGGAACGGTCCCCTGGCGGCTGAGAAAATCGCTTCGATGCGGGCGAGGTCAGCCTGCGCCGCCTCGTCGATCTCGCGCGGCCCGGCGCGTTTGTCGCGGCGGAAATTTGTCGGGCAGTTCTGGCGAAAGGCCTGAAAGCCGGAGTGCATTTCGCAGCAGAGCGCCCGCGCATGGGCGCGGTCGCGCGCGTCCTTGGGCCAGATGTTTTTTTGCGGAAATTTTTCGGCCAGATATTCGACAATGGCGAGCGAATCCCAGATCGCCAGATCGCCGTCGAGGAGCACCGGAACTTTTCCCGTCGGCGCCACAGCCAGCATTTTTTCGCGCGAGCCTTCGACAAAGAGCGGCGTCACCACTTCGACGAAGGCAATCTCCAGCGCCCGCATCGCCAGCCAGGGCCGCAGCGACCACGACGAATAGGCCTTGTTGCCGATGAACAGGGTCATGGACATGGCGGTCAGAACCTTTTCGCCGCGGGATCTTCTGGCGGCTCGAACGGCGCGCCGGATTTCTTCCAGGCGGAAAAACCGCCCTCGATATGGGCCACCGGCGCCAGCCCCATGCGCTGGGCGAGATGGGCCGAAAGCGCCGAGCGCAAGCCGCCGGCGCAGAAGAACACGAAAGTCTTGTCCTCCTGGAACTGCGGCTTGGCATAGGGGCTGGCCGGATCGATCCAGAATTCCAGCATGCCGCGCGGACAATGGAAGGCGCCGGGAATGCGCCCCTCGCGCGCCAGTTCGCGCGGGTCGCGCAGATCGACGAACAATACGTCGCCACGGCCGAGCATGGCCTGCGCTTCGTCCAGATTAAGCGTTTTGATCGAGGCGTTGGCTTCGGCCAGCATCTGCTGGACGCTGTAAGTGATTCGAGAGGGCATGGCATTGCTCCTGGCTTTGGACGATAGGACCGCAAGCAATATCGCGCGTCAACTTACCCTCCTTGACCGCGGAAGGGGATTTGCCGAAAAGGCGGCATGATTGAAAATGACCCCCTAGCCCAGGCGATTCTCGCGCTTTGCGCCGCCGCCAGCCCCGGCAAGACCATCGACCCGACCGAAGCCGCGAAATTCTACGCCCGCCAGCGCGAGGAGGACGAGCTTGCCTGGCGCTCCCACCTGACCCAGGTTCGCGCCCGCGCCGTCGCCTTGGCGCGGCAGGGCCGCCTGGTGATTTATCGCAAGGGCAAGCCGGTCGATCCCGACGATTTTCGCGGCGTCTATCGCCTCGGCCTGCCCAGCGGCGATTGATCCGGGCAAGAGGGCGCCACGATGTTCTTCGTTGTTTCCAAACTCGTCTGGTTTATCGCCTCGCCGCTGCATTTGCTGCTGATCGCCCTCGGGGCCGGATTGTTTTTCGCCTCGCGGCGTTGGTACGGCCGCCCTTTGGCTATCGCCGCCGCGACCGGGCTGGTGCTGATGGCCTTTTCTCCTCTCGGCGCCCTGTTGCTGCGGCCGCTGGAGGACCGTTTTCCCATGCAGTCGCCGATCATGGCGCCGCCCAAGGGCATCATCGTGCTCGGCGGCGCGCTGGACGAGCGCACGACCGCGGCCCGCGGCCAGACCAGCCTCAACGAGGCGGCGGAAAGAATGACCGCGGCGGCGGCCCTGGCGCGACGTTATCCGCAAGCGCTGCTGGTTTTTTCCGGCGGCTCCGGCTCGCTGATCGACGGCAGCGTCAAGGAAGCGCAAACCGCCCATAGAGTCTGGAGCGAACTCGGCGTGCCGGAAAGCCAGATGATGTTCGAGGACCAGTCGCGCAATACCTATGAAAACGCCGTCTTCACCCAAAAACTCGTTCATCCTCGGAAGGACGACAAATGGCTGTTGGTGACTTCGGCCTATCACATGCCGCGCTCGATCGGCATTTTTCGCGCTTTGGGGATGAATCCCCTAGCCTTCCCGGTCGATTATCGCACCGATGGCAATGACGCAGATTATCGGCCGCCGGTCGACGGCACGCTGGCGATGCGCAATGTCGAGACCGCGCTGCGGGAATGGGTTGGATTGGTCGCCTATCGGCTTACCGGCAAGACCGACGCGCTCTTTCCAGCGCCGTAATCCCTCAGTTTGACGCAAACCCGTTGGTTTTCAACCAGACTTGCCAATCCTTGGTGTCGCCGTAGAAAGCGTTGCGGTCGACGCGGGTCGGAATGCCGCGCACCCAGCCATCGGACTGGTACTGCCAGAAATGCCAGGCGCGATCGCCATATTTCACCGAGGGGCGGTGCTTGGTCGAGCGAATCCACATCGGGTATTCGCCCAGGGCGTTGCCATAGAAAATCGCCTCATGAAAATCGACCGTCGTGTAAATGATCGGGCGCTTGCCGTAGTAACGCTCCATTTCGACCAGCATGGCCTTGATGTCGCGCAGGGTCTGCTCGCGTTCCAGATGGCGCGGACAGGTCGGCGAAGTCGGCGTCGCCTCGACATCGAGCACGGGCGGCAAAGCGCCGGGATCGCTCGGCACCGTCTTTTCGAACAGCGCCATTTGCTCCTGCCAGGGGCGGCACCAATAGACGAAATGATAGCCGCCATGCGGCAGGCCGGCAGCCTTGGCGCCGTTCCAGTTCTGCAGGAATTTCGGATCGATGCGGTCGCCGCCCTCGGTCGCCTTGATATAGGCGAATTGCACGCCGCCCTCATGGACGGCCATCCAATCGACGTTGCCTTGATATTTGGAGACATCGACGCCGTGGATGGCAAAATTGCGCGCAAGCTCCGTCGCTTCCGTTTCCTTGTAATTGCCGGGACGCGCGCCGGTCAGCATCGGCCTGTCGGGCAAGGCCGTGGGGCCGGGACCGCAGGCGGCGAGCGAAAGCAGCGCGAAAAGGGGCGCCAATTTCGAAAGGGACTTGAGCGGAACTTCACACATGCGGGCAAGTTACCCCTTAGGCGGTAAGAAGTCCTTAATATGCGTCAACTTGGACTTGAGCCGAATTTTTGCCGTTTGGCAAGACTCAGGTTGTTTTTCGCCCTGGCGCGCTTTGCGCAAAAACCTTAATTTTCACGAGCTCCAGCGTCTTGGCTCTTGCAATGTTGCGTCGCAGCAACCAAAACAGCCAAGCTTTTTCACGGGCGCATGAATGCGTCCCTCGGGCGGAAGTTTTGCTTTGATGGCAAACAGAGCATTAATCGCTGCGGTGCTGCTCGCCGGCCTTTGTGGGGGCGCTCGCGCGCAAACCTGCGGGCCCAATGCGCTGGGCGTTTCGCGCACGATGGCCGTTGGCGGCGCGACACAATTCGGGCTGAAAACCTACCCGCGAACCCTCGATCTCAAGGACCATGAAGTGGTCCTGACCTTCGACGACGGGCCGGCGCCGACGACGCCCGCCGTGCTGGCGGCGCTCGACGCCCAATGCGCCAAGGCGACCTTCTTCCTGATCGGCCGCAACGCCGCGGAGCGCCCCGACCTGGTGCGGCGCGAAATCGCGGCGGGCCATACGGTCGGGCATCATTCCTTTTCGCATCCGGCGCGCTCGCTCGCCGGCCTGTCGCTGGAGGCGGCGCTCGCCGACGTCGATCGCGGCGTGGCGGCGGTGGACAAGGCCGCCGGGGGCAAGGATTCGAAATTCTTCCGCTTTCCCGGTTTCGGCGATTCCCCGGAATTGCTGGCGGCTCTGGCGGCTAAGAACATGCCGGTGTTCGGGACCGATCTCTGGGCTTCGGACTGGAACAGGATGACGCCGCAGGCGGAGCTGGAACTGGTGATGGGACGGCTGCGCCGCGCCGGGGGCGGAATTTTGCTGCTGCACGACATCCACAAACAGACTGCGGACATGCTGCCGATGCTGCTCGCCCGGCTTAGGGAAGAGAATTTTCATCTGGTCCACCTCATTCCCGGCGATTCGCCGGCTCCGATGCGCCCTGCCCCGGCGGGCTGGAAATCCGAGACGGAAGCCTATTTCGAGCATTGGGGGAATTTACGCGCGGCGAAAGCGGCCAGGGCGGCGCAACAGGCTTCGCCGATGCAGGAGCAGAAAAAGGCGCCGGTTGCGCCAGCGGCTGCTGTCCCGGCGCCGGAGGCGCCTGCGCCAAAACCCTGATGCTCGGGCGACGCCAAAAACGATAACGGCGCCCAAAAAGGGCGCCGTTCATCAGACCAAATTCATAAATTTGGTGCGGCCAAGAGGACTCGAACCTCCACCCCGGTTAAAGGACTAGCACCTCAAGCTAGCGCGTCTACCAATTCCGCCATGGCCGCAGGAAAAGATTGGTTTGGCCGAAGCCGAACAATCGGTAGGCGCGTCGTCTAACAAATCGCTTCCACCGTGGCAAGCAGTTCGCGTCATTTAATCCCCGCCGCGACAAGCCGGTTGCAATCGTCCGCGCCTTCCTTAGTTTCAATGGCCTCATTCGCTCAGTCGTCGCGAGTTCCGACTTGTCCAGAGCCACAAGAATATTCCTCTCGATCCTGGCGCTTTGCATCGGCTTCGGGCTCCTCGCCAGTTGGCGTGTCGGAACCGAAATGATCTGGCGGCGCAAGGAGGCGACAATCGCCGCCGCCGTCGCGCCTGCCAGCGATTTGACCATTTCCACGCCGGACGGAATGACGTTGGGCGCGACCTATTGGCCAGGCAAAAATCCGAATTCTCCCGGCGTGCTGCTTTTGCACGGCCTCGGCGAATCACGGCAGGCCTTCGCGGCCAACGCCGACTGGCTTGCAAAACAGGGTTATGCGGTGTTGACCATCGACTTTCGCGGCCATGGCCAGTCAAGCGACGCGCCCCATTCCTTCGGCCTGGAAGAATCCATGGATGCGCAAACGGCTTTCGATTGGCTCAAAAAGAGCCAGCGCGGAGCGCCCGTCGGGGTGATCGGCATTTCGCTCGGCGGCGCGGCGGCCCTTTTGGGCAAAAACGGGCCGGTTCCCGCGGACGCGCTCGTGCTTCAGGCGGTTTTCCCCGACATCAGGCGGGCGATTCGCAACCGGATCGCCGCCCATTTGCCAGCGCCCCTTGCCTATGCGCTCGAACCGCTGCTGAGCTATCAATCGCCGATGCGATTCGGCGTCTGGCCGGACCGGATTACGCCGGTCGAGGCGCTGAAATCCTATAAAGGGCCAGTCTTGATCGTCGGCGGCGCCAACGATTCATTTACGCCCCCTTCGGAATCGCGCGAAATGTTCGCGGCGGCGACAGAACATAAAGAATTCCTGCTGCTGCGGGGGCTGAACCATTTCCAGGCGGCGGCAGCCAAATCGGACCAGTATCGCGGAGAAATTCTGAAATTTTTCGCCTCGACGCTGGGCGCGCCATAGCCTTTTCCGATCCGATTCGATCGGATCGGAAAAGGCTCCAGTTTTCTGTCTTTACGCGTTTTCTTCACGCGAACCGGCATCCACTTCGCTTGAAAACGCTTTTGGGTCCATAAGGCGATATGCAAAACCTGCGCGGCCAAAACCAAACCTCGTTAAAACCGCTGCCCGGCGCAGCGGCAGTGGAATGGCGCATCGCCGACGATCCGGTCGCCTATGACGACGCCGTGGCCTTCATGGAGGCGCGCGTCGCCGAAATCGCCGAGGGGCGAGCCAGCGAACTGGTCTGGCTGGTCGAGCATCCCGCGCTCTATACCGCGGGAACTTCGGCAAAACCGCAGGACCTGATCGATTCGCGCTTTCCGGTGCACGAGACCGGGCGCGGCGGCCAGTTCACCTATCACGGCCCCGGCCAGCGCGTGGCCTATGTCATGCTCGATCTCAGCCGCCGGCAAAAGGACGTGCGCGCCTTTGTCGCGGCGCTTGAGGCGTGGATCGTGGCGACGCTGGCGCTGTTCAACATCAGCGGCGAGACCCGGGAGGATCGCGTCGGCGTCTGGGTGGCGCGGCCCGACAAGAAGCCCGGCAGGAAAAATGAGCCAGCCGAGGACAAGATCGCCGCCATCGGCGTGCGGATGCGGCGCTGGGTGTCGTTTCACGGCATAGCGATAAATGTCGAGCCGGACCTGTCACATTTTTCCGGCATCGTGCCCTGCGGCATCAAGGACGACCATCTGGGCGTGACCAGCCTTGTCGATCTCGGCCTTCCAGTGGCCATGGCCGATGTCGATGTGGCGCTACGCCGGGCCTTTGAAGAAATTTTCGGGCCGACGGTCGGGTCTCCGCCTTAAGACCCCGGCGCCGTACGCAAGACCTGGTCGGCGCGCTCCTCGAAAGCAGAGGCGAATTTGCGGAACGCCGCGTCGAACATGTGTCCCATCAGCGTCGCCAGGGCGCGGCTGCGGAATTCATAGGCGATGAAGAAATCGACACGGCACTGGCCGCCTTCGGCCTCGGCGAAAAGCCAGCTATTCTCCAGATGGCTGAAGGGCCCATCGACATATTCAACGTCGATGCGCCGCCCGTCCCGGTCGAGCGCGACCCGGCTGGCGAACTTTTCCTTTATCGCCTTGTAGCCGACCTCCATGTCGGCGATCAGCGTCTCACTTCCTCCCTGCCCGGCGAAACGCCGGCGGACTCGCAGCGACTGGCACAAAGGCACGAATTGTGGATAGGATTCCACATCCGCCACCAGATCGAACATCTGCTGCGGCGTGTGCTTGACGACATGGCTGGTGCGAAAGCTTGGCATTTCACACTCACACGCCAGTTTCTCGTTTTGACGCGTTTTCTTTGCGCGAACCGGTGTCCGGTTCGCTCGAAAACGCTATGCCGGCGCGCCTTTTGGCGCGCAGGCGCTCGAAGTCCTCGCCGGCATGATGCGACGATCGCGTCAGCGGCGTGGCGGCAACCAGCGCGAAACCCTTGGCGTAGGCGATGGCTTCGTAGGCCTTGAAGGCTTCGGGTCGAATAAACGCCTCGACGGGATGATGTTTGCGCGTCGGCTGCAGATATTGGCCGATGGTGAGGAAATCGACCTCCGCCGACCGCAGGTCGTCCATCAATTGCAGCACTTCATTGCGCTCTTCGCCCAGCCCGACCATGATGCCGGACTTGGTGAAAATGTCGCCGTCCAGCTCCTTGACCTTCTGCAGCAGGCGAAGCGAGTGGAAATAGCGCGCTCCGGGCCGGACCTTGAGATATTTCGACGGCACGGTTTCGAGATTGTGGTTGAACACGTCCGGCCGGGCTTCGACCACGCGCTCCAGCGCGCCGGGCTTGCGCAGGAAATCGGGCGTCAGGATTTCCACCGTGGTCGCCGGGCTGGCGGCGCGGATCGCCGCGATCACCGCGGCGAAATGGGCGGCGCCGCCGTCATCCAGATCGTCGCGGTCGACCGAGGTGATGACCACGTGGGTCAAACCAAGTTTCGCCACCGCCTCGCCGATATGGCCGGGCTCCTTGGCGTCGAGGGGAGCGGGCAGGCCGGTCTTTACATTGCAGAAGGCGCAGGCGCGGGTGCAGACGTCGCCCATGATCATGAAAGTGGCGTGTTTCTTTTCCCAGCATTCGCCCATGTTCGGGCAGCCGGCTTCTTCGCAGACCGTCACCAATTTGTTGGCCTTGACGATGGCGTTGGTCTCGGCCCAGCCGGCCGATCCCGGCGCCTTGACGCGGATCCATTCCGGCTTGCGCAATACGGGCTGGTCTGGCCGATGCGCCTTTTCAGGATGACGCGGCCGCGCCTCCTCCGAATTCTTGCGGGGGTCCGAATTGAGCAGGTCGAGCACCACGGCCATGGTCGTTTTCCGTAAAGTGGGATCGTTCACATAAGCTTTTCCGCGCCGCGCCGCAAATGGCGGCTCACAATAACAACCCATAAGGATTTTCGATCAGTTGTCGAAAGGTGTCGAGCAGCATGGCCCCGGCGATTTCGTCCATGGCGCGGCGGTCGATGGCCAGGGTGACGCTTAAGGTTGCAGCGACCGCGGGAACGCCATCTTCGACGACGACGCGATTATCCGCCTCGCCGATGGCAAGAACCAAGGTCCATGGCGCGACGACCACGGGAAAGACGCGCTTGACGCCGAAATCGCCGAAATCAAGGACGAGGCTGGAGCCGGCCGTATGCGGGGGGCTGAATAAGCGGCCGGCCATGAACCGCGCGCGCGAAGCGGCGATTTCCGCCAGGGTCAGGTTTTCGGCCGAAGCCAGCGTCGGCGCGGCAAGCCTGCCCTCGACCGCGAGGCCCAGCGCGATGTCGCATTGTCGCGCGGGAGCGAACCCGTTGGTCCCGCGGGCCATGTTGGCGCGCGGCGTACGATGCAGGGCCAGGGCCAGGGCCTTGACCACGCAATCGACAAGCGAGATCGGCGCGCTAATTTCCTGTCGTGCCGATTCGTTGAGCCTGGTCCGTAGTTTTTCCAGCGCTTCGATGTTGCAATCGGCTTCGAGATGCGCCTGCGGCTCCCATTTTACGCCCGGCAGTAAAAGCGGGCTCTCGCCGCGCTCGCCGAATGGCGCAAGGTTGCGCGCAAGGTCGGGCGCCTGCTCGTGATCGTCCGTGCGCTCCGCCAGCGCCGCCCGCACGTCGCGCTCTACGATCCGGCCATGGGGACCGCTGCCGGCGACCGCCGCCAGATCGCAACCGGCTTCGTGCGCCAGCCGCCGGGCGCGCGGCGAGACGGGCGGCCGGCCCTTCTCCCCCGGAGGCGCTGGCGCGTCATCCATTCGCGGGTGTCGATGGGGCGCAGGGCGCGGATCGATCAAGGCGATGGGACGATCGACCGCGATCGGCGCCGAGCCTTCCTCGACCAGCAGCCGCACCAGCACGCCGGACTGGGGCGCCTCGACATCCATGGTGGCGCTCTCGGTGGCGATTTCGGCGATGGGGTCGCCCACCTCGACGAAATCGCCCTCGCGCCGCAGCCAGCGCTTCAACCGCCCTGCCCCCATGGAGGGTTCGACGGCAGGCATCAACACGTCTTTTCCCATGATCCCCGCCCCCGGCCGCCAAAAAAATTAATTCAGGGCGCCGCGATCCGTCTCGAGACGGTCGAAGGCCACTTCCAGCGCCAGCCGGATTTCAGCCAAAGCCTGTTCGGCGGCGATCGGCGTTTCGCGGCCGTAAACCTCGGCCACCTGCCGCGCCAGTTCGGCCAGCAACTGCCCCCACATTTCCGGCGCGGCAAAAGCCCGCTGCATCGTCAGAGACAAGGCTCCGTCGGTCACGAACAGCCGCAGGATTTCCGTGCCGCCATTAACCTCGACATCGGGCGGCAAGGACAACTCTCGTCTTTCTTCAGGCATTTTTGTTTTTTATCCCTCGGGTTAGCTCCACAGGGCGTCTTGAGGACGCCCGTCTTTCGACGGGCTGTCGGTCGCGTTCGCTCCTGGCCGGATCGAGCAGGGATCGCCTGCTCCACCCGGCATCACTCTTTCAGATAGAGCACCGCCTTGACCGCCGCGACGACATCCGCCGGTTTGGGCAAGGCCAGTTTTTCCAGATTGGCGGCGTAGGGCATGGGAATGTCCTTGCCGCTGACGCGCAGCACCGGCGCGTCGAGATCGTCGAAAGCTCGTTCGACGATTCGGGCGCAGATTTCGGCGCCGATTCCCGATTGCGGCCAGCCCTCCTCGACGATCACGCAGCGGCCGGTCTTGCGCACCGAGGCGAGAATCGTCGGCATGTCGAGCGGTCGCAGGGTCCGCAAATCAATCACTTCCGCGTGGATTCCCTCCAGGCCAAGCATTTCCGCCGCTTTCAGCGCCAGCCCGACTCCGTGGGAAAAAGCGATCAGCGTCACGTCGCCGCCCGCGCGAAATACATTGGCCGAGCCGATCTCGACCAGATGATCCTTCTCCCGAGGCGCCGGAAAACTCTGGTTGTAGAGTTGTTCGTGCTCCAGAAAGATCACCGGATTGGGGTCGCGGATCGCCGCCTTGAGCAGGCCCTTGGCGTCGGCGGCGCTATAGGGCGCGACGACTTTCAGGCCGGGAATATGGGCGAACCAGGCGGAAAAATCCTGCGCGTGCTGGGCGCCGACGCGCGAGCGCGCGCCATTGGGACCGCGAAAGACGATGGGACAATTGAGCGCGCCGCCCGACATGTACAAGGTCTTGGCCGCCGAATTGACGATATGGTCCATCGCCTGAAGGGCAAAATTGAAGCTCATGAATTCGATCACCGGTTTCAACCCGGCCATGGCGGCGCCGACGCCGAGACCGGCGAAGCCATGTTCGGCGATGGGCGAATCGACGACGCGGCGGGCGCCGAACTCCTGCATCAGGCCCTGCGTGATCTTGAAGGCGCCTTGAAAGTCGCCAACCTCCTCGCCGAGAATGAAAACGTCCGGGTCGCGGCGCATTTCCTCGGCCAGAGCCTCGCGCAAAGCCTCGCGCACGGTGATGTCATGCGCTGCAAAGCGCCGTTCTTCCGCTTCGGGAGCGGCTTTTTCGGTCCCCTCGCACAATTCGTGCGCAAAAATGGCCGGTTCGATCAACGCGATCGGCGAATCGACGGCGACATTTTCCGCTCCCTCGGGCGCAAGTATTCGCGCAAGCACGCCGGATTCGATCGCCTCGACCTCCATCGTCGCCTTGTCGGTCTCGATTTCGGCGAGTATATCGCCCGCCTCGACGCGCTCGCCCTCCCGCTTCAGCCACTTGGCAAGTTTGCCGAATTTCATTTCGGGCGAAAGCGCCGGCATCAGCACATGGGTCGCCATGAAAATCTCCGATCGACTTCCCTCATTGCACGAACGCCGTGCTGGACCAACGCCGTCAAATCAACACGTCTGTTTCCAGGTCGCCCGCGTCCGGCTCCGGGCAATTCGCCGCAAATTCCGCTGCTTCCACGACGATCGAGCGGACGCGGGCGTCGATCGCCTTGAGATCGGCCTCCTGGGCCAGACCAGCGCTCAAAATCTTTTCGCGCAACCTCTCCAGGGGATCCGGCGCCAAGCTGGCCCGGCCCTCGTCCTTGCGGCGATATTTGGCCGGATCGGCCATGGAATGGCCGCGATAGCGCTCGGTCCCCATTTCCAGAATCATCGGCCCCGCGCCTTCCCTGGCGCGGGAAATGGCGCGCACGCCCGCCTCGCGCACCGATTGAACGCACATCCCGTCCACCTGTTCGCCGGGAATATTGAAAGCGGCGCCGCGCTGGGCAAGAATGGCGGCGTCGGAACCGGCGCTCCCGGGATGCGCGCGGTTGTTCTCGATCACATAGACAATCGGCAGGCGCCAGCGCGAAGCCATGTTGAAACTCTCCGCGACCTGGCCCTGATCGGCGGCGCCGTCGCCGAAAAAAGCGACGCAGACCCGGCCGTCGCCACGATAGGCGTTGGCGAAGGCCAGGCCCGTGCCGATCGACACCTGCGCCGCGACAATGCCATGGCCGCCATAAAATTCGCATTCGGGCGCAAACATATGCATCGAGCCGCCCTTGCCGCCGGACAGTCCGCCGCGCCGCCCTGTCATTTCCGCCATCACCGCTTTCGGATCGGCGCCGCAGGCGAGCAAATGCCCGTGGTGCCGGTAGGAGGCGATGAACTGGTCCGATGGGCCGGCCGCCAGCCTCATGCCGACCACCACCGCTTCCTGCCCGATATAGAGATGACAAAAGCCGCCGATCAGGCCCATGCCGAATAATTGACCGGCCTTTTCCTCGAAACGGCGAATCAGCAGCATGGCGCGGTAGAGCGAAACCTCGTCGCCGTCTCCGAGAAATTCCGCCAGGCGCCGATTGTCGCCCGGAGAGGAAAAGGAAGCGTCGGCCATTTACCCTCCGGCTTTCCGCGCCCTTTTTTTGCAAGGGATTCGCGACGGTTTTTCGAGCCAAAGCTAGCCCGAAGCCGAAGAAAAAGCGAGATGGCTGGCGCGCGTCAATCCACGTGGCGTGGCGGTGCTTCAGTCCATGCGCCGGGGTGTGGCGGATTCGGGCTTGGGCGCCGGCAGGAAGACCAAAAGATCGTTCTTGTTGACGCGGTTCAAAAGGTTGCGCGCTTCCTCGTCGAGCAGGTCACGGTCGATGTCCGGCCCGCGCAGCAGGTCGATGCGCTTCTGCCAATTGGCCTTTTCCGCCCGCACTATCTTGAGCTGGGTCTCGATATCGGCCATCTGGCGGCGATATTCCAGATCGGCCTTGATGCCGCGCTCGCCGTGGAAGGCGTGCCAGACGAAAAAGCCGCCCACCGCCCCGGACAAGACGTGGAAGACAAGCGGCAGCAGGATGGAGGCGAGACGCGTGCGGACGACCATGCGAGTATTTTGCCGCGATAAGGTTAGGCGTCGGTTAAAATCCGGCAAGGTTGCAGCCGTTTGAGCGCGCGGCCCGAATTTTGAAGCCTGTTGGGCAAGGCCCGGCGTTTGTCTCGCTCAGAGACAAACGGGCCGATAGAGCAACCAATTCGGGACCCAACCCATGTCCAATCTGGGATTTTCCCTCGACCGCAATTTCACCGCCAGCAACGCCACGCGGCGCGCGGGCAGCCTTCCGCCCGTCATAAGCTTGTCGGATCGTGAGGAGAGCTCGAATCCCGTTTTGCTCGGCGCCATTGCGTTCGCGGCGGCGCTGTTTGGCGCGCTGGCGGGGCTGTTCCTGTTCTGACGCCGCCCAGCCCGTTCAGCGGCGGAAAAGCCGGAGATTTCTTTGCGTCGCGGTGAAGGCCCAGAGCGAAAAGGCCGCATAGGGCAGGAAGACGCCGATCTTGACCGCTTCGAACCAGTCCGGCTCGGCGGAAATGGAAAAAGTAAGAGTGGCGCCATTCCGCACGGATAAAGGCGCGGCATTTTCGCGAGCCGGCTCGATGGACTGCTCCTGGCTCACCCATTGCTCGGCTTCGCTCGCCGCCTGCGAGGGAAAAGGCGCAAGCTCGCGCGAAGACGGATCGGCCGCCGATTTTTTCGGGATCTGGATGGCGATGGTCTTCTTGCTCATGCGGCTTGCCTCTCGTGCCTAGGAAAAACCAGCTCCGCCAAACGCTTCATCTCCCTCGCCGCCTCGCTGCGCGGCGCCGATTCAAGGACCGACAGGCCCTGCGCGGCGCTTTCCGCATAGATGACGCGCTGGATCAGCGCAACGTCGAGCGCCGGCGTATCGGGGAACTGGTCGAGCGCCGAGGCGAAATCGCGGCCGATGGCGGTGTTGGTGATCTTGCGGTTGATAACGAAGGCTGAGCGCAAATTCTCGCGGTAGATGCGCGCCTCGCGGATCAGTTGAACCGTCTCGGTCGCGGCCCAGACGTCATAAGGCGAGGGCTGGACCGGAATCAGCACCATGTCGCTGGCGAGAATGGCCGCCCGCGCCAGTTCGTTTACACGGGGCGCGCCGTCGATCACCACGACGTCGTAATTCTTCGCCAGGGCCGGGATTTCACGGTGCAAGGTGGGCTTGGCCATGCCGACCACGACAAAAGCCGGTTCGGCTTCGCGGGCGCTGGACCAGGCCAGGGCGCTGGCTTGCGGATCGGCATCGACCAGCAGGACGCGACAGCCAGCCTGAGCAAAACAGGACGCCAGATTGACGGCGATCGTCGTCTTGCCCACGCCGCCCTTCTGATTCAGCACGCCAACAATCATCGAGGCCGCCTTTTCGCAGGCGCCGGGATCGAAAATGATTCGGCTCTCCCGCCTGCTGCGAAAGGTTGTCAATAATTAACCAGGTTGGCAATGGAAGGGACAGGACTATCCCCAGGTCTTCCCGAGCTGATCGAGATTGGCGCGGGCCAGATCCTCCGGATTCATGGCGACGCGGAATTCGACATCGGCCTCGAAAGTCAGGTACCAGGGTTCGGCCAAGGCCGGGATATCCGACGAGTCCTTGACGTCCACGGCCAGAACGGCGCCGCGTTGACCGTTCTGTTCAGTGAAATAGACGGCCTCGGGTTTGATATGTTCAAGAATGGCGCTCATTTTCGATCCGACCGTCCCGTCGCGCACGGCGCTGTTGAACGGCTCCAACGGAAAAATGATGTTCATGAGCATGCGCATCTTGGCCCCTCCAGCTTGACACGTTGCAGGCTAGCCCAGGCGCCTGCAAAGCCGAAACGATAAATCGTGGAAAGCGCCTCCACAAAAACAAAAAGGGACGCGCAGCGGCGCATCCCTTGGAGCGCGTCGAAGCCAGAGCTTACGCCAGAGCCTTCAGAGCCGAACGCCCGGCGTAAATCGCCTGCTTGCCCAGCTCCATTTCGATGCGGATCAGCTGGTTGTATTTGGCCAACCGGTCAGAGCGGCAGAGCGAGCCGGTCTTGATCTGACCGCAATTGGTCGCCACCGCCAGATCGGCGATGGTGGCGTCCTCGGTCTCGCCGGAACGGTGCGACATCACCGCCGTGTACCCGGCCCGCTGCGCCATGTCGACGGCGGCCAGCGTCTCGGTCAGGGTGCCGATCTGGTTGACCTTGATCAACACCGAATTGGCGATGCCCTTCTTGATGCCTTCGCCGAGGATCGCGACATTGGTGACGAAAATATCGTCGCCGACGATCTGGACCTTGTTGCCGATCAGGTCGGTGGTGATCTTCCAGCCTTCCCAATCGTTTTCGGCATTGCCGTCCTCGACGGAGACGATCGGATAGCCGGCGACCAGCTTGGCCAGATATTCCGCCTGTTGCTGGATCGAACGAACTTTGCCTTCGCCTTCATAATGATAAGCGCCGTCCTTGAAGAATTCGCTGGCGGCGGCGTCGAGGCCGATGGCGATGTCCTCGCCCGGCTTGAAACCGGCTTCTTCGATCGCCTTGACGACGAAATCCAGCGCCGCTTCGGCGGAAGGCAGGTTGGGGGCGAAGCCGCCCTCGTCGCCGACATTGGTGTTCTGGCCGGCCTTCTTCAGCGCCGACTTCAGGCCGTGGAACACTTCCGCGCCCCACCGCACCGCCTCGGCGATCGAATCCGCGCCGAGCGGAATGATCATGAATTCCTGGAAGTCGATCGGATTGTCGGCATGGGCGCCGCCATTGATGATGTTCATCATCGGCGTCGGCAAGACGCGCGCCTGGGTGCCGCCGATATAGCGATAGAGCGGCAGGCCGGAAGCGTCGGCGGCCGCCTTGGCCACCGCCATGGAGACGCCGAGAATGGCGTTGGCGCCGAGTCGCGCCTTGTTAGGCGTGCCGTCGAGCTCGATCAGCGCCTCGTCGATATGGACCTGGTCTTCGGCGTCGAAGCCGGAAATGGCGTCGAAAATCTCGCCATTGACCGATTCCACCGCCTTGAGCACGCCCTTGCCGCCGAAGCGGGAGGCGTCGCCGTCGCGCAGTTCGACCGCCTCTCGGGCGCCGGTCGAGGCGCCCGACGGCACGGCGGCGCGGCCGAAGGAGCCGTCTTCCAGCGTCACGTCGACTTCGACCGTGGGATTGCCGCGCGAATCGAGAATTTCACGGGCGACAATATCGATAATCTCAGTCATGAGGCTCCCCTGAGGAAAAAAGTGGCCTTTGCGGCGACGGACGCGGCGTTCTACGCCCGATGAATGAAATAAAAAAGATGGCCATCCGCCGCAGTCGCGCTTTTTCCCGCATGGCGGCGTTCTACGAGGCCGCCTTGCCCTGCGAGGCACTGCCGGGTAAATCCGGGTGGGTGAGGATGCTAAAATGGTTAGGACACACGATGGCGCGGGTATGCTCGGCGGAAAAGCCGAGACGCCGCAAAGCCCCGATGAAGCGACGCTCGACCGGGTGCCCAATCCGCACCCGGACGTGGATTATCTCGCGCGCTTCACCCAGCCCGAATTCACCTCGCTGTGCCCGGTCACCGGCCAGCCCGACTTCGCCCATCTGGTGCTGGATTACGTGCCGGATAAATATTTAGTTGAATCAAAGTCTTTAAAGCTTTATCTCACCTCGTTTCGTAACCACGGCGCCTTTCACGAGGCCTGCACCATCCGCATCGCCAAGGATCTGGTCGCGGCTCTGAGCCCGCGCTGGCTGCGCATCGGCGGCTATTGGTATCCGCGCGGCGGCATGCCGATCGACGTGTTTTACCAGACCGGCGAACCGCCCAAGGGCCTGTGGCTGCCCGATCAGGGGGTGGCGACTTATCGCGGGCGGGGGTGAGTTAAAGGCGTTCGACAATGCGTCGAGACGAAGGCGACGCGCGAAGGGCAAGACTGCTTATGCCGAGACGGGTTTGGACCAACTCGCGTTCGGCGGCGCTCCTCACCTGGCGGGGAGCGACGGGCGTTTTCGATCCTCCAGCGCAGAGCCAATCCAATCCTCGGAATCAAGCGGCCCGGCCCAATGGTGTGCGGCCCATCGAAACAACTCGTCGAATACCGGTCTCAGCGCCTGGGCCGCAGGCGTGAGCGTATATTCGACGCGCGGCGGAACCTCGGCATAGATTTCGCGGGTCACCAATCTATCGGCTTCCAACTCGCGCAGCCTGCAGGTCAGCATGTGCTGAGTGATGTCGGGAATGGCGCGGCGCAACTCGCCGAAACGGAGTGTTCCGTCTCGAAGGCAATAGAGAATTTCTGCGGTCCATTTGCCTGACAATACGCCAAGGGCGCGGCTGAACCGTTCGCGCAACTCCGGATCGGAGCATTGAGACTCCGACGGCGGCCCATTAGTCATGTTTTTCATACTGGCTCACTTAAAGCATCCTACTTGCCAAACTCATCCTAGCATCAAAAGATGCGCAATACCAAACGGACAGGGCTCATGCCGCGCAGGGCCATTGACGACGTGATTTCGCGAGAGCTCGACGACAGTGGCTGGAATCGGGGCTGCAGAAACAGAAGGGCAATTAATTCATGGCTAAAGCAGCGATCAGCGCAGATTCTATTCTGCGGGCACTGAACTGGCGCTATGCGACAAAATCGTTCGACACGTCTCGGACCGTTTCATCGGAAGATCTGAACACAATCCTCGAAGCCGTCAGGCTCGCGCCAACGTCTTACGGATTCCAGCCCTTCCATGTGACCGTGGTCAGCGATCCAGACACCAAGGCGAAGTTGCGCAAGGCGGCCTACGAACAGGAACAAATCACATCCGCCTCCCATATCCTGGTTTTCTCGGCGAGACCGAACATCCGCGATCGCGCGTCGAACCTGTTTTCCACCCTGCGGCGTAACGGAGCCCCCGAAGAAATAGTCGCGAAATTGGAAAAATTCTCAAAAATCACCAATCTCATCCGGACAGTCACGTTTTCCCGCACGTCCTGGGCCGCGAAGCAAGCATACGTCGCCCTTGGAATCGCGTCGCTCACCGCCGCGGAACTCGGAATCGACGGGTGTCCGATGGAAGGTTTCGACCCTGGCAAGTTCGCCAGGATTCTTCGGCTTGGAGATGACTTGCGGCCGGCCGTGTTGTTTGCGATCGGCTATCGCTCCGCCTCCGACAAGGTTCGCCCGAAATACCGCCTGCCGCTGCAGCAGTTGGTCACCTGGCATGACGTCACGGCATCCTGATGCAAGTCATGGCTTGAACGCCTGCGGCCCAGTATTGCATCCTGCCGGCAGGAAATCGGGGAATTAGAACGTCGATCGGCGCCAAAATCCCGCGCCGATCGACGCGCAATAAAACATGGCGCGCGTAAAAGCATCCCCTCTCATAAGCGGCTTCGGCGTCCGTCGTCCGAAGGTTTGAGACGACCGAGCCTTTTCAGGCGGGGAGACTTTTTGCTCTTCGGATTCATTAGTGCCGCTGGCGCGTGAGAAAAGGCAGCCGCAGCTTCGCGCTCACATCTAGCTGATCGCTCGTCCTATCTGGCCTCCCCGCTTCGATAAGCCAAGTTTGAAGGCGACCGACTCACGTTCGCGGGATCCATGATTACGGAAGACGACGGTCAAGGCGGCGCGCCTGTCGCGTTGCCTCTTCAGGCATAGCGCTAATGCACTCGCCGGAACCGGCCATGGGCAAGCGCGGGCCTATCAAGGAATCGCGAGCAATTTTTTTCGCTTTCCTGCTCCGTTTCATTTTGGCTTCGCGCAGGCTCGCCCAAATAAGAAAAGGGAACCCCAGCGCGATCAGACCGTAGGTGACAAGCCTTTCAAACAAGTGCAGCAAGGCTAGCAAGGCGCGCCACGCAAAGAGCAAACCACAGCCGAAAACGTCGCCCGCCCCGCAGGCTGAGGTCATGACAGTTTCGAATTCATTCTCCTCGGTCTCGGGGCGCCCATCGCGGGCAGTTTCGTCGATCCCGGCATCAAGATAGGTTCGATTCTCGCGATAGGCCGCTATTAACCCGGACTCCTCGCCGCCGCCAGCCCTTCCAGTTTCGAGCGACTGCGCACATCCGGTCAAGATGAAGGCGGCCGGGATCAGAACCAAAATCGTCCGAGCCAGGCGTGTTTTCGAGTGTTCGTCCGTTCGGAAGCACGCGCCGAAGCGTCTGCCTTGAAGGGGGAAGCCAAGCCGACGCCATCCGAGCGCGTCCCGCAAACGAACGCCGCCCAAGCTCGGAAAACTGGTCATAACTCGCCGCTCCAGGCAACTGCGGAAGAACCAACTGAAGGACCGACGGTGAGGCGTCGGGACGGACGAGCGTTGCGCAACCCTGGCGACACGCGCGAATACTGCGGCTCGTTGATGAGCGCCCGACCGGCGCGCGCCGGGGCGCCTTCGTCATTCATCCGTTGCGCCGTCCGCTCGCTCCCTGTCGAGGGAGCGGATAACAGGCGCGGGCCGCCAATGAGGAAACCGGCGACAGCGATGCATCTCACCATACGATTCAAAGCCTTTGCATTGGCCCGGACGGAATAAGCCGATCGAGGCGGAGCGAGGATTGAAATGAAGGACATGAAACGAACTCCAATGTCGCAAGGCCCGAGGGTTTTACGTGGGAAATTTTCCCACGTCAATAAAATTTGTGGGATTTAATCCCACGAAAAATAGTTTATGTTGACCTCATGACCGAAGCCGTCTCCCCGCCGGACGCGGGGCGTTTGCAGACCCCGATCGCACGCATTCTGCGTCCGCTCGTCCGCCTTTTCATTCGTTGCGGGATGACCTTTCCCGCTTTGTGCGATCTGCTGCGCGAGCTCTATATCAACGTCGCCGAATATGATTTCGCGCTCAGTGGCAAGGAGCAGACGGACAGCCGGGTCAGCCTCCTGACCGGAATCCATCGCAAGGAAGTTCGCCGGCTGCGCGGCGCGGGCGCGCCGGTCCGGCTTGTTCCGGCCAGCGTTTCACGCTCCAGCATGATCATCGCGCGCTGGATCGCCGCGCCGGAATTCACCGATGAAAAAGGCGCCCCGCTGCCCCTGCGCCGCGCCGGCGATTCCGGCGACGGCCCCACTTACGAAGACCTGGTGGAATCGGTGACACGTGACGTGCGCCCGCGCGCTGTTCTCGACGAATGGATCGACCGGGGCATGGTCGCGATCGACGAGGAAGGCCGCATCAGGCTGGAGGACGCCGCCTTCGCGCCGCGCGCGGGCGACGATCGCCAGCTCTACTATTTCGGCCGCAACCTTCACGATCATGTCGCGGCGGCCGTTGAAAACATCTCCGCCGCCCAGCCGCCGTTCTTTGAACGGGCGGTGCATTACGAAGGCGTTTCGTGCGCAGCCGCCCAAGACATGCTGGCTTTGTCGCGCAGGATCGCCATGGAAGCGCTTCAGAACGTGAACCGCGAAGCGCAGGGCGCGGTTCAGAAAGATCCCGGCGGGACATGGCGGTGGAATTTCGGCATCTATCTCTACAGTGAAGACGAATCGCTGCGGCGCGAGGCTCCGGCGGACGAAAACGGCGGGACCGCGACGTGAGCGCCTCGAGATTCCCGAGCCGCCGGCAGTTTTTGCTTCTCGCCTCCCTGCTGGGCGGCGCGAAAGCCTTTGCCGCGGAAAAGGGCGCCGGGAGCGGCGACAACGGCATTGGCGGCACCGGCTACAGTCCGGGCGACAATGGCATTGGCGGCACGGGCTTCATCGGAACCATCAGGAAGTTCGGCAGCGTCTATATCAACGGCCAGCGCATCGTCTATCCGGCGGACGCGACGATCGAAATCGACAACTCGCCCGGTCAGGCCCGGGACATGCGACTCGGGCAGGTCGCGCGCCTCGTCGCCGACCGGCGCGATGAAAGCTGGACGACCCATCGCATCGTCATCGTCAGCGAAGTTGTCGGCCCGGTCGAGCGGGTCAGCGGCAAGACTCTGGACGTCCTCGGCCAGCGGGTCCAATTGCCGAGCGGCAAGATCGCGCGCGTTCTCAAGATCGGAGATCGCATCGCGATCGGCGGCTTGCGCCGGCCGGACCAGACCATCGTCGCCTCGGCGGTCGAACGGCGCGAAGGCGGACTCGATCAGATCGCGGGCGTTCTGTCGCGGGACACGGGGGGCGAATTGCGCATCGGCGGCCAGAAAGTGGCAAGCGTCGGCGACGCGCTGGTCGGCCAGCGCATTGTCGCGCGCGGCGGCCTCGACAACGGCGTCTTCGTCGCCCAGGAGACCAAAAGGGACGCCGACATCGCGATCGGCGGCGTGCGAAATGTTTCCATTGAAACATGGGTGAGCCGTCGGGACGGCGGGTTGGAGACGGCCGAAAGCGTCCGGGTCGAGGATCGCGCCGGCGCTGTTCAACCGGGCAGCCATCATGTCGTCATCAATGGCGAGATCGGGACGGACGGTCGCCTGATCGCGCGCCAGATCGAATTCATCGGTCGTCGCGGCGATTTTGACCCGCACGGCGGCGGTCCAGCCGGCGGCGGTCCGGGCGGCGGAGGCCCGGGCGGCGGCGGTCCGGGCGGCGGCGGTCCGGGCGGCGGAGGCCCGGGCGGCGGAGGATCTGGAGGACCGGGCGGGCCAGGCGGACCCGGCCACGCGCCCGGCGGCGGTTCTCGTGGCGACAGCCTTCCCGGGGGCGGCGGCGCGCCTCCTGGCGGGCTTGGCGCTCCCGGCGGTCTCGGAGGGGGTTATCCGGGCGGCGGTGGAATGGGCGGTCCTGGTGGGCCTAGCGGACTTGGCGGTCCCAGCGGACCTGGTGGGCCCAGCGGACTTGGCGGTCCCGGCGGACTTGGCGGTCCCGGCGGCGGCGCCTCGGGCATTGGTCCCGGAGGGATCGGTGGACCTGGAGGCTTGGGCGGACCCCGAGGCTTCGGTGAGCCGCCCGGCGGCCGCATCCGTTGATCGAACCGGCGGCTCGCTCGCTTCCGGCTCGGTTGAACATGAACTACCCGCCGCCAGCGGAATTCCCGACGCAACGATACATGTGGAGCGCGCCGGCTTCCCGTTCCCGCACGGCGAACAATTAGATTGCCAGAACAATATCTTACAAGAGTAGCGGCACCGAGACGCACGCCCATGCCGGCGGCGCTGCATCGCGGCAGTTTCGTCCAGAAACGGCGCGAAACCACGCGTCAGTCATCATCGGGCTCGTGGCCTTGGTCTGGATTGCTTCGCTGTCGCTCGCAACGACGATAGGTCATGAGGACTGGGAAAGGCTCCAGGCCGTGAGCCCTCCGTAAAAAGCTTGCCTTCCGCCCCGCCCCGGGCAAAAAGGCGGCATGCTGCAATTATCCGAACTCACCTACCGGCTCGGGCCGCGCCTGCTTTTCGATTCGGCCAGCGTCATGCTGCCGGAACGCGCGCGGGTCGGTTTCGTCGGACGCAACGGCGCCGGCAAGACCACCCTGTTCCGCCTGATCGCCGGCGAAATCGCAGCCGAGGGCGGAACCATTTACATCCCCAGGGGCGCCCGGATGGGCCGGGTCGAGCAGGAGGCGCCCGGCGGCGACGGCAAGCTGGTCGATTTCGTCCTCGCGGCCGATGTCGAGCGCACCGCTTTGCTGGAAGAGGCCGAGATCGCGCACGACCCGCACCGCATCGCCGAAATCCATATGCGGCTGGCCGATATCGAGGCCCATGCGGCGCCGGCGCGGGCGGCGGAAATCCTTTCGGGTCTTGGCTTTGACGAAGCGGCGCAAAACCGGGCGCTGAAGGAGTTTTCCGGCGGCTGGCGGATGCGCGTGGCGCTCGCCGCCGTGCTGTTCTCGCAGCCCGACCTGTTGCTGCTCGACGAGCCGACCAATTATCTCGATCTCGAAGGCTCGCTTTGGCTGATCGACTACCTGACGCGCTATCCGGCGACCATCATCGTCATCAGCCATGACCGCGACCTGCTGAACGATGTCTGCGACCACATCGTCCATCTCGACAAGGGCAAGCTGCAGCTTTATCGCGGCAATTACGACGGCTTCGCCCGCCAGCGCGCGGAAGCGCGGATGCTGCAGGCGAAATTCCTGAAAAAACAGGAAGAAAAGCGCGCCCATTTGCAGGAGTTCGTCGATCGGTTCCGCGCCAAGGCGACCAAGGCGCGACAGGCCCAGTCCCGATTGAAGATGCTGGAAAAGATGGAGACAGTCGCGGCGGTGGTCGATGACGAAATCCTGCCCTTCTCCCTGCCCTCGCCGGAAAAGCCGCTGTCGCCGCCGATCATCGCCATGGAAAACGTCTCGGTCGGCTATGGCGAGCGGGTGATCCTGTCGAAACTCAGCCTCTCGCTTTCCAACGACGACCGCATCGGACTGCTCGGCTCCAACGGCAACGGCAAATCGACCTTCGCCAAGCTTCTGGGCGGCAGGCTGGAGCCGATGTCCGGCGAGTTGCGCAAATCCTCGAAACTGGAGGCCGGGTTTTTCGCCCAGCACCAGGTCGACGATCTCGATGAGCGGGACACGCCCTACCTCGCCATCCAGCGGCTCATGACCGACGCGCCGGAAGCGAAAATCCGCGCCCGCGCCGCGCAGATCGGCTTCCCCAACGTCAAGGCCGACACCAAGGTCGCCAATCTCTCCGGCGGCGAAAAGGCGCGGCTGTTGATGGGGCTCGCCACTTTCAACGGGCCGCATCTGCTCATTCTCGATGAGCCGACCAACCATCTCGATATCGACAGCCGCGCCGCGCTGATCGAGGCGATCAACGATTACGCCGGGGCGGTGATCCTGGTGTCGCACGATCAATATCTGCTCGAGGCCTGCGCCGACCGGCTGTGGCTGGTCGCGGACGGCCGCGTCCAGACTTTTGACGGCGACATGCAGGATTATCGCAAGCTGGTGCTGGAAGGGGCCAGAGCGCCGGCGAAAAGGCGCGAGCGCGAGGCGGCGGCGGCCAATCCCGCCGACCAGCGCCGCGACGCCGCAAGGGCGCGCCAGGACGCCAAGCCCTTGGCGAGAAAGGTTCAGGCGGCGGAGGAAAAAATGACGCGTTTCGCCGATCTCATCGCCCGCGTCGACCTCCTCCTTGCCGATCCGCGCGCGTTCGAGCGCAATCCGGCGGAAGCCTCCAAACTGTCGCAGCAGCGCGCCGAACTGGAGCGCGCCCTGTTGATGGCGGAAGAGGAATGGCTCGAACTTTCCGCTGAATATGAAGCGCTGGTGGGCGGTTAGTCATAGTGTCGCACTTAGCCGCTTTAACGGGCCGACGCGCTTTTATCGGGACCTGAAGATGCAAGCTCTGCGCCCCAGTCGTCTTGGTTCTTATCTTGTTGGCGCGGTTTTTTGCGCGATGCTCCTGAGCATTGCTTTTTTTGACCGGCCCGTCGCCAACTTCATGTTCCAGCACGCCCATGAATCGCGCGCGCCCTTCATAGCACTGAGCCATATCGTCGATGGGCTGGAATTTCTCGCGGCCCTCGGCATTCTCTGGAGCGGCTGGAATTTTGCCCGTCACAGGTCGTTCGGCCGCCATGGCCAAATCGTGTTGCGGACGGCTTTGGCTTTGTTCACCGCCATGGGCGTCAAGGACGTGCTGAAACTGGTTTTCGGCCGCACCTGGACGGAAACCTGGATCTGCGGCAATCCCTCCTTGATCCGCGACGGCGTCATGAACTTTTCGCCCTTCCACGGCGGCGGCGGCTGGGCCTCCTTCCCCTCCGGCCACGAGACCCTGTCCTGCGCTGTCGCCTCCTGTCTTTGGGTGCTGCTGCCGCGATTTCGCCCGCTCTACCTTCTGGTGGTTTTCCTCGTCGCTTTGAGTCTGTTGCTCTCCGATTTCCACTTCGTCAGCGATATTCTCGCCGGCTGCCTGGTCGGCTGGATGGTCGGGTTGTTCGCAGCCAAACTCGACTTGCCCAAAGTCGAAACGCTCGCCTGATCCGCTCAATAAGTGAGCTGCCAGGCCAGATACCAGGAAAAAAGATTGGTTTGCCGAGCATTGAGCAGGCCTCGCCCGGCGGACGCCAACAGATGGTTGTGCTCGTCGAGATCGTAAATCCCGCCGAGATTGAACCCGAGATTGTCCGGACTGGGCAGATTGGTCGGAAGCTGGACGCTGCCGGCGGTTTGGAAAAATAGCTCCCCTCCGAGCGACAGGTTCGAAGTTACTTTCCGCTGCAGCGTCCAGCCGGCGTAAAGATAATTCCTGCCGCCAAATCGGCTGTTGTCGTTGAGCCAATAGCCGCCGCCGCCATACGTGACCCAGTCGCCGAAATTCTTTTCAACCCATAGTGGCAGAAAGGCGCGGACATAGCCCTCGCCGAGGCCGCGCTGCTGGCTGCCGGTGGGCAGTTCAAGCAAAGGATAAAAAGAGGCCATCGGCGTTGCGCCATTCTTGTCCTCTTGGAGAAAGCGGTATTTCACGCCCAATTCAGTATCGCCGAGCCCCAGGTGGAACGGCGCCCCCGGAGTGGCGTCAAAGGCGGTGGAGGGGCCGACATGCAACTGCAGATTTGGCGCCGCGCCATAATTGAAATCGACGGCCAGCGCGCCGCCCGACGTTTCCCCGCGGACATGGGCGCCGTCTGAATAGACGAACATTTCAATGTGCTGGTAATCGACGGGTTCGGGATCGTCGGTGCGAAAGGGCGGCCCCGCGCGCGCCATCGTCGGCATGAAAATGCCGAACACAACATTGGCCGCCACGAAAACCGGCAGAGCGCGACAAGATGGGGCTCTGGCGATGCGCATTACGGGACCTTCACGACGACGACAGTATCGTCGCTGCCGCATCTCACTTTTTGTCGGCCATGAAAAGCTTTAACGCGCGAAATCAGCAGCCAGTGGAAAAACTTCAACGGAGGAAGAATTTCTCTTCCAGCGACCGCCATTCCGGCCCGTTGACGATCTTGATCAGTGCGCGGTCAATGGGCCGGCGCCAAGGAGAGTTTTCGGGCAAAGCGATTGCCATATTGGCCGGCGACAGCAGGCCCGCGTCGTAGCGCCCCTGCTCCAACCCGGACAAGATGGTTTCCATGTCGGCAACCGGGATCAGCTTGAAATCGACCTCCATCTCGCCGGCGATCCGTCGCCACAGATCGACGCTGACGCCAGCGATGGAGCCGTCGGTATCGACATAGCCATAGGGCGGGACGTCGTAGACGGCGACGCGCAAGGGGGCGTTTTTGGGCGCCTCGTCGGCGGCTGCGCGGAGCGCGCCCGAGGTCAGGCAGAGAGCGAGCGCGGCGAGCAAGCAGCACTGGGAGGCGAGGTTGCGCCAAGCCGCAAAATCGCGTTTTCGGTCGAAACTGGGATCCATCGGGCGCGATCGGCTTATCGGTTCAACAAAGCTTTTCGGCGAAGATCGCGGTGGATCATGAAGCTGTTATGTCATCGCAAGTTTAAGGCGTAATGTAGCGGCGAGCTTTCCAGCACCGCCTCCGCTCCCGGAAAACGCCTCAAAACCCGGTCGCATTGTTCCGGCGCGACGCGGATGTGGAAATGCGCCCCGCCCTCTTCGTCGGTGTCGCGCGACAAAACCTCGGTATGGGCGTGCAGCCAGGCCTGGCCTTCGCCATCGCTCGACGCCAGCGGCACGTCGAGAACCACCCGTCCCCGCGCCAGCCGCGTTTCGATCGCCAGAAGCAGAATGTCCAGCCCGTCGCCGGTCACCGCCGACACGGCATAGGGCCGCTCGTCTTCCGGGCGCAAAGCGGCCTTGTTCTTGACCCGCTCGCGCTCCTCGGAGGGCAACAGGTCGATCTTGTTCCACACTTCGATCAGACGGTTGTAGTCATGCGCGTCGACGCCGAGTTCGGAGAGAATCTTCTTCACATCCTCGCCCTGCGCTTCCGCGTCGTCATGGGCAATGTCGCGCACATGCAGGATCACGTCGGCCTCGAGCACTTCTTCCAGCGTGGCGCGGAAGGCCGAGACGAGCATGTGCGGCAGGTCGGAAATGAACCCGACCGTATCGGACAGGATGATCTTGCCGCCATGCGGCAGTTTCAGCCCGCGCAAGGTTGGGTCGAGCGTGGCGAACAACAGGTCCTTGGCGAAGACTTCGGACTTGGTCAGAGTGTTGAACAGCGTCGATTTGCCGGCATTGGTGTAGCCGACCAGAGCCACCACCGGGAAAGGCGCGTCGCGCCGGCTCTTGCGGTGCAGGCCGCGCGTCTTCTTGACCTTTTCCAGATCGCGCTCGATGCGGGTCATGCGCTCCTGGATCAGCCGACGGTCGGTCTCGATCTGGGTTTCGCCGGGGCCACCCAAAAATCCGAAGCCGCCGCGCTGGCGCTCCAGATGGGTCCATGAGCGCACCAGCCGCGACTTCTGATAGGTCAGATGCGCCAGTTCGACCTGCAGCGCGCCTTCCGAAGTACGGGCGCGCTCGCCAAAAATTTCGAGGATCAGGCCTGTGCGGTCGATTACCTTGGCGGAAAAAGCCTTTTCGAGATTGCGCTGTTGCACAGGCGACAATGCGCAATCGACAACGACCAGATCGACCTCACGCTCCTCTATGAGGGCGGAGATTTCTTCCACCTTGCCTTTGCCGAGATAAGTGGCGGGGCGAATCTGCGGCAGCAGCACCAATTCGCGGCCAACGATCTCCACGTCGATCGCCAGCGCCAGCCCCTCGGCCTCGTCAAGCCGCGACTCGTGCGAGCGGATGGCTTTTTCACCTAGCGCATAAGTCGCCGCGCGGTCGGTAAGATAGGGTCCGATCACCAAAACGCGGGTTTTAGCGCCGCGTTTGCGGGCCAGAGCGCCCGATTCGCCGTTGGGGCCGCCGTTCAAGCGGACCTCGAAACATTTGCCGCGTAACGAAAATTCACTTTTCCATGGCCTCTTCGGCCGGGTCGAACATCTGGATCGGATGACCCGGCATGATCGTCGATATGGCGTGCTTGTAGACGAGTTGCGAGTGCCCGTCGCGGCGCAGCAACACGCAGAAATTGTCGAACCAGCTCACAACGCCCTGTAATTTAACGCCGTTCACCAAAAAAATGGTGAGGGGTATTTTGTTTTTTCGTACGAAATTAAGAAAAGTATCCTGAAGATTGGGTGTGCGTTCAACCGCCATGTTTTTTCCATTCTCTTTTTTTTGACGCCTGCAAGGTTCGCAACGCAACCGGGACGAAGTCCCTTTGTGGCCAACCTCAAGCGAAGTCAATCCTCGCCGCAGGCGCCCAATCGCTTAATAGAATCTCAAGCACGCGTTATAGGCAAGATTTTCTTTTAGACGTGTAATTGAATTTCTGCGACAAAAGATTCACTCGCTGGCCGGCGCGAAGCCGTGGAAAGCGGCGCGCAAACCCAGCGCCACCGGGCCGGGCGCGCCGCCGCCGATTTTTTCGCCATCGATCGCCACCACCGGCATCACCAGCGTAGTCGCGCCGGTAATGAAGGCCTCGCGGGCGGCCTTGGCCTCGACGACGGTGAAGCGGCGCTCGACGATCCTGATCTGATGGGCGGCGGCGATTTCGAACAGCCGCGCACGGGTGATGCCGCGCAAAATTCCGGAATCGGCGGGATGGGTGACCAAGGCGCCGTCGGCGTCGACGATCCAGGCGTTGCTGGACGAACCTTCGGTGACGAACCCCTCCTCGTCCACCAGCCAGGCTTCATAGGCTCCAAAATCTTTCGCCTGCTGCTTCGCCAGCACGTTGGGCAACAGGCTGGTGGACTTGATATCCGGCCTTTTCCAGCGGATGTCGGGCAGCGAGATGACCTTGATCCCCGCCTGCGCCTTGGCTTCCGCCGCCGCGCGGTCGCTCCGGTGGGCGAAGGCGACCAGAGTGGTCGGCGTCCCGGCTTTGGGGAAGAAATGGTCGCGCCGGGCGGCGCCCCGCGTCACCTGCAGATAGACATGGCCGTAGGCGACGCCGTTGCGCGCGACCAGTTCGCGCAGGATCAGCTTCAAGACGCGCGCGCCTACCGGGAGCTTCAGCAGCAATTCCCGCGCCGAGCGATTGAGACGTTCCAGATGCCCCGCCTCGTCGATCAATTTGCCGCCAAAAATCTCGATCACTTCGTAAATACCGTCGGCGAACAGAAAAGCGCGGTCGTCAATCGACACCGCCGCCTCGGAATGCCGGACATAGCGGCCGTTGACGTAAGCAATTCGGGACATGAGGCTCCTTACAACAGTCCGGCGCGCCCTGCCGCGACGCAAACCGCCGCGCCGCCGGCGATGGCCCAGAGCGGGCTGCGCGACGTAAAAACAACGAAAGCCGTCGCAATCGCAGTGATGAGCAAAGCGAAAGCATCGGAATCGGCGGCGCGGGCCAGAACATAGCCGCTCGCCGCCATCAGGCCAATGGCGAGCGGCGCCAGCGACTTTTTCAGCCGCGCCAGCCACGCGGCCTCGCCCGCCCGTCGCATGATCCTCGCAGCCGCGAAGGCCAGCAGCGAGGACGGCCCCAATATGCCGAGCGTCGCCGCGACAAGGCCGGCCAGACCCGCCATCCGCCAGCCGAACAGGCTGAAGACGATGACATTGGGGCCGGGCGAGGTCTGGGCTATGGCGAAGCTCTGCGCGAATTGCGCGTCGGTCATCCAATGCGCCCCGGTGACGATCTGGCGCTGGGCTTCCGGCAGAGCCGCCATCGCGCCGCCGACCGCCAGCAGCGAAATGCCCGCGAAGCGCAGGAAAATCTGAGTGAGCAGATCGTCTTTCATCGCCGCGCTCCCGCCAGGAAATAGCCTGTCGGCAAAGCAACGGCGATGATCGCCGGCAGGGGCAAGCGGAACAGGGCGGCGGCGATGAAGGTAGCGGCGGCCAGACCGATCAACACAGGATCGAAGGGGATTTTCCGCGCCATCTTGATCGCCGTGCCGATGGCGAGACCAGCGCCTGCCGCCGTCGCGCCGAACAGGGCGGCGCGCACATCGGCATTGCCGGCGAAAGTGGTGAAAAAGCTGGCGACGGTCACCAGGATGATCAAAGGCGCCAGCAGCAGCCCGAACAGGGCGATCGCCGCGCCGCCGGCGCCGAAGAACCTGTCGCCGACCATCACCGCGAAATTGCAGGTATTGGCGCCTGGAAGGGCCTGGCAAAGACCGAGCAAGCCGGCGAATTCCGCATCGTCCAGCCAGCGCCGGTCCTCGACGATAATCGCCCTTGTGATCGGCCCCGTGCCGCCAAAGGCCAGCGCGCCCAGTTTGAAAAAGCCGAGGAAAAGGTCGATTCGCCGCATGGACAAGTCATAGCAGAACGCTCGGCCGATGGCCGGTCCCGCAGCCGGGAATCGAGTGGCTTCCCGCCCGACTTAATAGTCGCCGCTTCCCACCAGCGGATGGATGCCGCCGTTGCCGTGGCTGTGGCGATGCGCGCTCGGCTTGGTGTGCTTGGCGACCTGAACGATCGGGTCCGCTTTCGCCCAGAAGGGCGAAGCGGGGCGGAGCGTCGGCAGGGCAAAAGCCGTGGGAATGGCAAAAGCGCAAACGAACAGCGTGGCAAGAAAATAACGCATGGGATCACTCCCTATAAACCAAGAGGCCGCCGTCCATGAGCGGCGCCGCGAGCTTAGCACAATTCGCTGCGGTTTTGGAGCAAGAACGCCTGATCCCGCTCCCTCAATCGATCGCCAGGGACTTCAATTTCCGGTGCAGCGCCGAACGCTCCATGCCGATGAATTCCGCCGTCCGCGAAATATTGCCGCCGAACCGGTTGATCTGCGCCACCAGATATTCGCGCTCGAACACTTCGCGCGCATCGCGCAGGGGCAGGCTCATCAGCTTTTCGCCGCCGGAACCATTGGGCGTCGAAGGCACGAGGGCGCCGATTTCCTGCGGCAGCATTTCGGCGGTGATCTCGGCGTCCTGATCGCCGCCGGTCAGGATCATCAAACGTTCGATATTATTGCGCAATTGCCGGATATTGCCCGGCCAGTCGTGCGATTGCAGCACCGCCATGGCGTCGGCGCCAATTTTCCGCCGTGGCAGGCCGGAATTGGCGGCGAGCTGATCCATGAAAAAATCGATCAGTTCGGGAATGTCCTCGCGCCGCTCGGCCAGCGAGGGCACGCGCACCGGCACCACCGACAGCCGGTGGAACAGATCCTCGCGAAAAGCCCCTTCGGCAATGGCGCGCGGCAGATCGCGCGCCGAGGAGGAGATCACCCGCACGTCGACATGGACACGGGTCGAGCCCTCGACGCGCTGGAAATTCTGATCGACCAGCACGCGGAGAATTTTCGCCTGGGTGTCGCGCGGCATGTCGGCGACTTCGTCGATATAGAGCGTGCCGCCATGCGCCTCTTCCAGCGCCCCGGTTTTGCGCGGACGGCCGTCGCGCGCCTCGACGCCGAACAGCTCCGTCTCCATGGTCTCGGCGGCGATGGCGGCGGCGTTGATGACGACAAAGGGGCCGGCCGCCCGCGTCGAAACTTCGTGGATGGCGCGCGCGGCGAGCTCCTTGCCGACGCCGGGCATGCCGGTGATCAATATACGCGAATTGGCCGGCCCGACCTTTTCGATCACCTGCCGCAATTGCTGCAGCGCCGACGAATGGCCGACCAGGGTGTTGGAGCCGACGGAGCGCGCCTTGAGTTCGGTGACTTCGCGGCGCAGGCGCGAGGTTTCCAGCGCCCGTTCGGCGACCAGCACCAGCCGGTCAGCCTTGAAAGGCTTCTCGATGAAATCATAGGCGCCCTGGCGGATCGCCGTCACCGCCGTCTCGATATTGCCGTGGCCGGAGATCATCACCACCGGCAGGGTCTGGTGATGGCGCTTGATCGATTCGAGCAATTGCAGACCGTCGAGCTTCGAACCCTGCATCCAGATGTCGAGGAAGATCAGTTGCGGCCGGCGCGCTTCGATGGCCGCGAGGGCCTCGTCGGAATTGCGCGCCGTGCGGGTGGAAAAGCCTTCGTCTTCGAGAATGCCCGAAACGAGTTCGCGAATGTCGGCTTCGTCGTCGACGATCAGAATATCGCTCGCCATGTTCAACCTTCGCTTAAATTTTTGGCGCGGGACGCGCCGTCAGGAAGTGTGTCGCCGGTATTTTCGACCATCCCGACAACCGGAAAATGCAGGCGCACCAGCGCGCCCTGGCCGGAGGAGGCGTCGAGCAATTCGATGCCGCCGCCGTGATCCTCCAGAATTTTGGCGACAATGGGCAGGCCGAGGCCAGTGCCTTCCTTGCGCGTCGTCATATAGGGCTCCAGCAGCCTCGCGCGGTTCTCGCGCGGAAAACCCTTGCCGTTGTCCTCGACATCGACAACGGCCTCGCCCTCTTCGAGCCGCAACGACACATGGATCGCCGGCGCGCGGCCGTCCATCTCGGCGCCTTCGATGCCCTCGGCGGCGTTTTTCACCACATTGGTCAGGGCCTGCGACAACAGCCGCCGGTCGAAGCGCAGCACCGGCCGACTTTCCGCAAAATCGCCGGTGATCTGGATGTCGGGATGACCGACGCGCATCAGGAACAGCACCTGCTCGATGCAGGCGACGAGATCGTCGGGGACCAGTTGCGCCTTGGGCATGCGGGAGAAGGACGAGAATTCGTCCACCATGCGCTTGATGTCGTCGACCTGCCGAATGATCGTGTCGGTGCACTGGTCGAACACGTCCTTGTCGACGGTGATGACGCGGCCATATTTGCGCTTCAGCCGTTCCGCCGAAAGCTGGATCGGGGTCAGCGGATTCTTGATCTCATGGGCGATGCGCCGCGCCACATCGGCCCAGGCGGACGTGCGCTGCGCCGCAACCAGATCGGTCATGTCGTCGAGCGTGGCGACGAAAGTGCGCTCGCCGCGATTGAGCGGCCCGTTGGTGACGCGGGCGTTGAATGTGCGCTCGCGGCCGCCGCGATTGAGCAGGATCTGCTTTTGCGTCATGCGCGCATGGCCGGCGCGCGCCTCCTGCAAGGCGGCGTCGAGTTCGGGCAACACTTCCGCCAACGGCTTGCCGATCGCCCGTTCCGCCTCGATTTCATCGCCGCCGACGAGACTGCGGGCGGATGGATTGAGCACGGTGACGTCGCCACGCGCGCCGACGCCGATCACCGCCGCCGGCACGCCCGACAGCACCGCCTCGGTGAAGACCCGGCGCTCGTCCATCAGATGATTGGCGGCGACCAGCCGGTTCTGCTGCAACCGCAGCTCCGAGGTCATCTTGTTGAAGGTCGCGCCGAGATGGGCGAGGTCGCCCTCGGCGGCGCGCACCGGCACCTGGACGTAGAAATTGCCGGCGGAAACCTGATCGGTGGCGGCGATCAGCCGGCGGATAGGGCCGACGAGACCGTTGGTGAAGGCAAGGCCGATCCACACCGCCGACAGCAGCATGATCGCGGCGAGCAGGCCGAACATAATCGCCAAAGTCAGCTGGAAATTATGGCGATGCTGTTCGGAGGCGTCGAACAGCTGCACGAGGGCGGAGGCCTGTTTGGGAAACTCCAGCGTGAAGGGATCGACCGGCCGGCTGGCATAGAGAAAAGTGTCGTCGAAGGCGGGCATCGGGCGCAAGGCGACGAAAGTGCGGCCCTGGTTGAGGATCAGGCAGAGCGGCTCATTCTTTGCCGAATCGGCGAAATCGCTGTCCTGTGGCTTGACCACGGAATCGCGCGCGGCCGAGCCGGAATCGACCTGTTCGACGATGGTCCCGTCGCGCTTGATCAAGGCGGCGGAGGAGAAGCCCAGAAAATGCGCGCGGGAGGCGAAGAATTCCTTGAACAGCCCGCGATCGGCGTCGAACATCGGCTTGCCGCGATCGAGATCGGAAGCGGTGAGCTGGGCCTCCTGCAACAGCCAGCGACACTGGTCTTCGCGGAACAGATTGGCGGCCTCGGTGGCGCCCATGATGAACCCGCGCACATCGCGCATAAAAGCCGGGTCGAGCATTTTATCGAGCGTCACCGAACCGACGATGGCCATGGACAGGGTCGGAACGGCGGCGATGACCGCGAAGAGCGCGACGATGCGGATATGCAGGCCAGCGGCGGCTGTTTTGGCGCGCCAGGCGCGAATCAGCAGGATGGCCTCGAAAATCACCAGCCCGAGCAGAACCAGCACGATGGCGAAATCGACCACGAACAGGATCGAGACCGTCTCGTCGGTCGGCGTGATCGGGGTGAGTCCGGCGAAGATCAGGAAGGAAAAAATCGCGCAGATGATGGCTAAGGCGACGACGAATGGCCCAACCCGCGGCAGCAGCCGACGCTCGCCGCGACGCGATTTTTTCTGGTCGAGCCTTTTGTCCTTGGTCTGATTCATACAGTCCGCGATTTGCGATTCTCGCCCCGCGGGGAAAATAGCCGAGCCGGGGGTGAGTTGCAATATTGCAACGCTGTTGCAGGATTGCGACAAAAAACGGGCGCTTTTGAGAGCGCCTAACGCAGCAGCCCGCGCAAATCGCCGGCGGCGTCCGCCACCTGGGCCTTATCCGGCGAAATCCCGGCGTCCAGCAGCTTTCGCGCCAGCAGATGCTCGCCGGGACGGTTGACCGAATCGACCGCGATCAGCTTTTCGCCGCGATAATAGAACAGCGAAAAGGCGCTTTCGCCCGAAACCCGCTCGACGAAGCCGTCGAACCCTTCGGAAAGCCCGGCCATTTGCAGCTTGACGTCATATTGGTCCGACCAGAACCACGGCGCGGCGACGAAGGGCTTTTTTCGCCCCATCAAAGAGGCCGCAGCCGCCTTGCCCTGCTCCACCGCGTTCTGCACGCTTTCCAGCCGCAGCAATTTGCCGTCGTCGCGCCGCCAGACCGTGCAATCGCCCGCCGCGACGATCGCCGAATCGGAGGTTCCTCCGTACGAATCCACGACTATGCCGCGCGAAACCTCGAGTCCCGCAGCGGCCGCCAGTTCGTCGTTGGCTATGGCGCCTATGCCGAGAATTACCAGATCGGCGGGGATTTTCTGATCCTCCGCCGTGATCACGGCCGCCACGCGGCCGTCACGCCCCTCCAGCGCCGTGACCTGGGTCGAAAACAGCAACTCCGCTCCGTGAGCGCGATGCAGATCAGCGAAAAAAGTCGAGATTTTCGGCGTGACGGCGCGGGCCATCAACCGGTCCAGCGTCTCGACCACTTTCACCGGGCGCCCTTTTTTGCGCGCCGCCGCGGCCACTTCTAGCCCGATGAAACCGCCGCCGATCACCACGATATTTTCCGCCAGCGGCAAGCGATGGGCGATGCTCCTCGCGTCCTCGATATCCCGCAGCACGCAGACGCCGGCGAGATCGGCGCCCGCAATGGCCGGCCGCCGCGCCCGCGCGCCCGTCGCCAAGGCCAGGCCGGAATAATTTTCCACGGAGCCGTCGGCGAGGATCACTGTCTTGCTGGCGCGGTCGATCGCGGTGACATGGGCGCCGAGACGCAAATCGATGTTCCTGGCGGCGAAAAAATCCGCGCCGCGCAAAAACAGCCGCTGTTCGGCAACCTCGCCCTGCAGCCAGGCCTTCGACAGCGGCGGACGCTGGTATGGCGGAAAGTTTTCGCCCGCCAACAGGACTATGTCGCCGGCGAAAGCCTCGGCGCGGAGCGATTCGGCGATTTGCAGCCCCGCCTGTCCGGCGCCGACGATGACTATTTTTTCGCTCATGCGCGGTCCCGCGTTTTCGATTTTGGGTGCGCTTTTTTGCGCAGATTTCGCAACGGCGAGGGAGACCTTTGCCATCGCGCGAAAGACGATGCTAGCCTGCGCATCCCTGCGGAGTCTCGTTTCATGCACAGAATCGTCTTTCTCGACGCGGCGACCCTCGCCGAGGGCGTTGTCCTGCCTCGGCCCGACTTCCCGCATCAATGGCGCAATTTCCCGGCCACCGCGCCGTCGGATATTTTTTCGCGCGCCAAGGACGCCGACATCATCGTCGTCAACAAGACCCGCCTGGACGCCGCGACAATCGCCGTTTTGCCAAAAGCGAAGCTCATCGCCATCGCCGCCACCGGCTATGACAATGTCGATCTCGACGCCGCGCGAAAAACCGGAGTCGCGGTGACCAATATCCGCGCCTATGCCGTCCACGCCGTGCCGGAACATGTTTTCGCGCTGATGCTCGCGCTCTGCCGGAAGATCATGCCCTATGTCGCCGACGTCCGCGCCGGAGAATGGCAGGCGTGCGGCCAGTTCGCCTTCCATAACCACAAGATCGAGGATCTTTACGGCAAGAGACTCGGCCTGTTCGGCTCCGGCGATCTCGGCCGGCGAGTGGCGGAAATCGCCAGGGTTTTCGGCATGGATGTCGTTTTCGCCGGCCGCAAGGGCGAGGCGCCGAAAACGGGGTTTGTCTCCTTCGATGAGGTCTTGGCGACTTGCAACGTGCTGTCCCTGCATTGCCCGCTGAACGCCCACACCCAAAACATGATCGGCTGGCCGGAACTTTCCGCGATGAAGAAAAAGCCGATCCTGATCAATACGGCGCGTGGCGGACTGGTCGACGAAGAGGCGCTGGAGCGGGCGCTCGACGCCGGACTCCTCGCCGGCGCAGGAATCGACGTCACGCGTCCCGAGCCGCCGCCAGCCGACAGCGCCATCATGCGTCTGGCGCGGCGGCCGGATGTCATCGTGACGCCGCATGTCGCCTGGGCCAGCCACGAGGCGCAGCAGACGCTCGCCGACCAACTCGGCAAGGTGCTGGAGGCTTTCGTCGCCGGTGAAAGGCTGAACCGGCTGGACTAACGATTGCCTCTCCCGCCGCTGGAGACGCGCTATGCTCACAGGGCGACTCGCGCTGATCGTCGCCGCGATGTTTTCCGGCGCGGCGTTTTATGTCGGCTTGCGCCGACAAATTACCGTCTGGTGGCGACCGCTCCGGCGAAGGCGGGGCCGGAGAGCCGCGCGCTCATCGCAAAATGGGGCGCCCTTCACGCGGGCCGCACCGCGCTCGGCCTTGCCGCTACACTGATTTTTCTGTGGGCGTCGTTGGGCTGACTTTCAATCGCGGCGGCCTTTACCGCCGGAGTCGCCCCCGCCCTCCAGCCAAAGCTGGTAATGCAGCGCCTCGCCGAGGAAGGAATAGATCGCGCCGGTCCAGGCATGGATGAAGCCCGGAATCCCGCACAAAAACATCCGGCGCAGAAAATAGACCCGGAAAAAATACATCGGCGGGTTGAAGACCAGCTTGAGCAGGCTGGGTTTTTTTCCGGCGGCGATGCGCTGCTGCGCCTTCAGCCGGGCGTAAACGATCTCCTTGCCGATCTGCGCGTCCAGCCGCAGCGCGCGCTCATGGCGCAGCAAGCCATTGTTCGCGTCCAGAACCTCGCCGTCGGCGATCAGCCCCTCGTGGACCAGCACGCTTTCGTCGAACCGCACTTTTTCTCGCCGGGCCAGCCGCAGGATGCGCTCGGGCCGCGTCGCTTTCGGGGCCGGGGCCACTCGGCCAAACAGGGTCAGCGCCCGTTGCAGCCGCCAGCCCGCGATATTGGCCGGCGCCTGCAACAGGCGCGGCAAATCCGCCCTTAATTCAGGGTCGAGCCATTCGTCGGCGTCGATGGAGAGAACCCAATCCTGCGTCGCCTGTTCCAACGCGAATTGTTTCTGCCTGGCGTAACCGGGCCATCCGCGCTCGATCAGTTTTATCGGAAAGCCTTTCGCCGAAAAATCGCGGACGATGGCGAGGGTCGCGTCGGTCGAGCCGGAATCGACCACTACGATTTCGGCGCAGGACTCCAGGCTGGCGAGACAGGCGCCGATACAGGCCTCCTCGTTCTTGCAGATGACGGCGGCGGAAAGCGGCAGTTTTTCGGACACGGACGGCAACCTGGTTGTTACGCGCGAGCCTTTTCCGATCCAGGAGAATCGGATCGGGGCTCTTTTTTAACGCGTTTTCTTCACGCGAATCGGAATCCGCTTCGCTCGAAAACGCTTTGCTTGCCCACAAAACTTTTTCGCGGGCGTTTGTCAAAGCGGGCGAAGTTCCGCAAGATGACAGCGCCGCCGGGGAAGGCTACAAGCGGCGCGGAAAAACCGGGCGCCATGTCGGAAACGAAAGCTTTCATTCTGCATCTGGAGCGGGCCGCACAAAGGCGCCCGCAGGTCGAACGTCTGCGTTCCGCGCTGCCCTTCGCCAGCGAGATCGTCGCCGCCACCGACGGCTCCCAACTGACCGACCACGAAATCGAAGCCGTTTACGCAAGGCAATTGCACCGCCCGCGCTTTTCCTTCCCCCTCAATCGCGCCGAAATCGGAGCCTTTCTCAGCCATCGCGCCGCGTGGCGACGGATTGTCGAACAGGGGCTGGATTACGCATTGGTGTTCGAGGACGACGCGGCCATCGACGCGGAAACCTTTGCAAGAACCTGCGCCTTCGCCCACAACACACGGCAATTATGGGAATACACGCTCGCGCCGGCGCCCCAGACCCGGGTCGTCGGGACGGTCGTCGCCGAAACGGACGGGCTGGCGTTGATTCGCCCGAAAAATCCGCCCCTGCGCGCCATAGCGCAATTTGTTTCGCAAGAAGCCGCGCGAAAACTTCTGGCGGCGACGGAACGATTCGATCGGCCGATCGACACTTTTTTGCAGATGGGCTGGGTGACCGGGGTGGAATTGCTGGCGCTGCGGCCCTCCGGCGTCATGGAGATGTCAGGCGCCCTCGGCGGCTCGACCATCCAGCGCAAGAGCATGGGGTTGGCCGAAAAAATCCGCCACGAAATCGCCCGGCCAATCTACCGCGCGCAAGTGCGCGCCTGGCGCGCCTTCGCGAAAAGACCTGGGAACTAGGCTGTCGGACGCTCAAAAATTTGCCCCGGCCGTCATTGAAGGATCATCCGTCATGCGATCGCATCAACTCGTCTTTGTTTGTTTTGCGATGTGCGCACAGATTGCCAACGCCGAGACGCCTGAGGCGCCCGACTGCATGGCGGTCGAGGAGTTTTTTCAGAAGTTGGGAACGGTGATGGCTGTTACAGCGCAGTGCCCCGATATCAAGACAAACATGAAAAGAATCAGGGCGGAGGCCGCCGCTCTCGGCATACCTTTAGGCAATTTGGCGTCTTACAAAGCATGCCCTGGTTCATTGGTCAGGGGAACTTCGAGCGGCAAGGCAATGGCGGCTATGTTCAATGATAGCAGCGGTTCGCAAGCCTGCGAAAAGGCCGTTACACGCTCCAATGAGCTGAATTGGGAGAGTTTTATCGAGAAATAACCGCCATG
>NZ_JBKQOU010000067.1:0-9488 GCF_052145335.1 Rhodoblastus sp.
GCTTGTAGGTTAAGCCCCTTCTTGGCACGCCGGGTTCTTTCGGCGGACGCTGAGGCCAAAGGGCGGCTGACGGCCACCCCTCGTCCGAACCGGCATGAGTCCTGCTCCGTCGGAGCGCCGCGGCAACGGCGGCTCGCGACGTATTGCGGAAGTAGCCGACCGCAGCCTTGGACGCCTCAATTGGGCGGAGAGCGGGCGTTGGCCGAACGGCGGGAACCGAGGGGATAGCAGGCGTACAAGGTCCGCAAGAAAGGCGCGGTGTCCGCGCGAAAAGAGGCGGTCAACATTGGCTTCGACCGGTTGAAATGCCGGCTATAGTGTCGTCCGGCCATGAGCTGTTGCGTCGGACCTAGGCGATCTCGCATCCCGCTGCCCGAAGCGGAAGCGCCCGTGGCCGAAAGAGACTTTCCGGAGGCCGCCATGAACGCCGCTCAGAGGACAGCTCCCGATCGCCTGATCGACTTCTCGACCGCCGTCTATGTCGCGGCCGGGATGATCGAAAGCGAAGCGCGGGTTTGCGCAGAGGCGTTGGTCCAGGCCGACCTGTGGGGGCATCAATCGCATGGCGTGATGCGCCTCTCCTGGTATGCGGCGCGCCTGAAAACCGGGGTCTGCGATCCCTTGGGGAAGCCTGAACTCGTCATCGACGGCAGCGCGCTGGCGCTGATTGACGGCCACGACGCGATGGGACCTATCGTCGCCGCGATGGCGGCGGATGAAGCGATCCGCCGGGCGAAGGCCTACGGGATCGGCGCCGTCGGCGCGCGCAACTCGAACCACTTCGGCACGGCCATGTACTTCACTCTGATGGCGGCCCGCGCAGGCTGTGTCGGTTTCCTGTCGACGAATGCGAGTCCGGCCATGGCGCCTTGGGGCGGGCGCAAGAAGGTCGTCGGGACCAATCCGTGGTCATGGGCCTGCCCCGGCGGCTCGCACGCGCCAATGGCGCTCGACATCGCCAACACCGGAGTCGCGCGCGGCAAGATCTATCTGGCCAAGCAGAAGGACGAACCCATTCCGGCGGGATGGGCGATCGACGCAGACGGCGCGCCGACCACCAACCCAGTGAAAGCGATCGAGGGGATCGTCCTGCCGATGGCGCAGCACAAGGGCTACGCCATCGCCGCGATGATGGACATGCTTTCGGGGGTTCTGACCGGCAGCGGTTTCGGCGCTCAAGTCACGGGGCCGTACCAGGCGCAGCGCCGCAGCCGCGCCGGCCACTTCATGCTCGCCGTGAATATCGAAACGCTGCAACCGTTGGCGGAATTCAACGCGCGAATCGACGCGCTGATCGCAGAGCTCAAGTCCGTCCCGCTGGCGCAGGGGTTCGACGAGGTCTTCTATCCCGGCGAAATCGAAGCTCACAACGACGCCAAGAACCGAACGGACGGCGTACTCCTCCCGGCGGACACGGTCGCCGACTTGAGAAAGCTGGCGGACGAATACGGGTTGAAGTCGTTGCTGCCCGTCACATGACGATAGGTCGGTCGCGCCAAGGGCGGAGTCTGGAGCAGGCGATCGTGCGGTCGTGGCGCTTCCGGCGCGCTCCGCGGTCGATCACCATTCGATGCTTCGGTCACGTTCGCCGCGCCGCTCGATTGGGCGGCGTCCGCCCGAAGCATGCCTCGATGAGAGGCCAGGACGCGCGATTATTGCGGCTGCACGATCGGCTCGAGCCCACTCTCCGTGATCGCCTGCGTTGAGCGGGGCGAGGCGAGGTAGGCGATGAACGCCTTGCCTGCCTCGGCCTGGCGCGCTCCGGCGACCAGCCCGGCCGAGAAGATCGTCACCTTTTGCAATTCGACCGGGATCGGCCCCAGCAGGTCGATCCCCTGCACGGGCTTGAGCTCGGCGATCTGTTGAAAGCCGATCTCCGCCTCCCCCCGCGCGACGATCTCCCCAACCGGCGTCGCGGCGATCATGTGCGCCTTCGGCGCCGCCTGCGCCTCAATCCCCAGCCGCTTGAACAACTCGTTTCGGATGTAAACCCCGCTCGCGCTGTCCGAATAGGCGATGGAGCTCGCGTTCAGGAGCGCCCGCTTCAGCGCCTCCGGCGTCGAAATGTCCGGCCGCGGCGCCCCCGCGCGCACCGCCGCGCCGATCAGCGACCGCGCGAGGTCGACGCGCGTCCCGGGCATGATCTTGCCCTCATCGGCGAGCTTCCCCAACGCATCACCGACCATGATCACGACGTCGATGTCCTCGCCGCGCTGAAGACGCGCCGGCACGGCGTCGTGCGTTTCGCCCATCGACGGCCCAAAGCCGAGGACGAGCTTGCCGCTGGTCGCCTGCTCATAAGCCGGCGCCAGCGCCTTAAGCGCCGCAGCGAAGCCGCCGGAGCTGACGACGTGAATTTCGGCCGCCCCGGCCGCGCTGGCGACGAACGCCAGGCAGGCGAAGATCAAAACCATCACATGGCGTCGCATGGGGGGTCCTCCCTCGTCCTGTCGAGAGGCGCTTGCTACGCAGGCGCGGCGGCCGGCTCGGCGGGCATCCGCACATGGGCGCGCAGCGCCGAGAGGAGCGCAAGCAAAGCTGGCGCCGTCAGCCAGGCGCCCGGCATGGCCGGGTTGCCGGTCGCGTGGATCAGGTACGTGCACACCAACGGTGTCATGCCGCCGAAGAGCGCCGTGGCGCAAGCGTACGCAAGCGAGAATCCCGCGGTGCGCACCTGGGGCGGCATGATCTCCGCCATGAACGGGATCATCGCGCCGTTGTACGTGCCGAAGATGAACGAGAGCCATAGCTGGACGATCAACAGATTTCCGAACGACGTATTGGAAACGAGCCACGACATCGCGGGGTAGGCAGTCAGGATCGCCGCGACCGGGAGCGCGATCAGCATCGGACGCCGGCCGACGCGGTCGGAGATCGCGCCGCCGACGGGAAGCCAGAACAGGTTCGAGAAGCCGACGCAGAGGGTCACGATCAGACTGTCGCGCGGCGCGAGATGCAGGACCTGATTGGCGAATGTCGGCGTGTAGGCGGTGATGAGATAGAAGGTGGTCGTTGTCAGCGACGACAGCATGACGCCTTCCACCACCACCGCCCAATTCCGGCCGATGATGCGCAGCGCTTCCGACGCGCTCGGATGATGTTTGCGCGACTGAAACTCCTCGGTCTCCTTCAGGGAGCTGCGCAAGTACAGGATCAGGGGGGCGATCAGGCACCCGATCAGAAGCGGGATGCGCCAGCCCCACGCGGCCATTTGCTCGGCCGGAATGATCGAGTTGAGCATCACGCCGAGGAGCGAAGCGAACACCACGGCGACCTGCTGGCTGGCCGACTGAAAGGAGCAAAAGAAGCCGCGGTGGCCTGGGGTCGCGATTTCGGCGAGGTAGACCGACACGCCGCCCAGTTCGCAGCCGGCCGAGAAGCCCTGGACAAGGCGTCCTGCCAAAACCAGCACCGGGGCGATCAGGCCGATCCTGTCGTAGCCAGGGGTGAGCGCGATGGTGAGGGTGCCGACCGCCATCAGGCTGAGCGTGACGATCAGCCCGATCCGCCGTCCCTTGCGGTCTATATAGGAGCCGAGGATCAGGCCACCGAGCGGGCGCATCAGAAAGCCCGCCGCGAAGGTCCCGAGCGACAGCATCAGCGAGGTGAAGGCGTTGCCGGTCGGGAAGAACGTCGTGGCGATGTAGACGGCAAAGTAGCCGTAGACGAAGAAGTCGTACATCTCCAGGAAATTGCCGCTGGCGACGCGCACGACGTCCCAGATTTTCTCCCGGCGCTGTTCCGGTGTCAGCATTGGCCCGTTCTCCCTAGGCCGGCTTTGTCAATGTCTCTCAGGCCCTGTTGTCGGGCCTGTCTACCCTCCTGTTCAGACGATGAACCGGCAGCTGTCCTGCGGTGTGCGCATGTCCATGTTCCGGCCCCGGTTCAGGTGGTCATCGATCTCCGCGGCCGCGCCGATCATGCGGCCATAAAGGAAGACGTTGAACGCGGCCGTTTCCAGGTCTTTCACGGTCAGCGTGCCGGACCGGTAGTCCTGCCACAAGACGGCGAGCAGCAAGGCTGCGATGATCGCGTCCACGTTGACGCAGAACACATATGGCGTGGCGCCCGCATCGTACAGCGCCTGCGCCAGCTCGCGGTAATAGGCGTGGAAAATGTTGTAGTCGCCGCGCTCCTCCATGAATTTCGCAATGAAGCGTTCGCGCGGGTCGTAGTTGACCGGTTTGCCCTTGAAAACCGGATGATGGATGCCCGGCAGCGCCCGCAGCTCGGCTGCCCCCGATTCCCTCGCGTTCGCCTTCTCCTCGCGGTAAGCCTCGGCGAACGACTTCGCCATGCCGGCGAGATCGATGCCGTGGTTCGGGTCGGTCGGATTCTTGAGTTCGATGCCCTGGAAGCGCTCAAGTAGGAAGGCCATGCCTTCGAATCCATTGCCGCCGTGGCTGTAGCCGGTGTGCGTCAGGAAGCCGACCATGCCCTTGTTGATCTGCACCCGGCCCGGCGTCTGCGGTCCGTCGGCAGACACCGCGCCCTTCGCGCCCTGCAGGGACATGGCGCCGGGTCCGTTCGAGATCAGCAGACCGGTCAGGATCTGCAGCGGGCGCGCCTCGCGCTCGGTCGGCTTGCGGCCGATCAGGGCGAGGCAGAGGAAGTCGGCCATCGTCCAGCGGCTGAACCGCTCCTCGCGCGGCACGCCGCATAGGCTGCCGTGCTGGTGATGATGTCCAGGGATCGAGGCGCCGATCATCACGCCGTAGAGGCGCAGATACCAAGGCAAAGTCTCGGCGGTCAGGCGCGAGATGCGTTTTCGCATCAGCGGTCCCCACGCGATCGTGGTGGCGATCGCGGAGAGGATCGCGTCGCGCGAGACGCGCTCGCCCAGCGTGTCGACGAACTTCAGAAACACCGACTTCCCGCCGCGCGCGCGCACCGCGGCGAGCATCGCGGCCGGGCGCGGGTCCTGGGCGTCCTCAGCGGTCGCGAGGAATAGAGAGCGGGTCTTGTCGTCGGTCGGGATCGCGCTCACGTTGAAGCTCTCGTCCCGCGAGTCCGTCATGCCCGAGTGGGCGAAGAGATCGATCAATGCCCGCGTGCAGGCGAGCGCGCGCTCGACCCGCTTCGGCCCGATGATCGCCGCGGCGGCCGCCATTACCGTGTTGGGCGAATTGCCCGCCTGGCGCGCCGCGTCGGCTGCGGCCAGCGCCGGGTCGCCGACGAGATTGATTTCCGAGGCGATGGCGATGTCCAGCATCATGCGGTCCTGCGGACCCGCGATCTCGTGCACGAGCGGCAGGGCGAAGATCGCCTCCAAGGGCTCGAGCGCCATGTCGAGCACGGAGTGCCCGTGCACTGAAGTGACCTGAGTCGCCGGGTCCATCATCGAGGCTCCGGACGCGTCCTTCATGTTCTGGCGCGCAATGATCGCGCCGATCTGCAGCGACACCGCCTTGATCTGCGCGTCGTACGGCGACGGCGCCTGCACGACCGGGAGCGCAATCCGCGTAGGAAGCTTGAGGCCCTGGTCGTTCGCCATCCAGGCCTTGAGCGCGAGCGAGCCGCGCGGCGAGAAGTCCGGTGAAACGCCATTGAGGCGCATCACCTCGGTCAGCGCCGCCGGGATGTGCGCAATGTTGGTGACCACCGCGCCTTTGGCAGAGACAATCGGACTTTCGGGCGTGAAGATGCCGTCCACACCGAAGGCGTTTATGAACCAGCTTTCCTTGTCCTCGGCCTTATCACCGGAGCCGGCCATGGCGCCTGCGTGGCCCACGGCGCGCGTGAGGCGCGATTTCCAGCGGCCGACGACGCAGGCGACCGCCGGCTTGCCGAAATCGAGGCTGCGTTCGTAGTAGCCGCCGGGCTCGCAGTAGATCACCGCCGCCTTCGACCGCGCGTCGTTCTTCAGCGCGTGCACGAAATCGGGTGCGGCGTAGTGGATGTAGACGTCCTTGCCCGAGGAGATCAGCGTCGTCGTGCCCCAACCGGCGGTCGCGAGGTATTGCGCGATCGTCGTGGTGAAGTTGCCGGAATTGGAGAACAGAGCGACCGAGCCCTTGATCAGCGCCTCGTCCGGGCTGTCGCCGCCGAGGGCGCCGCCGAGGCGCACGCGGTTCCACGAGTCCGCGACGCCAAGGCAGTTGGCCCCGAAGATGTCGATCCCGAAGCTCTGGCCGATTGCGCGGATCTCGCGCGCATCGTGAACCGCGATCTTCTCGGTGATGATGATGACCTTGCGCAGGTCGGAGTTGACCCGCACCAGCTCCGCCACGCCGTCGCGCGCGCCCGAGGGCGGCAGATACACCACGCCGGTGTTGAATGTGAGGCCGTCGGCAAGGCCCTCGCGGATGTTGTTGTAGACGGGAATGTCGCCGGCCGGCGTCTGCAACGCCTGGCCGCGCCGCCCGGGCGAAGTGCCGAACACCACGTTGCCGCCGGAAAAGGCGTGGCTGATGGGCGTCACCTGCTTCGACTCGCTGCCCATGATGTTGAGCACGGCAACGCGGTCCTGCCGCGTCGCGATCTCGTCGAGCGAGTTGATCCCGAGGTAGTAGGGGAACCCTTTGATGCCGCTCTTGTACATGCAATCCTCCCTTCTGCTCAGGCGGCTTGCTTAATGTTGAGACGGGCGGCTACGGCGGCGCGGCCTCCTGCGCGCATCCAGGCGTCGACCTCCTTGGCGTAGTTCACGACCTCGGAGATCGCGCTGTCGAAGCCGAAGAAGCGGTAGGGCAGGCCCAGATTGTCGAAGGCTTCCGCAAGGGCGCCCAAACCGCGCACGAGGTTCGGCCCGCCGCGGCCGACGACGACGAAAAGCGGCGTCGGCCCGTTGCGGCTGAAATACTCGCGCAGCGCATCGGCCATCGCACGGAAGGTCTCGTAGATGTCGGTGTTGTTCGATTTGCCACCGATGATGAACAGCACGTTGGCCTGTTTGAGCCAGTGCTTGAAGCAAATCGCGGCCACCGACTTCATTTTCTCATAAGGCGGGTTGCCGCCGAAGTCTGACGAGATAATCGCGGCCTCCCCCAGCACCTCGGTCACCAGCGAATTGGCGCCGCCCCCGAACGTGGGGGCGAGAATCGTGCCGTTTGGGTTGATGACGAATACATCCGACTGACCCTGGTGGGTGCGAAGCTGGTTCACCTCGAGCTCGAAAGCCGATGTGTCGCCTGCGAAGCTCTCGTCCGGCAGATCAAGCCGATGCCAGCGTGGATCGTCGCGGTCGAAGCCGCCTTTGAAGTCGCAGGCCTTGGGCGTGAGGCGCCCGTCGCGGCCGATCGCCATGCGGATCGGGTTCAGCTCCAGCGTGGTCATGCCATAGAGGTGGAACAGGTCCCACAGCTTCGGCAGGTGTTGCACCAAAGGCGAGATGATCTCCTTGGGCGCGCCTATGTCCGACAGCGCGTTGGCGACGACGAAGGCCTTGAGCCCGGTCAGCGCCTCGAACGGGATGTGGGCGATGTATTTCTTGTCCAGTTCTTCGATGTCCACGCCGCCCACGTGCGTCAGCGTCATCGTCGGCGCGCGGAAGACGGTTGAGTCGGTGATCGAGAAATAGACCTCATGCTCGGCCGGCACGCCGGCCTCGAAGGTCACTCCATTCGCCTTCGACGTCGCGTTGCCGTGGCGATGCTCGACGAAGAACAGTCGCTCGCGTTCGGCGAGGGCGGTGCGCAGGTCGGTCGCTTTGCCGATCAGCCCGGCCTTGCCCTTCTTGCCGACGCCGCCCTTGAACACCGGCTTGATGAAGACGAGCTTGTGCCGATTGATGAAGTCCTGGATCTCAGCCTCGGTCGCGGTGGGACCGAGGACCTCGGTGACCGGAAAATCGACGTGCCGCATAAGAGGCGCGCCGTGAAGAAGGCCGGTGAGCTGCATGGCGCCAGAGTCCTTTTCAGGTTGCAGCGAGGTTCGGTAGGGGCTCAGCGGGCCAATTCGCGGCTCGCGCAACCGCCTTGGCTCGCGGATCCCGCCAGGGGATCAGGGCGTCGTGTGCGTAGCGGCTCGCTGCCTTCCGCGAGGCGCCGGACGTCACCGAGCCGACGATCTTCGTCTGACGGGAACTTCAGGACATCCGGAACGACTACGACAGCATCGACGCCATCCGGCCCGGCGCAGTCGCAGGCAATTCGCCTAAACCGCACATCTTTCACGGGTCATGGCCGTCCTCCCTCGGAACTCGTGCCGGCCTTGGGACCGGCTCATTGCTGCGGCGCGGTGTGAGTCGATCAGCGCTTCGCCGCAGCTCACCTTTAGCCTGCGAAAACAAGACTAGCACTACTGGGCCACATCTTGAACAGCCGCTTTTGTGCAATCCTTCCGTCGGGCCACCGACCGCTTTCCTGCCGACACCTGCCGCTGACATCCGCCGCTTTCCAGCCGATAAGCTTCGGATACCGACCTTGTCACGCCGCGCAGTCCCAACGCCGATCGGTGGAGTGACTTGCCTTCGGCGCTCATTGACACCGATCAGAACCACTCTCCGACCGACGCCGATTCGCCCGCAGGCGGCAGTGAGTAAACATCGAAGAGCCTGCCTTCCGAACTCGGCCTGCGCGAGGCGACCGGACGTGGGCGCTATCGGGCTTGGGGAATCCTGTGAGCCGAGCGCGGGCCGCTCAACGCCGCTCTCCTCGCGAGCGATCGAATGGGCGGCTTACGGACTATTCCGCGGGTCGCACGCACTGGAGGTTGTGGCGACATCGCCGAATAAGTTCCTGGCGGCTGTCGGCAGTTGAAAAGGAAGCCCGCCAACGCAGCTTACTTCCCTTCGCGAATTGGCCGACGGCCTTCATGGCCTCGTTCGAAGGCTTGGCGAGCGGTTCGGCCGCTCGATCTCGATGGCCTGCTTGCAAGCTGATCGAAAATTCGGCCTTGTCAGCAAGATGAGATGCGGACCATCCGCCACCCTCATCCGGCGCACTGGGGGGCGCCAATCTGTTGACCGCGCTTGGGCCTCGGGCGCTGGGGCGACCGGTAGAGACTGACGGCAAAAGTAACGAAGCCGTGAGCAAGACCAAAAAGATTGTCAACATGCTGGCGGATGACACGGCCGCGCCGGCCGCCGCTCGCACCTTGGCCAAGGCAGCAGAGCAGGAAGGGAAGCTGATCTCCGACTATCTGACGGAACGGCTTCAGCACGACCACGCGCCGCCGACGAGTGCCTGGGACAAAATGAAGGCGGCTGCCGCCGAAGCTCGGGAAAAGAGACAAGCGAAGGACGAGAAGTTTGTGCCGACAGAACCGCGGCCCAGCTACAAGGAACCAAGAGAGGTAACTGCGATGGTTCTGGCGTACAAGGAGCAGATCGAGTTCCTTGACCGCCTGAAGCTCGTTGTAAAGGCGATGAAGGGCTCGCCGCCTGATACGAATTTCACCCAGGCTCTAGCCGCTGCGATTACAGAAGGCGCGCGGGCGTTGAAGGCGCTTGAGAAGGAACAAGAGCCGATGATCGCAGCCGGCATTGCCGCGAGTAAAGCGAGCGCAGAGGCCTATGCCATCGCCTTCAAGGCCTGGGAGGCGCGCAT
>NZ_JBKQOU010000068.1:0-8934 GCF_052145335.1 Rhodoblastus sp.
AGGAAGGCGTAGATGATCGGGGCCATCCACAGGCCCCAGCGCAGCACGACGATGGCGTTGTCGGCCAGTTTGCGCATGCCCACCGCGCTGAACAATTCCCGCAGGGGGCCCAGATCGCGCTTCAGCAGCGCGGTGAGGAAGAACAGGTTGATGCTGAACAAAGGCGCGGCGAAAATCCACTGGATCACGCCGGAGAGCGATTCCAGATAAAAAAGCTTCACCCCGCCATCGACCATGCCCATGTGCATGGCGCCCCATTTGGAGAAGAAGGGCGTGATCACGTAAGCGTTGTCCGCCCGCCCGGCGGCGGAATAATTGACCAGCACGTGATCGTTGAAATGGGCCTGCACCACGGCGAGCTGGCCGACATCGAAATACCAGCCGACGGCGCCGCCGACCACGCCGCCGACCAGCACGCCGAGCGCGTAAACGCGCCAGCTGCGGGTCTTCCCGCGCAGGCCCGCGGCCATGCCGGAAAAGTCGCGGTAAAGCAGCGCGCCGACATAGGCCAGCGCCCCGAAGGCGAAGCCGAACAGGAAACGCTGCGCGCCGAAGGCCGCCGGCAGGTCGTGGCGGAAGGCCGTGAGCAGCCCGACGCCGACGATGGCGCCGCAGACGAAATTACCGGCGCCGCGATAGGCGCGCGACAGGCGAAGGGTGAAGGGCGGCGTGGAATCGGTGGATTCGAGGATGGTCCGCGCCAGCGGGAACAGCAGCGCCCCGGCGAGCGCCGCGCCGACCGGACCGGAGCCAAGCAACAGCCCGACCGCCTCGGGTTGATTGACGAAACTCTGCACGGCGAGCAGAAGCGCGACGAACACCGAACCGTAGACCGCGCCCTTGCCCGCGCCGGAGCGCCAATAGCCATAGAGCCTCGGCGCCACCGGCGGCGCGTCGTGGAGAATGTCGCCGAGCACGCCGGTGACCAGATAGACCTGCGCCCAAAGCCCCGCCTGGGCCAAGGCGGCCGCCAGTGCCGCGCTGAGAATGCGCAGGGGCGGCCATAGTCCCGCGACCTCGGCGAGCGATCCAAGTTCCGCGATCGGCGGCGTCGCGGCGGCGGCATAGGCCGACATCAACAGGATCTGGTGCAGCTTTACGCCCGGCGCCAGCCGGCGACCCATGGCGAGGCAGGCGCCGTGGACGATGGCCTCGTTGATGACGAACAGGATCGCGCCGCGCAGCACAAGGCGCGACAGCGGCAGGGCGGCGCCGCCGAGGAGCGCCGCCGCCGCGCGGTCGAGCAGCGGCGAGCCAAGCCCCAGCAGCAGGTTGAACAGGAAGGGCAAGAGGAAAAGCGCCAGGCAGGGGAGCGGCCCGGCGCGGACGCCGCGCCGGCTCAAGCCGATGACGCCGGCCGCCAGATAGAGCCCGGCGGCGACCACCACGGCGGGCTGCGACAGGCGCAAGAGGTCCAGCGCGTTCACCGGCAGCGACCACAGCGGCAGGCCGGGCGCGGCAGCCAGGCCGAAGCAGGCCAAGGCGGCGAAATCGATCCCGAAAAGGCTGCGCCCGCCGCCGCGCTTTCCGATCAAGAAGGGGGCGGCTCCGCCGCCTTGGCCGGTCAAGGCGATGCCGAAGCCGCGCAAGGCCAGGGCGCCGAGCAGTCCGCCATAAATGGCGTAAGTCGCGTCGCCCCTGGCCAAGGTCCAGAGCGCGCCGACCAGCAGGAAGGCGCTGACAAGTCGCAGCATGCCCCCGGACGCCGGCGCCATGATCTTGGTTTGCGGGGAGGGAGCCAACATGCGGAGCCTTCGAACGGTTTCTGACGTTTAGCGCTAAGTAGCGGCGAATCGATGCTGGTCTTTAAACCTATCATCCGAGTTACGAAACTGGTGCTTTCGCATTCACCAGCGCCGCTTGGCGCGCCAAAAGGCGCCATCGATCTGGCATATGGCGCCTCGCCATGCCAGATTGCCGCGCGATTCACCCAGGCGCCCCGATGCAGCTGTTTCTTGTCGTACTCGCCGGCTTTGGCGCGGGTTTCATCAACGCCTTGGCGGGGGGAGGCTCGTTCCTGACCTTTCCTTCTCTGCTGGCGGCGGGCCTGCCGGCGATCGACGCCAACGCCACCTCGACCATCGCACTTTTCCCGGCGCAGGTGGCGACCACCTATGCCTATCGCGACACATTGGGGCAGTCTCTCGACGACCCGCGCATAAACGGCAGGATCCTGGCGATCATCTCGCTGGTCGGCGGCCTGGCCGGCGCGCTCCTGCTGCTCGCCACGCCGGAAAGCATTTTCGAACGTTCGGTGCCCTTCCTGCTGGGCGGCGCGACCCTGGTCTTCGCCTTTGGCATGGTGATGCCGAAGGAAACGGAAAAGCAGTTGTTAGGTCCTGTGGGCATATTGGTCGTGCACGCTTTGGTGTCGATCTACGGCGGCTATTTCGGCGGCGGCATCGGCATATTGATGCTGGCGGCGCTGACCCTTTACGGCCTGCGCGACATCGTGCTGATGAACAGCCTGAAAATGCTGCTCGCCTCGCTGATGAACGCCACCGCCACCGCCGCCTTCGTGTTTTCCGGCAAGATTCACTGGCTGGAGGCGGTCGTGCTCTCCGCCGGCTCGATTGCCGGCGGCTTCGCCGGCGCCCATGCCGGATCGCGCATTCCACCGCTCTATGTCCGCCTGTTCGTGATATTCATCGGCGTGGTGTTGAGCCTTCACTTCTATTTCAAAACCGCCTGACGGGAGCCGACTCATGACCGCCTTGCCAACATCCATGCGCGAAGTGTTTTTCGACGGCGCCGGCGGACCGGAGGTGATTTTTGTCCATGACGCGCCGGTTCCCTCGCCCGGACCGGGCAAAGTTCTCGTCGAGGTCGTCGCCGCCGGAATCAACCGTCCCGATTGTATCCAGCGCGCCGGCCTCTACCCGCCTCCATCAGGCGAAAGCCAGATTCCCGGACTGGAAATCGCCGGACGCATCGTTGCCCTCGGCGAAGGCGTCGGAAACTGGGCCCTGGGCGATGAAATCTGCGCTCTGGTCGGCTCCGGCGGCTATGCCGATTATTGCGTCGCCGACGCCGACCTTTGCCTGCCAAGACCCAAGCCGCTGAGCCTGATCGAGGCGGCGGGCGTGCCGGAAACCTATTTCACCGTCTACGACAATGTCTTCACCAGGGGTCGGCTGGCGCCGGGGGAGACCTTTCTGGTTCATGGCGGATCGAGCGGCATTGGCTCCACCGCCATCCAGTTGGCGAAACACTTTGGCGCGAAAGTCTTCGCCACGGCGGGTTCGGTGGAAAAATGCGCCTTTTGCGAAAAGCTCGGCGCCGACGCCGCGATCAATTACCACGAGAAGGACTTCGTCGCCGAGGTGAAAGGCCTGACCGGCAAGAAGGGCGTCGACGTGATCCTCGACATGGTCGGCGGCCCCTATCTGCAGAAAAACCTCGCTGCTCTGGCGCCCGACGGGCGGCTGGTGCAGATCGCCTTTTTGCAGGGCAGCCGTGTGGCCGATTTCGATTTCATGAGCCTGATGCTCAAGCGCCTGACCCTGACCGGCTCAACCCTGCGCGCCCGGCCGCTGGCGGTGAAGGCGGCCATCGCCGGCGCTTTGCGTGAAAAGGTCTGGCCCCTGCTCGAAAGCGGCGAGGTCAAGCCGATGATCCACGCGACCTTCCCTCTGGAACAGGCCCGCGCCGCGCACGAACTGATGGAGACTTCAGCCCATCTGGGCAAGATCGTCCTGCTGACTGGCAAATAATCGCCGGTCAGCCAAAAAATCGCCGGTCAGAATGACTCATTGTCCTGGACGCAGCGCCCCGTCCCCAACCGCATCGGTTTTCGGCGCGGCGTCGGCTTTGGGCGCGACGTCCGCGTGCGGAGCGGCTTCACTTTGCGGCGCGGAGTCGGTTTGCGGCTCGCTCTCAGGCTTCGGCGCAGCCACGGCGGGTTCGAGCTTTTTCATCTCGGCGGCGGCGACAAAATACTCGGTGAAATTCCTCGGACAGATTTCGATCGCCCTGCGCAGAAAGGGCGTCGCCTCGTCCGTGGCTTTTTTCAGCAGACGCTCCTGTCCGACATAGAATTGCGCTTCGCATTTCTCATCGGAACTGCTGGCGGCGGCCAGTGTTTGGGTTGCGTCTTTGGCGCCAAGGAAGAACTCGACCACCGGCCATGGCCATGCCGTCTGCGAAATCTTCGCCGCTCCAGCCTGCAATTCGCCCTTGGCGTCGGCGCCGTCGCTGGCGAGAGCGATGAAACGCCACAGCGCGGCATAGGCGTTCTTCGGATTGAGCGTCAGCGCCTGTTTCAGGTTTTCCGCAGCCTTGCCATTGTCGCCCTTGGCGAAATAGGTCGTGCCGCGATCGTACCAGGCTATGGCGTTGTCAGGGGCGATCTCGATGACCTTGTCGAAGTCCGCCAGGGCCGAATCGGCGTCACCCTTGGCGACCCACGCGCCTCCCCGGCCGATATAGGCCAGGACGCTTTGGTCATTGATTTCGATCGCCCGATTGTAATCGGCAATCGCTTTGTCGTATTCGCCCTTGGTGAGCAGAAGATCGCCGCGATTGGCGAAGATCGCGACGTTTTTGCCGCCCACCTCGGTCGCCTTGTCGTAATCGGCCAGGGCCTTCTCGGGATTGCCCAGCTTTTCAAAGACTTCGCCGCGCATTTGGTAGGCAAACCAGCTTTGGGGGTCCTGCTCGACCGCCTGATCGCAATTGGCGAGCGCCTTTTCCGTCAGCCCCTGCGCCTTGTAGATGATGCAACGGTTGACATAGGCCCAGGCGATTTCCCTGCCTTTCCATCTGCCGGATGCGATCAAGGCGCTGCAGCCGTCAAGGCGCGCCTCGGGGGAAAAGGCCCCGCGTTCGTTGGCGCAGGCGGTCGCAGCCGGGGATTGCTTCGCCTTCTGGGTTGGAATGACGCGAGCATTCCCTACAGGCGGAAAGAAATCCATGGGGACCTGCACCTTGTCCTCAGCCAACGCGGCGCCGGCGGCGACACTCGCGCCCAGCGACGACGCCAAAAGCCAAACAGCAGCTTTCATGAATACCTCCCGGCCTGTTCAGGCTCGCATAGCGCGATTCCACCCACGTTTGGCCAAGCGTTAGCCCATCCCCGCCATCGACAAAAGCCGAAAATTTTCGATTTCGCGGAAGCGCGGGTTTGTAGAGTTGCAGCGGCGAAAATCCCGATGCGTAAATCCAGATGGTTGTTGCCGACCCGTCTAAAAACCGTGCTAGCTTGCCGACATGCGCCGACTGTTTCTCTTCCGCCACGCCGAAGCCGTCCATTCCAGCAAATACAGCGACCGGGAAAGGCCGCTCACTCCCGCCGGCCGGGAAAAGGCGGCGCGGGTCGGCGCCTTTCTCGCCGAAACCCGCCAGCGGATCGACCTCGTGGTGATCTCGGACGCCGTCCGCACCCGTGAGACCTGGGATGTGGCGCAGGCCGAATATGGCGAGGCGCCGAAAATCCGCGTCGAAAGGAAGCTCTACCACGCGGAGCGGCGCGACCTGATGGACCTGGCGCGCGAGGCGCCGGACGAGATCGAGGCGGCGATGATCATTGGTCATAATCCGGCCTTCGCCGAATTTTCCGCCCAGTTCGCCGGTTCCGGCGAGCGCGACGCCCTCGCCCGCCTCTCGCTGGGTTTTCCACCGGGCGGGCTGGCGATCTTCGACGTTGACATCGAGCAATGGCGCAAATTGCGCTGGGGCGCCGGCGAACTCACGCGCTTCCTGGCCTGACGCCGGAAAGCCGGCTTAAATTTTTCGCAATCGTGCTTAGATGACCTGTCAGGGTCGAGCTATTGACCCCGCCGGAGATTGCCTTGTCCACTTTCGCCGATCTGATTGCCGAAGCGCGCAACAGCGCCGCCAACCTCTCGGAACTCCTCCGGGGAAAAGGCTTGCGTCTGGGCGTCACCGGCCTGTCGCGCGCCGGCAAGACCGTGTTCATCACCGCCCTCGCCCAGCACCTGACCGCCCTCGGGAGGCAAAAGAATCCGGGGCAAAAGAATCCGCTGCCGGTGTTTCGCGTCGCTTCGGAAGGGCGCCTGATCGGCGGGCGGCTGGAGCCCCAGCCCGACGATCATATCGCCCGTTTCGCCTATGAGGACCATCTCGCCGCCCTGACCGGCCCCGACCGCCACTGGCCGCAATCGACGAAGCAGATTTCCGAATTGCGGCTTTGCCTCGATTTCGAGCGCTCGCGCGGATCCGGCGGCCCTTCGCATTTCACCATCGATATCGTCGATTATCCCGGCGAATGGCTGCTCGATCTGCCGCTGCTGGAAAAATCCTATGCGGTCTGGTCGCGCGAGACGCTGGAAGCCAGCGCCGCCGCCGCCCGCGCCCCTTTCGCCGCCGACTGGCGCGGATTCGCCCAAAGCCTCGACCCGTCAGGCCCGGAAGACGAATCCGTGGCGCGCCGAGCGGCGGAAATGTTCACCGCCTATCTGCGCGCCGCGCGCGGCGACGCCTATGCGCTTTCGACCCTGCCGCCCGGCCGCTTTCTCATGCCCGGCGACCTTGAAGGCTCCCCGGCCCTGACCTTCGCGCCGCTGCCGTTGCCGGAGGGTTACGAGGCCATGCCGGCGACGCTGGCGGCGATGATGGAGCGGCGCTACGAGGCTTACAAAACCTATATTGTGCGGCCGTTCTTCCGCGACCATTTCGCCCGGCTCGACCGCCAGATCGTGCTGGTGGACGCTTTGTCGGCGCTCAATTCCGGTCCCGCCGCGCTGCGCGACCTGCAGACCGCGCTCAACGACGTGCTCGGCGCCTTCCGCATCGGCAGGTCCAATCCGCTGACAAAACTATTCCGGCCGCAGATCGACAAGATCCTGGTCGCGGCGACCAAGGCCGACCATCTCCATCATATGAGCCACGACCGGCTGGAGGCGATCCTGCGGCAACTGACCGCCCGCGCCATAGCCCGTTCGGAATTTTCCGGCGCCAAGGTGGATGTGATCGCCATGGCTGCGGTGCGGGCGACGCGCGAGGTCGCGGTGCGGCGCGGCCGCGAGACCCTCGACGCCATCGTCGGCACGCCGCTGGCGGGGGAAAGTCTCGACGGCGAGGTTTTCGACGGCGAGAGCGAGGCGGCGATTTTCCCCGGCCTGTTGCCGGCCGATCCCCGCGCCGCCTTTCGCGGCGACGCGCTGGCCGTGCCCGAGGGCGAGGCCGATTATCGCTTCCTGCGTTTCCGCCCGCCGGCGCCGACATTGGGGCCGGATGGCGCGATCCAGCCTCTGCCCCATATCAGGCTCGACCGCGCCTGCCAGTTCCTGTTCGGAGACCGGCTGAAATGAGCGAAGAAAAGAAACCAAGGCCGCGCGCTTTCCGGCTCGACCCCGCAACCGGGAGCGATTTCGTCGTCGAGGACCGGCCCGATCCCTATCAGGCGGAAGCCGAACTGCTGGTCGGCGACGCCGCCGAACAGGCCGTGGAGGTAGCGCAGGGCCGCGAGATTTTGCGCGGCGGCGGCTTTTCCTGGGTCGGGCTGTTATTCTCGGCGCTCGGCGGCCTGGCGACTTTCGCCTTTGGCCTGTGGCTCAACGGGCTGATCGAGGCGCTTTTCGCCCGTTCCGCCGCGCTCGGCGCCATCGGCCTCGGCCTCGCCGGCATCGCTCTTCTGGCGCTTCTGGTGCTGCTGGGCCGCGAAATCTTCGCGACCTTCCGCCAGCGCCATATCGCACTTTTACATATCGCGCTCGCGCGAGCGCATGGCGCCGACGACCGCGAGGCGGCGCGAAAGCAAGTCGGCGAACTGGCGAAACTTTACGAAAAGCGCCCTGAAACAGCGGCCGTGCGGAAAAACCTCGGCGAATTGCGCGGCGAGATCATCGACGGGCGCGACCTGATCGACATTGCCGAGCGGCAATTGATGCCCCCGCTCGACCATTCGGCGCGCAGCGAGATCGCCGCCGCCGCCAAGCGCGTCTCGCTGGTCGCGGCCCTGAGCCCGCGCGCCTCGATCGACATGATTTTCGTCGCCTTCCAGGCTTTGCGCCTGATCCGCCGCATCGCCGAAATCTACGGCGGCCGGCCGGGAATGCTCGGCGCCTGGCGCCTCGCCCGCGCAGTGGGCGCCCATCTCGCCATCACCGGCGGCATGGCGCTTGGCGACAGTCTGGTGCAGCAGATTCTTGGCCACGGAATAGCGGCGAAAATTTCCGCGAGGCTGGGCGAAGGCGTGCTCAACGGCATGCTGACCGCGCGGATCGGCCTTTCCGCCATGGCGGTCTGCCGCCCGATGCCGTTTTTCGCGCAAAAGCCGCCGGGCATCCGCGACGTCGCGCCCTTCCTGTTCGGCGATGGCGGCGCGAGCGCCGAGACGCCCAAGGTTTGACGGGTCGGACAGAGGTCCAGTGGAAGGCTCCAACCCGCTGGATCGACCGCGCCGGACAAGGATCCTTCTGATTTGAAAGCATTTTTTTGCACAATCGATTCATTGTTTTAATAAAACACCGTAATTGATCCAAGTCATTACGAAATCAATCAGATTATGCTAGGCGTTTGCTTAAGCTTGAAAGTGGCAAGTCTCTCTTTCAAGGAGGTTCACATGAAAATCCGCAACTTTGCTGTCGCCGCCTTTTTAGGCGTCGCGTGCTTCGCTTCGGCGGGCGCTCAGGCCGCGACTTTCGAGATCACCTATAGCGGGCAAGGCACGTCCGGGACCGCGTGGGTCACGGGGACCGCCGTCGGCGGAGGCGAATACGACCTCACCAGCGGTGTGCTTCACTCGAACACCCTTGGCAACCAGAAGCTCGTCCCGGGATCGGGCAGCTTCGAAAACACCAACGGCGACGTTTTCGTCTACGATAACAAACTTTTCGTGCCTGCAACCGCGCCGGCTTCGCCGGATGGAGCAAACTTGACCTATGCCGGCGGCATCGTCTTCCAGACTGCTTTGCCGAGCAAAAAGGACATTTACTTCTCGGCCTATTATCAGGGCGTCAACAACCCGACGAT
>NZ_JBKQOU010000069.1:0-3678 GCF_052145335.1 Rhodoblastus sp.
CTTTGGCGCAAAAAATGGCGGCGCGGAACGGCTTGCTGATCGTCGATGAGGCCTTCATGGATCTGCTGCCGCGCGAAAAAAGCTTGGCGCCGCATCTTCCCCTGCCCGGCCTGATCGTGCTGCGTTCCTTCGGCAAGACTTTTGGGCTGGCCGGACTGCGCCTCGGCTTCGCGCTTTGCGGGCCGGATGAGGCCAGGAAATTACGGGCGGCGCTCGGCCCGTGGGCGGTGAGCGGCGCAGCGGTGGAAATCGGCATCAAAGCCTACGAGGATCGCGACTGGCTGACGGAAAGCGCCGCGCGGCTGGAACGGGACGCCGCCCGCCTCGACGCCCTTTTGCGCGCCACGGGTTTTGAAATCCTGGGTGGCGCGCCCCTGTTCCGGCTGGCGCGCCATGCGGAAGCGCCGAAAATATTCGAACGTCTCGGCGCTGGCGGCGTCTTGACCCGCCCCTTTTCGGCAAAGCCCGACTGGCTGCGCTTCGGCATTCCCCATCGCGACCGGGATTTTGTTCGGCTGGCGAAAATCCTGTCGGGCGAAAATTTCAGCGCTTGATCGATTCCACCGCCGCCAGCGACTGGATGATCTGTTCGGAAATATCATGCACCGCGCCGGGCGAGTGCGACAGGAACAAGGTGTTGGTCTTGTCCGCTTCGCCGATCGACTTCAGCGTGTCGAAATATTGCGTCACCAGCACCAGCTGCATTACTTCCTTGGCGCTGGTGTCGCCGAGCGCTCGCTGAAATCCCTCGATCGAATCGCGCAGACCCTCGATGATCGCGCGGCGCTGGTTGGCTATGCCCTGACCCTGCAGCGCCTTGCTCTCGGCTTCGGCCTCGGCCTTTTTCACCACCAGGATTTTTTCCGCCTCGCCGCGCGCATTGGCCGCCACCTGTTCGCGCTGCGCGGCGTTGATGTCGTTCATCGCCGCCTTGACCTTCACGTCGGGGACAATGTCGGTCACCAGCACGTTGACGATCTCGTAGCCGAAGCCCGACATGTCGACGTCCAGCTCCTGTTTCACCGCCGCGGCTATGCTCGCCTGGCTGGCGAAAACCTCGTCGAGCGTCATGCCCGGCACATGGCCGAGCACCACCTGTTCGACATAGGCCTGAATCTGCGACTGGGGATTGGAGAGGCTGTAAAAGGCGGCGGAGACTTTTTCCGGCCGCACCCGCGTCTGCACCGAGATCGGAATGGTGACGAAGACATTGTCGCGGGTCTTGGTCTCCATGGTCAGGGCGATCTGGTTGACGCGCAGGCTCATCCTGCCGGAGACGGCTTCGATGAACGGAACTTTCCAGTTCAGTCCGGCGTCGGCGCTGCGCACGAAGCGGCCAAAACGGGTGATGATGGCGGATTCCGCCGTCTGCACCGTGAAGAAACTGCCGAATATCGTGGCGAGGACAAGGAAAAGCAGGAAGGCGACAATAGTTGAAAACAAAACTTCCATGACAGGCCCGCCTTAAAAAGAACAGCTGCAATCTTGACCGTGGCGGGAAAAAAATCAACGGCGGACGACGTAAACCTCGTAGCCGGAGGGGCCAACCAGCCAGGATATGACCCAGGAAGTCAGGCTGACCACCACGGAGGTCAGGATCGCCGGCCACAGGCCTTCGACGTGAAAACCCGGAAGGAAATGCGCGACCAGCTGGATCATCAGCCCGTTGATGATCAGAAGGAACAGGCCGAGCGTCAGCAGGGTGATCGGAAAGGTGAGAAAAACCAGGACTGGCCGCACAGTGGCGTTAACCAATCCAAGAAATAACGCCGCCCAGATCAGGGTCTCGGTCGTGGCGAAGGATATGCCCGAAACGATGCGCGACGCGACCCAAAGGCCGATGCCGACAACCACGGCGCGGATAAGAAAACCGGTCATTGCGTACCTCCAATTCCCCGCTTAGCTGGTTATCGCAACGCTTTTATGCAACGCCGTCGCGTTCAAAAGCTTGACAACATATTAATGCCCTACCCCAAACAGGGGGTTGCGGCGAAGATACAACCGGCGCATTGTATCGGATGTGGATACGGGTTTTCCGGCCACGATTTCATCGCTAGCCATTTAGAGTGGCCGACCGGATTTTTTATTGCCGGGGGCGCCGCCGCCGGAAGGGGAATTTCTCATCCCAATGCGGATGAAAATTTGCCCGCCGGCGGCGGTTGGCGCCGCGCCTCAAACAGCCGCTATCGCTTCCAATGGCCCCCTTCCACGGCGGGCCATGACCTTGTTGAGCGCCGCGACATAAGCGCGAGCCGAAGCGACCAGCGTGTCCGGATCGGCGCCCTTGCCGGCGACGACATCGCCCTTTTCCGACAGCCGCACCGACACTTCCGCCTGCGCGTCGGTGCCCTCGGTGACGGCATGGACCTGGAACAGCTCCAACTTGGCGTCATGCGGCGCCAAGGCGTGGATGGCGTTGAAGATCGCATCGACCGGACCATTGCCTGTCGCCTGGTGGGTCTGCTGGACGCCATCGATTTCCAAAGTCAGCGCCGCCGATTGCGGCCCCTTGGTGCCGGCGATGACCGTCAGGGCGACGACCTTGATCCTCTCATGCGAGGAGACGATTTCATCGTCCACCAGGGCGGCGATGTCCTCGTCGTAGACGATTTTCTTGCGGTCGGCCAAATCCTTGAAGCGGTTGAACGCCACTTCCAGCCCGTTCTCGCCCAGGTCGTAGCCCAATTCCTTCAGCTTTTCTTTAAATGCATGGCGGCCGGAATGCTTGCCCATCACCAGCGAGGTCTTCGACACGCCGACCGATTCCGGCGTCATGATCTCGTAGGTATGGGCGTTTTTCAGCATGCCGTCCTGGTGGATGCCGCTCTCGTGGGCAAAGGCGTTCCGGCCGACAATGGCCTTGTTATATTGCACCGGGAATGACGTGACCGCCGAAACCAGCCTTGAGGCCCGCGTCAGCATTTTCGTCTCGATCCGGTTGGTATAGGGCAGCACGTCGGAGCGGGTGCGCATCGCCATGACGATTTCTTCCAGCGCCGCATTGCCGGCGCGCTCGCCAATGCCATTGACCGTGCATTCGATCTGCCGCGCGCCGCCCATCACGCCGGCGATGGAATTGGCCACCGCCATGCCGAGATCGTCGTGGCAATGGACCGAGAAAATCGCCTTGTCGGCGTTCGGCACGCGCGAGCGCACCATTTCGAACAGAGCGCGATATTCGCCGGGCGTGGTGTACCCGACGGTGTCGGGAATATTGATCGTGGTCGCCCCGGCGTTGATCGCGGTCTCGACCGCCCGGCACAGGAAATCATGCTCGGTGCGGGTGCCGTCCTCCGCCGACCATTCGACGAATTCGACGTGGTTTCTGGCCCGCGACACCGAGGAGGCGATCAATTCCAGCACTTTTTCCGGCGTCATTTGCAGCTTGTATTGCATATGGACCGGCGAGGTGGAGATGAAGGTGTGGATGCGCGGGATTTTCGCGTGGCGAACCGCCTCGGCGCAGCGGTCGATATCTTTCGAAGCAGCCCGCGACAGGCCGGCGACGGAGGCGTTTTTGACCCGGCGGGCGACTTCCGACACCGATTCGAAATCGCCCTGCGAGGCGATGGGAAAGCCGGCCTCGATGATATCGACGCCCAGGGCGTCCAGAATGTCGGCGACCTCCAGCTTTTCTTCGAAAGACATCGAGGCGCCGGGGCATTGCTCGCCATCGCG
>NZ_JBKQOU010000070.1:0-26097 GCF_052145335.1 Rhodoblastus sp.
GCGGGTTGGCCTGGTAGGAACCAAGTTCAAGCGCATGCCGTTCATCGCAGGCAACGGCATTCTCCTTCTCATCCCCTCAGCGCTGTTTCTTGCATCCAAGGCTAGCGCCGGTGAGTTCGACACGAACTTCTACCTCGTGCAGGCGCTCGAACTCGTTGCGGGGGGCGTGAACATCACCCTGCTCGGCCTCAACATGCGCGACGGCCTGAAACTCAAGGGCTGGCTCCGTCGCCGTCATGCTTGATCGATGATCGGGAAAGGCGCTGCGCGCCATCCGTGGCGCCTATTTGCCAGACATCATGTGGCGCCACCCGCCCTCCCGCCAATGGCCGCTTATCCATTGCCACTCGTCACCCGACCAACGACCGGCTTCTGCCGACTTTTCCTTTATCGGTGACTTCGGCGGTTGTCCGCTCCCCGCTGATAGCCGCCTATTCCTGCGGATATCGGTTTTGGATTGCAAAATTACCGTCCCTCATACAGCCGTTCCGCTAAAAACTCCGGCAGGCCCGCCGCGAGAATTTTCTGCGCCGCCTTGTCGATGTCGTAGGGCACACGGATGGTATTGAGGGCGCCGCGCGCGTCGTCGTAGAGGGCGAAAGCGGCGAGCGGGTTGCCGTCGCGCGGCTGGCCGACGGCGCCGAGAACCGACAGCCAGCGCCGGCTGCGCGCCAAGGGCGTCGGCAGGTTGGCGGTGGGAGTGAATGGCGCCGGCGGCTTGCCGGGCGCCATATGATACAGCTGCGGCCGATGCACATGGCCGCAGAAGGTGACCTGCGCCGAGGTCGCGTTGAGCGAACGCTCCGCCACCTCGGCTCCGATGACGTAGATGAATCTTTCCGGCGCGCTGGCGTCGCCATGGACGTAAAGCGTCTCCACGCTCGCGCCGTTGCGGGTTGTGGCGGTGAAGGGCATGGCGGCGAGAAAGGCGCTCTGCGCGGCGTCGAGTTTTCCCGCCGTCCATTCGATCGCCTTGCAGGCAGCGGAATTCATATAGTCGCCGGGCCCTTCCACGGCGGCCAGATCGTGATTTCCCATCAGGCTGACGGCGCCGTGAGCGCAATCCTGCGCGACGCAATCGACGATATAGGAAGGATCTGCGCCATAGCCGACGAGATCGCCGAGATAGACGAATTTTTCCGCGCCGAGGCGCCGCGCTTCCGCTCGGCAGACGTCGAAGGCTTCGCGATTGGCGTGAATGTCGGTCAGGAGGGCGATAAGCATTTTGATCCAGGTCAAAGGAAATTTATTCCTATTCCAGAATCGAGCGCAAGTCGCGCTTCCTAGAACAAGCTTCCCTGCCCGCCTTCCGGCGGTTTTTTCGTCGCATTTCTTGGTTTCTTCGCCGGAGCGCCATCAAAGGCGCCTTCCGCCGTCGCCGCGATCCTGCCGTCGGAAAATTGCAGGCTGAGCGAAGTACCCGGCGGCGCCTGGGTGACGGAATGGACGGCGGCGCCCGTCGCGTCGCGCACCAAGGCGAAACCGCGCTGCAAAATCGCGCCGTAGCCGAGCGCGAAACGCAATTGATCGAGATGCGCGAGTTTTTCGCGGCGGCGGCCCATCGACGCCGCGAGCGCGGCGGAAAGCCGGGCCGCCAGAACCTGACGCCCTTGCTCCCGCGCCGCCAGATCGCGCCGTAGCAGCCTTCCGCGGGAGGCGAGAGCCGCGTGAAAGCTTTTCGCCAGCGTCTCCAGTCTTTCCCGCCGCCTTTGCGTCAGCGGCGCGCGGGCGGCGTCCAGACGAAAGGACAAAGTGTTCAGCCGCCCCGTCACCCGCTGTAATTCGGCCTGCGGCGCGTGGCGCGCCAGCAGACGCGACGCCTGCGCCAGAGCCAGTTGCCGCCTGCCGAGCGAGGCCAGCAGCGAGGCGCGCATCTTTTCGCCCGCCCGGTCCAGCCTTTGGCGCGGCGTGGCGAGCAGCGATTCGCCGCCCGGCAGCGCGCGCGCCAAAGCCCGCAGGTCGGTGCGGCGGCGATCGAGGGCGCGGAAAATCGCGTCGGTATGGCGGCGCGACAAATCGGCGACATCGCTGATGAGTTCGGAGCGCACCGGCACGGCCTTTTCGGCGGCGCCGGTCGGCGTGGGCGCGCGCAGATCGGCGACGAGATCGAGCAAAGTCCAGTCGGTCTCGTGGCCGATCGCCGAAATCAGCGGAATTTGGCTCTCGGCCGCCGCCCGCAAAACTTCTTCCTCGTTAAAACTCCAGAGGTCTTCCAGCGATCCGCCGCCGCGCGCGACGATCAGCAGGTCGGGACGCGGAATTTTGTCGCCCGGTTTCAAGGCGTTGAAGCCGCGAATGGCGTTGGCCACTTCCTGCGCCGATGTCTCGCCCTGCACCCGCACCGGCCAGACCATAACGTGGCGCGGAAAACGGTCGTGCAGGCGGTGGAGAATATCGCGGATCACAGCTCCGGTCGGCGAAGTGACGATGCCGATGATCTTGGGCAAAAAGGGAAGCTTTTTCTTGCGCGCCTCGTCGAACATTCCCTCGGCGGCGAGTTTCTTGCGTCGCTCTTCGAGCAGCGCCATCAGCGCGCCAAGACCCGCCGGCTCCAACTGCTCGATGACGATCTGATAGGAAGATTTTCCCGGAAAAGTGGTGATTTTTCCTGTGGCGATAACCTCGAGCCCCTCCTGCGGCTTGGTGCGCAAACGGGAGAACACGCCTTTCCACACCACCGCGTCGATGCGGGCGTTGGCGTCCTTCAGACAGAAATAGGCGTGGCCGGAAGAATGAGGCCCGCGATAATTGGAAATTTCGCCGCGTAGCCGGACATGGCCGAACTGGTCCTCGATGGCGCGCTTCAGCGCCCCCGACAGTTCGGAGACGGTGAGTTCGGGCGCGTTGGTCAGCGGGGCGGATTCGCTCATGGAACAAGGCTAACAATTTTGGGCCCGCTCTGGCGAGCGGAAGATTTGGCGCCGAATATGCTCGACAGACGAAAAATATCCCATGGAGCCGCCATGCCGTCGATAAAGGTCGCCCAACTGAACGAACAAGGCCAGGAAATGGTGATCGTCATCATGGATAGTTCTTTCGCCCGCGCCTCACTGAGTCAGCAGGAAGCGACGATCGGGCAATTGCAGTCCTTGTCGAACGCCTCCGGACTCAAAGGCACGGTGGCGATGGTCTGGGACGCCGACGGCAAGATGGATTATCTCGTTCCGCAGCCCTGGCATGAGTTTTTCCGCAGCCTCACGCTTGAAGACGTACGCAGCCGTGTCAACGCTGACATTTCGTGGTGATGCGGCAAAGTTGAAACGTTGCTCGGCCTCGCCTAAACAGACAGCGAAACGAGGCCATTCATGAACATCCTTCTTATCGGCTCAGGCGGCCGCGAACATGCGCTCGCCGTTGCGCTCGCCAAAAGCCCACAGCTGGAAAAACTGTTCGTCGCGCCGGGCAATCCCGGCACGGCGAGGATTGCGTATAATGTCGCGCTCGACGCCACCGATTTCGACGCCGTGATCGCCTTCTGCCGTGTGCAGAACGTCGGTTTTGTCGTGATCGGGCCCGAGCAGCCCTTGGTCGAGGGACTGGTCGACGCGCTGGAGGCTGCTGGCTTGCAAGCTTTCGGGCCGAGCAAGGCCGCCGCGCGGCTCGAGGGCTCGAAAGGCTTCACCAAAGACCTTTGCGCCAAATATCACATCCCCACCGGAGCCTATAAACGATTCACCACGCGCGAACCGGCGCTGGCCTATTTGCGCGAACAGGGCGCGCCGATTGTCGTCAAGGCGGACGGGCTCGCCGCCGGCAAGGGCGTGGTCGTCGCCATGACCCCGTCCGAGGCCGAAGCGGCGGTGGAGGACATGTTCGCCGGGGCCTTTGGCGAAGCGGGCGCGGAAGTGGTGATCGAGGCCTTTCTCGAAGGCGAGGAGGTCTCGTTTTTCGCGCTTTGCGACGGCGCCAAGGCCTTGGCCTTCGCCTCGGCGCAGGATCACAAACGGGTCGGCGATGGCGACACCGGCCCCAATACCGGCGGCATGGGCGCTTATTCCCCGGCGCCGGTGATGACGCCTGAAATTTCCGCGCGGGTCATGGCGGAAATCATCGAGCCGACCGTCGCAGCGATGAAGGCCGAGGGCTCCCCGTTCAAAGGAGTTCTGTTCGCCGGACTGATGATCGGCCGCGACGGGCCAAAACTGATCGAATTCAATACGCGTTTCGGCGATCCGGAATGCCAGGTGATGCTGGCGCGGCTGCAGGACGATCTGCTCGGCCTGCTGCTCGCCTGCGCCGGCGGTCGCCTGCCCGACGCGGTGCATCTGTCCGACAAGACCGCGCTCACCGTGGTGCTGGCGGCGCAGAATTATCCGGCGGCGCCGCGCAAGGGCGGGTTGATCGAAGGGATCGACAAGGCCGAGCGGATCGAGGGCGTCAGCGTCACCATTGCGGGCGCCAAGCTGGTGGACGGAAAGCTGGTCGCCAACGGCGGCCGCGTGCTCAATATCACCGCGCTCGCCGACGATGTGGCGCAGGCGCAGGCTCTGGCCTATCGCGGCGTCGACGCCATCGATTTCCCCGAAGGCTTTTGCCGCCGCGACATCGGTTGGCGGGCGGTGGGGCGGTAGGGCGACCATCATTGCGAGCGGAGCGAAGCATTCCGGTCTGGACAGGCCACTGGATTGCTTCGTCGCTTTCGCTCCTCGCAATGACGGTTGCGAAGTTTTTAGCCCTTCAGCTTCTTCGCCAGTTCCGCAACGCGGACGCCCAACAGTCGCGCCGTTTCGAGATCGCCTTTGCGCGGCGCTTCTGCCGGCGAGGCGTCGGCGGGCGAGATCGCGAGGGCGCCGGCGGACCCCGCCGTCCAGTTGACGTCGTCCGGACCATGCGCCTTGGTGTTGCTCGGCATCAGCCCGGCGCCGACCCAGATCTGGCCGTGCTGCATGGCCAGCGTGACGAAATAGGAGATGGTCGAAAATTTGTCGCCATTGACCGAGGCCGAATTGGTGAAACCCGCCGCGACCTTGTTCTTCCAGGCCTGGCCGAACCAGGGTTTGGACGAGGCGTCGGCGAATTTTTTGAACTGCCAGGCCGCTCCGCCCATATAGGTCGGGCTGCCGTAGATGATGGCGTCGGCGCCCGCCAGCGCCTCGAATTCGCCCTCCGGCAGGTCGCCGTTCGCATCGATGCGGTAAAGCTTGGCGTCAGCGACCGAGGCCGCGCCTTCAAGCACGGCTTCCGCCTGTTTGGCGGTGTGGCCATAGCCGGAATAGTAAACGATGGCGATTTTCGTCATGGTCGAAGTCCCTTTTCCTCGCCCCTTCGAGAGGCGACGCCACCGACATAGGCGACTTGATTTCTTTTTGAAAGTAGTTACCTAAAGGATACTGATTGCATAAGCGGAGATTTGTGATGGGCGAAGGCAGGAACAGCCATGACGAATGCCCGGTCGACAGCCTGCTGAACAAGATCGCCGGACCATGGACGACTTATATTCTCTATCTTTTGCGCCAGAACGGCGTGCTGCGCTTCGGCGAGTTCCGCGCCCATATGCCCGGCATTTCCCCAAAAGTCCTGACTGGAAGATTGCGGCGGTTGGAGGCGGACGGGCTGGTCCTGCGTGACCAGCGCCCAACCATTCCACCACAGGTCTTTTACAGCCTGACGGCGCGCGGCGCGGAGTTGAAGGACATTCTCGACGCGATTGGAGCGACGGCGCAGCGCTGGGCCGAGGAAGACGCCGTCCCGGACTCGCGCTCATCGGCCATTGCCGAATCGTCAGACGGCTATTAAGCCGCAGCCAGCAATTCGGGAGCGCCCATCGTGCAGGCCTTGTCTTTTTCGCAAACCGGCGATCTTTCCGCTTTGGCGCTGGTCGAGCGCCTGACGCCCACGCCAAGGGAGGGCGAGGTCCTGGTCGAGGTCAAGGCCGCGGGCCTCATGATTTGTTCGACGACCCTCAGGCGCATGCCAGTTTTCAAACAGTCGGAATCATTCATGTCTTTTTCTCCCGGAGTGACGGAGCGCTCCGAATAGCCCCAAGACAACGCAGCGAGTATCTTATGGGCCAGGTCGGCCCGAAGGAGGATTTGAAGCCCACGGCCTCTATCTGACGACAAGAAGTCGCAGCCCGCATCTGATTGCGGATATCTTGCGAGATTAACTCCCCCTCGCAAGACGAGTCTCACGCCGCCCCTTCGCGCAGGGAATAGCCGGCGCCACGCACCGTTTGCAGCAAGGGGACGTGATGTCCCTTGTCGATTTTCCCGCGCAACCGCGAGATATGCACGTCGATCACGTTGGTTTGCGGATCGAAGTGATAATCCCAGACATTTTCCAGGAGCATCGTGCGGGTCACCACCTGGCCGGCGTGGCGCATCAGATATTCCAGCAACCGAAATTCGCGCGGCTGCAGCACGATCTCCTTGCCGGCGCGAAATACCTTGTGTTTCAGGCGATCCAGTTCGAGGTCGCCGACGCGGTAAAACGCCTCCTCGCCCAATCCGCCCGGGCGGCGGCGCGACAGGATTTCGACGCGGGCGAGCAGTTCGGCGAAAGCGTAAGGTTTCGACAGGTAATCGTCGCCCCCGGCGCGCAAGCCTTTGACGCGGTCGTCGACCTGGCCAAGCGCCGAAAGGATCAGCACCGGGGTTTCGATCTTCTGCGCCCGCAATCCTCCGATCAGCGACAATCCGTCGAGCTTGGGCAGCATGCGATCGACGATCAGCACGTCATAGCCGCCGCTCTCGGCGAGCGCATAGCCGGAAAGTCCGTCGGCGGCGGAATCCGCCATGTGCCCAGCCTCGCGAAAAGCCTTGACCAGATAGGCGCTGGCTTGGGAATCGTCTTCGATGATGAGAATGCGCATGGAGGCATTTTAGCGCGGAGCTTGGGAATTACGAAACAGCGAAATTACGCGCCGCTGCGCAAAAAATCATAAAAAAACGGCAGATCGGGAGGGGGTGTCCCGATCTGCCGCCAGTTACGGCGCATTAATTATGCGCCGACCCCCTCACGACGGATCGGAGGAGATAGCCAGAAAATGCATGTTGTCACCGGATTTCACGCGCAGCAGCACGGCGTGGCGGCCTTCCTTTTTCGCCGTATCCAGCGCCTTGACCACGTCTTCCGGCCCGGCGACCGGCTTGCCGCCGGCGTCGAGGATCACGTCTCCGGCACGCAGGCCTTTCTGCGCGGCGACCCCTTCAGGATCGAGTTCGGTCACCACCGCGCCCTCCTTGCCGGCGCCAGCTACCGAGTTCGCCGGCGACAGGCTGAAGCCGAACCCGGAGAGCGACGTCTTGGCCGCTTTTTCCGGAACCGTTTCGGCCTTGGCCTCCTTGTCGGATGGCAACTGCCCGAGCTTGAGGCTGGCGGTCTTGTCGGCGCCATTGTGGATAAAGGTCAGGTCGACCTTGGCGTCGGGGCCGAGCGCCGCGATCTTGCGCGACAATTCGCGTGGGCCTTCGACCTTTTCACCGTTGACGCCGGTGATGACGTCACCGGAGGCGATGCCCGCGCTAGCAGCCGGCGTGTTGGGCTGGGCCTGCGCCACCAGCGCGCCGCTGGTCGATTTCAGGCCGAGGCTTTCGGCGATTTCCTGCGTCACCGGCTGGATCTGCACGCCGATATAGCCACGCGCCACCGTGCCCTTGGTCCTGAGCGCGTCGATCACGTCCTTGGCGACTTCCGACGGAATGGCGAACCCGATGCCGACGCTGCCGCCTGAGGGCGAATAGATCGCGGTGTTGACGCCAACCACATCGCCCTTGGCGTTGAAGGTCGGACCGCCGGAATTGCCGCGGTTGACCGCCGCGTCGATCTGCAGGAAGTCATCATAGGGGCCGGAGCCGATGTCGCGGCCACGCGCGGAAACAATGCCCGCCGTCACCGTTCCGCCGAGGCCGAAGGGATTGCCTACCGCGATCACCCAATCGCCGACGCGCGGCATGGTTTCAGAAAACTGCACATAGGGGTAAGGGCCGCCCTCGGTGATTTTCAGCAAGGCCAGATCGGTTTTCTTGTCGACGCCGATGATCTTCGCCGGAACCGACTTGCCGCCGTCGAGCGTTATCGTCACGTCGGTGGCGCTGTCCACGACATGGTTGTTGGTCACGACATAGCCGTCGCTGGAAATGATGAAGCCGGAGCCCAGCGCCTGGCCTTTGTGGGAATGGGGCAAGGGACCGCCATTGGGCATGCCGTTCGGGCCGCCAAACCGCTTGAAGAAACGATAGAGGGGATCGTCGGGCGACAGCGGCGGCATGCCGGGAGGCAGGCCTTCGCCCGCGCCCGGATTTTCCGCGTCGGCCTTCTCAACAACATTGACCTTGACCGCGACGACCGCGCCTTTGACGTGATCGACCATGTCGGCGAAGGAGGGCGGGCTGGCGAAAACCAGGCCCTGGTTAACCGGCGCTTCGGCATGGGCGGGAAGCAGAGCGAGGCTGGAAGCGGCGCCAAAAAGAGCGGCGGCGCCGACGGCGCCGAGCAATAACACGCGCACGGGCGACTGGCGTCTTTCGCGGAAAGGCGACAGTTCACTGCGGGGGGTGCGCGGGGACCAGTTCACCATCAGGGACTCCATATTGAAAAATCAGCGAGGGCCTGATCCATGATGCTGCAATTTCATGGATCAGGCTTTCTGCATTTACGCGTTTTCCGAACTCGGCGGGGGGTAACGCTCCGATTGGAAAACCTCTGCAGTCGCTTCGATGGTTAATATGGGAGACGACGGCTTACGCCGCCGTTTCTGCTGCATGAACATTTGGTAATCTTTCAGGAGGCGTCGCGGAGTGTCACGCCTGCCCGCCGGGCTGGTCGCCCAGCAGCGCCTTGAGCTTTTCGCTCTCATCGACCGAAAGCGGCGCCGCGGGCTTTTCCGTGCGCTTGCTGCGGCTGTAGCCGACCATGGCGGCGCCGCCCAGAGCCAGCAGGACGAAGGGCGACAGCCAGAGCATAGCCGTGTCCCAGGCGAAGGGCGGCTTCAACAGGATAAAATTGCCGTAGCGCGCGACGAGAAAGGCGCGAATCTGCTCGTCGCTGTCGCCGGCCTGCAAATGTTCGCGCACCAGAACGCGGAGGTCCTTGGCCAGCGTCGCGTCGGAATCGTCGATCGACTGGTTCTGGCAGACGAGACAGCGCAGGCCGGCGGAAATTTTCCGCGCCCTTTGTTCAAGCCTGGCGTCGGCAAGGATTTCGTCGGGTTGCACGGCTAAGGCCGGGGCCGCTGCGCCGAGCGCCAGAACCAGCAAAGCGAAAAGCCCGAAAACTTTTTTACGCATGGCTCAGCTCGCGGTCCGGGCGGAGGCGCCGAAAGCCTTGGCCGCGCGGTGGGCGACTCCCACCCGCAACCGCCGGTCGCTCAGGGACAGGCCGCCGCCGAAAGCCATCACCAGGGCGCCGAGCCAGATCAGCGACACCAGCGGCTTCCAGTAGAGCCGCGCGTCGAGCGTCCCGTTTTCATTCTGGTCGGCGATGCTGACATAGATCTGGCCGAAATTGAGCGTCACGATGCCCGCCTGCGACGTCCCCATCCGGCGGGTGGTGAAAAAGCGCTTCGACGGTTCGATCAGGGCGACAATGGCGCCATCGCGACTGACGCTCATATGGGCGACGGCCTCCTTGTAATTCGGCCCCGCATCCGAGGTCATGGCGATGACCTGCAATTGATAAGGGCCGACGCTGTATGACTCGCCGGTTTTCATCGACACGATCTTTTCCGCGCCCCAGCCGCTCGCCGCCAGGCCGAGCATGGTGACGCCGAGCCCGGCATGGGCGAAGGCCGCCCCCCAGGCCGACAAGGGCAGGCCTTTCGCACGGGAAAAAACGTTCTTCGAAGCGCGCAGGCCGGCGGGGAAAATGCGGCTGAAAACCTCGACGAAAGAGCCGACGATCAGATAGATCGCCACGCCCGCGCCCACGAAAGCCACCACCGGCGCGCCATGCGCCCAATAAAACGCCGCCATGGCGGCGAAGCCGCAGGCGGCGGCGAAATAGAGGCGTTGCGCGGCGGCAAAAAAATCGCCGCGTTTCCAGGCCAGATTCTGCCCGATCGGCATCAGCAGCAGGAGCGGCGCGAACAGCGGCCCGAAGGTCAGGTTGAAGAACGGCGCGCCGACCGAAATCTTGTCGCCGTTCCACGCCTCCAGAGCCAAGGGATAGAGCGTGCCGACGAACACGGCGGCGCAGGCGGCCGAAAGCAGGAGATTGTTCACCACCAGCGCGCCCTCGCGCGAGATCGGCGCGAACAGCCCACCTTGCGACAGGGTCGGGGCGCGCAGCATGAACAGGAACAGCGAGCCGCCGATGAACAGCACAAGAATGCCGAGGATGAACAGACCGCGCTGCGGATCGCTGGCGAAGGCGTGAACCGAGGTCAACACGCCGGAGCGCACCAGGAAAGTGCCGAGCAGCGACAGCGAAAAGGTGAGAATCGCGAGGAAGATCGTCCAGATTTTCAGCGCCTCGCGCTTTTCCATCACCGCGGCGGAATGGACCAGCGCCGTTCCGGCGAGCCAGGGCAGAAGCGAGGCGTTTTCCACCGGGTCCCAGAACCAGAAGCCGCCCCAGCCCAGGGTGTAATAGGCCCAGTAGGAGCCCATGGCGATGCCGAGCGTCAGAAAGCACCAGGCGGCGAGCGTCCAAGGACGGATGAAACGGGCGAAGGCGGCGTCGATGCGTCCGCCGATCAGCGCGCCGGCGGCAAGCGAAAACACGATCGAAAAGCCGACATAGCCGAGATAGAGCAAGGGCGGATGGATGGCGAGGCCGGGGTCCTGCAGGATCGGATTGAGATCGTTGCCCTCCATCGGCGCCGGCGACAGCCGCGCGAAAGGATTGGAGGTCAACAGGATGAACAGCAGGAAGGCGACGCCGAGGCAGCCCTGGACCGACAGCGCGTCGGCGAGCAGGCGCGGCGGTATCGTCCGCGAAAAGGTCGCCATGGCGGCGCCGCTCAGGGTCAGGATCAGCGCCCAGAGCATCATCGAGCCTTCGTGATTGCCCCAGACGCCCGAGATTTTATAGATCAGCGGCTTGGCCGAATGGGAATTCTCCACCACATTGGCCAGCGAGAAATCCGAAACCACATGGGCATAGGTCAAGGCCGCATAGGACAAGGCGACAAAGGCGAATTGCGCCAGGGCGGCCGGCCGAGCCAGCGCCATCAACTGGGCGTCGCGCGCCCGCGCGCCCCAGAACGGCAGCACCATCTGCATCACTGCGAGCGCCAGCGCCAGAACCAGCGCGTAATGTCCGATCTCATCGATCATTGGGTTGTCGCTCCGGCGCTGACCTTGGCGCCCTGTTCCTGCCAGACGCCCTGTTTTTTCAAGGCGTCGGCGACTTCGCGCGGCATGTAGCGCTCGTCATGCTTGGCGAGAATGGAATCCGCCGCGAAAACATGCGCCTGGTTCAGCGCGCCTTCGGCCACCACGCCCTGCCCTTCCTTGAACAGGTCGGGCAACAGCCCGGTATAGGACACCGGCACGTCGTTCTTGCCGTCGGTGACTTCGAAAGTAATGCTCTTGCCATCGAGATGGACCAGCGTGCCGGGTTTCACCAGACCGCCGATGCGCAGGCGCTGGCCGGGGCCGACATTCTTTTCCGTCATTTCGGTCGGGCCATAGAAAAACACCACATTGTCGCGCAGGGCGAAAAGCACCATCCCGACCGCCAGGCCGAGCAGGCCGAGCGCAGAAAAGATCAAGGTCAGCCTTTTCTGCTTGCGCGTCATTTCTGCTTCAACCCCAGTTCCTGCGCCAAAGAGCTTAAGTTCTGCTGCGCCGCGGCGTCGTTCTTCAAGGCTTGTTGCGCCTCAGCGAGAGCGGCCTGCGCCTTGTCCTGCTCATTCAATACTTTATAGGCGCGAATAAGGCGCTGCCACTCTTGCGCGTCGCCGCCCTGCGCGGCTAGACGCTGCGCCAGACGCTCGACCATGGCGTTGATGGTCTTCTGCTGCTCATCCCTCGGCTGCGCGGCGACAGCGGCGGCGGAAGCCGCCGGCATAGGCGCCGTCCCGGAGGCCGCCGGGGCGCCCTCGACCGGCGCGTCGAGCATGGCGAGCTTTTCCGCCACCGCCTTGGCGACCGGCGAATCGGCCGGCAGTTCGGCGATCATTTCGCTCCAGATTTTGCGTGCGCCCTCGACGTCGTCGTGCTGCGCTGCCCCTAGTCCCAGGAAATAACGCGCTTCCATATATTTCGGATCGATGGCGAGAGCGCGACGGACCTGCTCCTCGGCCTCGGGCGTCACCACGCCGTCAGAGGCATAGGCCAGAGCTTCGGCGTAACGCACTCGGCGCTCGGCGGTATCGCCTAAAAGTTTGATCGCCTGTTCGCGGGCATGAACGGCGTCGTCGAACCGGCCCATGCGAAGGTAGACCGGGGCGACGACTTCATAGGCGCGGCCATCGTCCGGGTGAGCGGCGAGATGCGCCTCGATTTTCGCCACGGCGGCGCCGATGTCCATCGCCGACGGCTCGCTGGCCAGCCGTTTTTCGCGCGGCAAATCCGGCAAGTCCGGATGGCCAATCCTGGTGTAAAGCCCGAGCGCCAAGGCCGGGATGGCGAAAATCGCCAACAGCGCCGCGATCCTTCTCGCACGGGGCGAATTCGTGAGCGCCACTTCCTCCGGCGCCGCCGCGAGCAGCCGGCGCCCAGCCTGCGCCTTGGCGGCCTCCGCCTGATCCTTGTCGAGCATCCCGCGTAAAAGCTCGGCGTCGATCTCGGCGATCTGCGCGCGATAAAAGGCGACGTCCGCCGCGTCCTCGCGGGGTTTGGGCGCGGAGCGCGACAAGGGCCAAAGCAGGGCAAAAACCGCGAGTCCAGTCAGGATTGCGAAAACGAGCCAGATCATGCGCGGACCATTAGCTTTTTCTGAAGGTCATTGAAAGCGCCGTCTTGTCGCTGGAAGTCTTTGCCGCGGCGACTTCGCCGTCGGCCGTCGCGGTCAGGTCTTTCGGGATCAGCCAGAGGATCGGCAGGATGGCGGCGTAGACAACAATAGTCATCACCACGCAGATTTCGAAGCCGCCGTAATTCTCGTAAAGGCTGGTTCCCCAGACGTCGCCAAAACGCGTCGCGACATAATAGAGCGCGGTGGACATCATCAGCACCGTGCCCTGCAGGCCGGGCGGACAGGAGCGAATCAGAAGATCGAGATAGGCGGCGTTGGCCATGCCGCCCATAAGTCCGATCGAGACGGCGGCGATCATCGCCCCGCTCACCGAATGCACGAACAAGAGCGGCGCGAATTGCGGCACGGCGAAGACCGTGCTCCACAGCAGAAGTTTTTTCAAAGCGACGCGCCGGCAGAGCAGGCCATAGAGAATGAAGGTCGGGATATAGGAGCCCCAATAGATGGCGTTCCACACGCCCCAGTCGCCGTCGGAGCCGTGAAGCTGGTTCTGCAGATGATATTGCAGCGGCGTCGAGGCGCCGGGATTGAAATTCCACAACAGCCAGATCGCCAGCGCCGGATAGATCGGCCAATGCTTCGCCAGCCTGATCAAATCGGCGCGCGGGCGGTGAACGTCCGGATCCTCGTGATGGACGTTGTCATAGACCACGGCGGGCCGCCAAAGCGCATAGATCAGGACCAGCCCCGTCATCGCCGCTCCGGCAAGAAACATCACCCGCGCCGCCAATTCGGGATCGCTGCCTTCGAGAAGATCGCTGAATTTTCCGCCGAGCACGAAAGTCGTCACCACCGGAACCATGCCGAAAATCGACCAGACCGCGCTGACCCGGCCCGACATGACATGCTGCTGGCCGATGGTCGAGGACAGGCCGTTCTGGGCGCTGGAGACGAACAGGAAGGCGGTGGTCAGCGTCAGGATAGCGGCGAGCAAAGAAAAGGTCGACACCGGCGTGAAGGCGAAAATCAGGTCGAGGACGCAGCCGATCAGGCTGAACAGGATCATGAAGCCGCGATCCCTCATGCCGAACGGATGCCAGCTATCGCGGATGAAGCCAAACACCGCGGCGAAATAGAGCGGCAGGGCCGAGACCAGCCGAAAATTGGCCATTTCATGCGCCTGCAACTGCAATTTATTCTTGAGCAGGAACGAGACCGGCAGGTTGAGCAGGCCCTCATTGGGGTCGCCGAGGCCGAGAATGGCGATCAGGGCCGCGAGATAGGCGAAAATGCGCCAGCGCGCCGCCAGCGGCAGATCGGTCGGGTTTGCGGCGTGCGGCTCAAGCTCGGCTTGTGCAAGGGACATAGCGCCAAAAAATCTCCGACACTCATGCTGGACGGGCGCGAAAAACTCGCCAGAAGCGGCCGCGCGCATTATCCTCTGACATAATCAGGCAGAAAGAGCGATTCCCTCCATGGCCGAAGACCCGCGAAAAATTCCCGGCAAGATTCTCGTTGGCAAGAGCGACGATTACGACTACCTGCTGCTGCGCTACGCCAATCGCCACGGCCTCGTCGCCGGCGCGACCGGGACCGGCAAGACGGTGACGCTGCAAAAGCTGGCGGAAGGTTTTTGCGAGGCGGGGGTCAGTGTTTTCGCCGCCGACGTCAAGGGGGACCTTTCCGGGATCGCCATGCCCGGCGACGGCGCAAAACCCTTCGTCGCGCGCGCCGCGGAGATCGGCGTCAAATATGAGCCGGACCAGTTCCGCTGCGTCTTCTGGGACATTTTCGGCGAAAGCGGCCATCCGGTTCGCGCCACCGTCGCCGAAATGGGCCCGCTGCTGCTGGCGCGGATTCTCGAACTCAACGACACCCAGGAAGGCGTGCTCAACATCGCCTTTCGCGTCGCCGACGAACAGGGCCTCGCCCTGCTCGACATGAAGGACCTGCGCGCCATTCTCGGCTATGTCTCGGAAAACGCCAGCGAATTGCAAGCCCGCTACGGCAATGTCGCGCCGGCGAGCATCGGCGCGATCCAGCGGCGCCTGCTGGTGCTGGACAATCAGGGCGCCGACAAATTCTTCGGCGAACCGGCCCTCGACATCAACGATCTCTTGCTCAAGGACGTGGACGGGCGCGGCTTCATCCATATCTTGCGAGCCGACAAGCTGATCCGCAGCCCGCATCTCTATGCGACTTTCCTTTTCTGGCTGCTGTCCGAGCTTTTCGCCCGCCTGCCGGAAGTCGGCGATCTCGACAAGCCGAAGCTGGTGTTCTTTTTCGACGAGGCGCATTTCCTGTTCGACGACGCGCCAAAAGCCCTGCTGCGCGCCATCGAACAAGTCGTGCGGCTGATCCGCTCCAAGGGCGTCGGCGTTTATTTCGTCACCCAGAGTCCGATCGACGTGCCGGACATCGTGCTCGGTCAATTGGGCAATCGCGTCCAGCATGCGCTACGCGCCTTCACGCCGCGCGACCAGAAGGCGGTCAATGTCGCCGCCGAGACTTTTCGCCAGAATCCCGCCTTCAGCACCGCCGATGTCATCACCAAGCTCAAGGTCGGGGAAGCCTTGGTTTCTATGATGGAGGAGAGCGGCGCCCCGGCCATCGTGTCGCGCGATCTGATCGCGCCGCCCGCTTCGCGCGTCGGCCCGATCACCGCTGCGGAACTGACGGAAGTTCAGGCGTCCAGCCCGTTCAAGGGCAAATATGATGTCGCCGTGGACCGCGAATCCGCATTCGAGATCCTGCAGGCGCGGGCGCAGCAGCGCGCCACCGGCGCGCCGGTCGGGCAAAACGAGGACGGCGGCCTGCTGTCGCAGATCGGCGCGGGACTGGAAGGCCTGTTCCGACCGAGGGGACGGCAGAAATCGGTCGGCCAGACCATCGTCCAGTCGGCGACCAATTCCGTCGCGCGCTCGGTCGGTTCGGCGATAGCCCGCGCCATCGTGCGCGGCGTCACTGGCGGGATGAAATAACTCGGCTAAGCTGCTGTCGACTTCGGAACGAATCGAAGGAGAGGTGTGCGAATGATCCGGAACGTCACGACGCTCGACGCGAGCGATTTTGCCATGCGCAATTGGACGGGGCGCGAGGCGGGCCCTATCCGGATCGGGTCGCCCGAACATTTGCGCCTGTTCACGCGGATGCTGCTCGATACGCATAACCCTTACAAGCCAGCCGTCATCGATTGGCCGAAACTGGCGCCGGATGCGCTGGAGCGGGTGACATCGCTGCCGATCTGGGACATCGCCGTCCAGACGGAAGGAAGGGCGTCGATAAGGGTCAAGACTTTTGCCGAAACCATCCACGACCCCGTCTTGCGCGAGGCGCTGGAAATGGACGCTGGCGAGGAGGCGCGACACAAGGTCGTCCTTTCCAAACTGGTTGAGGCTTATGGGATCAAGCTCGCCCCCGAGCCGGAATACGCCCCGCCGAGATATCCCATGTGGGCGTGGCTGGTGACGGGCTACAGCGAATGTATCGACAGTTTCTTCGCCTTCGGCCTGTTCGAGAGCGCGCGCCGGTCCGGCTTTTTTCCCAACGAACTGATCGAGACTTTTGAGCCGGTGATACAGGAAGAAGGGCGTCATATCCTGTTCTTCGCCAATTGGGTCGCCTGGCGTCGCCGCACCCTGCCCTTGTGGAAACGCCCAATTTTCCGCCTCACCGAATGGGCCGTATGGGCGTTCCTGATCTGGGAGCGAATCGGAATCGCCCGCGGTCTCGACAACGCGGGCGAGATGCAGGACGCCAATTTCGCCATGCAGGGCTCAAGCTCGGTGGGTGTCGAGTTGTCTCCGGCGGAATTGATCGATCTATGTCTTGTCGAAAATGACCGCCGGATGGCCGGCTATGACGAGCGGCTGCTTCGCCCACGGCCGGTTCCCGCCCTCGCCCGCTTTGCGCGTCGGTTCCTGAAGTGATGAAAGCCGCAGGGGGCTGCTGACCGAAAACAACCGAAAATTCATTGCGAGCGAGGCTGCGCCTTGCTTCCCGGCATTGTCCGTCGTCGCTTGAGGACCGGCGGCGAAGAAGCAGCCACGCGCCAATGCCGAGCGCTGGATCGAGAATCCCGAATGTCGTCATGACATGAGGAAACACGCCAGCCAGCGCCAGAGGTATGAGCACCAGGGGAACCAGCGTCACTCGGTCAAACACCGAAGCGGCGACGAATTGCTTTGCGCCCGAACGGCCGCCGAACAAGTAAAGCCAACCAACGACCGCGATCATCATGCCCAGCACACGGCAAAGCGCTTCCTCATGCCCGGCAAAACCGGAATCCAGGAAAACAGTCTGGATCACGCCCGGCCAGACCAGCATCACAGCGCCGGACGCCAGATAAAAGATCCCGTTGATCGCCGTGTATTGGGACGAGACGGACAAATCGGAAGGTTTTTTCAACAAGATCCGCGACAACGGACATTGGCGTCCTCCCTTTTTCCAAATGGATAAACAGCATTTTTTGATCGTTCTCGCGCAGCGATGATTTGAGCTTATGATGCCGAAGTTCGCATGTCACTTGACGGCGGGGGGGACGATGCAGAAATTCGCGCTTGTTACCGGAGCTTCGAGCGGCATAGGCGCGGAAGCCTCAAGAGAACTCGCTGGCCTTGGCTTCCACGTCATGCTGGTGGCGAGAAACGAGGCGAAACTGGCTGAACTCGCCGCCTCGATCGGGCCGATGGCGAGCTTCGAGGTCTGCGACGCCGCCTCGGGCCAGGAAGTTTTGGCGATGGCCGATCGGATCCGGAAAAGCCACGGCATTCCCGATGTCATCATTCATTGCGCCGGCGCCGGCCGATGGAAACGCATTGAAGACACCCCGCCGGCGGAGGCCGTAGAGATGATCGGCGCCCCCTATCTTGCCGCATATAATGTCACTTACGCCTTCATGCGCGACATGCTCGCACGCGGATCGGGACGTATTGTTCACATCAACTCGCCCGCCTGTTACATGGCTTGGCCGAGCGCGGTGGGCTATACAGCGGCGAGATTTGCGCTGCGGGGGCTGCACGAGGCGCTTTGCCAGGACCTTGCCGGAACCGGCGTTCAAAGCTGCCATATCGTGTTCGGAAGAGTCTCTTCCGAATATTTCGAGCATAATCCCGGCGCGGCGGAAAATATGCCGGGGATCGCCAAAACCATCCGCACCCTTTCGCCCGCCGAGTGCGGACGCGTGATCGCCGGCGTCGTCACGCGTCCAAGGCGCGAAACCATTCATCCCTTCGTGCTTCGCGTCTATTACTGGAACAACCGGTTCGCGCCATCGCTGGTTCGCTGGCTGTTGCGGGTCACAGGCGCCCGAAGAACCTGACGCCCGCGGGTATAAAAACGCATCCATCGCGCTCCCGGGAGCCTGATTAGAGCCGGCTAAGAAGATTGTGCGTGCAAATCACCCGAAGCTAACACTTGATTTATCTGTCCTGAATCACCACTTTATAAAAACAGCCAAGCATTCATGATTTTTCGAAACGAAAAGCTGTCGCAGCAATGCTTATGCGCACGCCGATAGTTTGGCCAAAAATATTTATCGTGCGCCTTACTAAAGGAATATGAAAATGACAAACGTCTTTTATGTTGCAGCGCTGATCATTGGTGTCGCGCTTGCCGGAGCCCCCGCAATGGCGGGGGAGCGACTTAACGATGGATTGATGGGCGCCGGCGCTGGCGCCATTGTCGGCGGACCTGTCGGGGCCGTCGGCGGAGGCGCGATAGGCTATGTTGCGGGTCCCAGCATCTCCCATGGGTTCCATCATCATCACCATCACCACTATGCCCATCACTACTGAACGGCTTTTCTGGCCGATTGGCAAAAGCCTCGATCCTCGCAAGAAAGGGCCGCCATGCAGCGGCTCTTTTTCATTTAAAACCTTTCCGGCCACCGATCTCAGGCCTGCGCCGTGACCTCGACTTCCACCGACATGCTCAGAAAGGCGTCCGAGGGGCCGACGAAACTGCCGCCCACCGGCATCGCCTGCCTGATGTCGCGCGCCACCGCCACGGGAATCAGATTGTAGCCGCCGACGCTGCGGTTGGTGGGATCGAAGGTGATCCACCCGGCGCCGGGCACATAAACTTCCGCCCAGGCGTGGGTGGAGCCCGCACTGGACGACCCGCTGACACTGGCGTCAGCGACAAAGAGATAGCCGGAAACGATCCTCGCCCCAAAGCCGAGACAGCGCGCGGCTTCGACAAACAGCACCGCGAAATCGCGGCACGAGCCCCAGCCGCGATCGAGCGTCTCGACAGGCGACTGAACGCCCTCGTCGTCCCGGCTTTGATAATTGATCCATCGCGACACGCCGACACTGAGATCCTTGAGCAGCGCCAATGTATCCGTCCGGACGCCGCCGACGAAGGCCCAGGTCCAGTCGCGCAACCGGCCGTTTCGATCGGAATATTGCTGGAACATCAGGGCGCCGAGATCGGTCTGCTCGTCGTCGGCGTAGCGAAACGGATAGGAGATGGCCGACGCCGCGACATCGAACACCGGCCAGGGCTCGGCGCCGAGTTGCAGTTGCGTGACGCTGTCGATCACGAGCATGTCGACGCTGACGCCAAAAACGGCGGCCGCGACAGAATTGCCGAACACGTCCTGCGAATGGGTCAGCGATGCGGCGGGATTGATCCTCACCTCATGCGAAACCACGCGAAGGTCGCGGTTTTCTCGCGGGCGCAGCATAAGTCGATGCGGCCCGAGGCTCACCTGCCGCTGGTATCGATAGGTCGTCCTGTGTTGGATTCGCAGCGCGATCAACGAGATCTCCAACAAGGCGGGCGGGTGGGCGCACATATTAGCACCCGCAGCATTTTTCGCGCAGCCCTCGGCTCATGAGAAAAAGCGAATGGACTGCATTCGTGAAAATACTTCGTTCAGCACGCCGTCAGCTATTGCGTGACAAGATAAATCTGCTCAGGCCTTGTATTTTTGACGCTGACCCCCACCTAAGGAAAGTCGATAGACGGATCTCCGTGTCAATTTTCTTTGGAAATTATTCAACGGCAGGCCGCAAACATTCAGCAAAAAATGCGATTTCGATGGTCGGCGGCAGCGCTGGCGTGCATTTGTAACGTCTCTAGAAAGGGGTTTCCATGTCTCAGGGAACCGTCAAGTGGTTTAATTCCGAAAAAGGCTTTGGCTTCATTGCGCCGGACGACGGCGGCAAGGATGCCTTCGTTCACATCAGCGCCGTAGAGCGCTCGGGTCTCAACCAGTTGCGCGAGGGTGACAAAGTTTCCTTCGAACTCGTTGCGGACCGCAAGAGCGGCAAGATGTCGGCCGAAAAGCTGGAAATCGTGTCCTGACGCTTTTTTGCCGCGGGTTGCAAAACCTGCGGCTAAGCCTGCGCTTTTCCAAGTCGACCACGGATGTACTGGCGACTTGACCCGCGATTTCTTCTCGCTCGCGCGAGGCGGACTCGCCGGGGGAAAGGGCACGGCGCATGCAAAGCCCCGCGCCTGATCAAGGTTGCGGGGTTTTCACCATCACGCATCGGGAGATTGTCATGGCTCAGGAACACAAGCGCAGCAACCGCGAAGTCAAGAAGCCGAAAGCAGCCAAACCGGCCAAGGAACCGGCCCCCTCCTTGATGGCGGCGGGCAGGCTCACGCCGATCAAGGCGCCAAAAAAGACTCATTGAGGACGACACATGCCTGTACGCACCACGGAAACCACCGTAACGTTCAGGCGTCCGTTTGCTTTGCCAGAGTTCGAAGCTCCACAGCCGGCCGGAACCTATCGTCTGTTGACAGACGAAGAAGAGATTACCGGCTTGTCGTTTGTCGCCTTTCGTCGCGTCGGGACCATGTTGCGTCTCCCCTCTCTGGCGACGTCGGGCAGACCGGAACAGATGATTTCAATCGACGCCAAAGACCTTGCGGCCGCCTTGACCGCTGACGGCGAGAACAGGTGAGACCATGGCCTTCAAGACACAAGCGCTGCGTTATCTCGGCGGCATCTCCGGAAACGGGGTCGTCACGCAAAACGGAAAAGAAATCGCGCCGGCAAAATTCGATCTCGACGGCTATTTTCGTCCAGCCGTTGGCGTCACGGGTTCCGGTGAAATCCAGCTTTCGGGCGACGTGCTCAAAAGTCTGTTCGGTCGCACGGACCTGCAACTCCTGACCGACCAGGGACTGCTGCTCGCCCTGCGTTTTTCGGACTCGACTTTGCCCGCGGCAAGCGAAGTCGCCCATGTCGATGTAAGCGGGCAGCTTTCCACGGCGCCTGAGGATTGGCGTCAATAGCCAAAATAACTCAAGGATTGGACCCAGCGTGCCGCAAGCCTTCCCTTCGCTTGGCCCGGAATACGAGCCTTTCCTTTATGCCGTGGTGTGCGACGAGGGGAACGGAACCTCGCTGACCATGGTTTCGGCCATCGCGCGCACCGGCGCCGATCCCTGGAAGGAAGCGGCGCGCATCGCGAAATTGCCTAAAGCCGCCGCGCTCGAAGACTTGGCTCGCATGATTCCGGATGGCGGCGGCGCCGATCGCAGCGCCATCGCCGACCGCCTTTTTGCGCTTCTTCCCGACACGCGCGCCAACAGGAATATTCCCTTCGTCGGCTCCACAAGCGCCGTCCCGCTCCGCAACCGCCTCATCCCGGCTGTCATCGTGCTGCTGATCGCGCTTGCCCTCGTTTCCATTTTCAGGAAGACGCCGGCCATCGATTACGGTCAGCAACCGGCTTCCTCCGCGCCGGCCGCCGACAAAGCCGATCGATGACCGCAAGCTCGCGAAATTGTCCCCGGGCTCCGACAATCCGCCGATAGCAGCGGATTGTCGGGAAACAACCCCCGTCTCAAGCCGTTTGAGTTTGGAAGGCAAATCGAGATCAGCCGTGCGGGGCGGTAATTTCCGGGGAGGCAGCCATGTCAGCGCTTACGATCCTAATCATACGGCATGCGGAAAAGCCCGACGAAGCTTGGCCGGGGCCCGGCCTGACGCTGGCCGGAGTGGAGGACGATAAATCGCTGGTAATCCGCGGCTGGCAACGCGCGGGGAGTTGGTCCGCGCTATTTGGAGCCGGGCGTGGCGGCCTGGATTTCCCGCAACCTTCGATGATCTACGCCGCCGATCCCAACGCCGCCGGCGAGGGAAGCAGCCACCGGCCCTTCGCAACCATCACGCCGCTTGCCGCCCGGTTGAATCTGACGCCAAACGTCTCTTTTTCCGTCGGGCAGGAAGCCCAGCTTGTCCGGGAAATCGTCAATCTGGCCGGATGCGTGCTGATCTCCTGGGAGCACAAGTCGATTGGAAAGTCGATCCTTCCAGCCCTGGCGAATGGCCAGAACATTCCGGACATGCCGGCCAAATGGGACGGGAAGCGCTTTGACGTCGTCCTGCGCTTCGACCGCAGCGTTGCCGGAGCGCAGTGGGCTTTCCGCCAACTCTTTCCCTGCCTGCTATCCGACGATTCCGACACTCCGATGTAACCGGACGGCGTTTGACACAAAAACGCTTCTGCCCATCGACGTTTTTGAGCCTATCATTGGCTTTTCCGTGGAGGGGCCAATGGATATCAGGCGAGGCGGTCAGGAAATATTGCTCAATGGCTTGGCGCTTGTCCTTGTCGGGTTGATTTGGGGACTGGTCGCGCCCCACACGCCCTACCCGCGATTGGCCCTCGGAGCGCATCTGCAGTTCGAGTTCAACGGCCTGCTGCTCATAGTAATGGCCGCCCTGCTGCTGAAGTTCGACCACGCGGTCGGCCCGAAATCGCTGCTGGTGATGCGGCTGAGCGCATGGCTGACCTGGCCGATGGCGCTCTCCGAAGTCGCCAACAGCTGGTGGGGCACAAAAGACATTCTTCCCCTCGCAGCCCGGCAGGCCGAAGCAGGCGGCGGGCAGCCATGGCAGGAGGCGACCGTCGCCTTGACGCATATAAGCGCCGGTCTTTGCCTTATCGCGGCCTGGGCGCTTCTGGTGGCGGCCTTTGCACGGAACGCCACGCCGACCGCATCCTGTCTGCGACAGTCCGATTAACAGAGAACAATCATTTCCCGACCGCCGTCGCGTCGGGCGTCGCGGGTGCCGCCTGCGGCGCCGCGTCGGGCGGCGGCAGCGCTTCCGTCGCGATCGCTCCCGGCGGCGGGCGCACGCTGCGGTCGGCGCCGGCATCGATCACCGCCTGTTCGCCGGCCTCGGAGGCGCGGGGCGCATTGATCGTCGCACCGATCTCGCGTAGGGCCTGCGGCGCCTCGGCGTAATTGTCATGACCGATCAGCCCGGTCGAGAGATCGGAAAGATCATAGACCTTCACTCCCAGCTTTTCGATCATTTCACGGTCCTTCTCGGACCCTGGATCAATGGCGCCGAGACGGCGGTCGCCCTGGATGCCGGCCGAAACCTGCAAGGCGCGGTCACCCTTGGAGACAAAGATCGAGAAGTGCGACGGATCGAGCCGCGCCAGCTGCGCCTTGAATACCGTCAGGTCGATGTCCGGCGACGCCAGCAAGACGTCGCCAAGCTTGCCGTGCAGGTCGGGCGACCCGGAGATGGCGGATTCGCGGAGCGTCTCCATGGTCAGCCAGGTGCCCATGGAATGGGCGAGAATATGTACGCGGCCGACGCCGGGCGTCTGGCTGAGTTCGTCGAGCAGTTTCAGATAGGCGTCGCGCGAGGCGGTGGCGCTTTCCTTGTCGGCGCCATAGGCGAGCAAGGCCGATTTCGACGGCCAGGTGAACAGCACCGGCACGCCGCCGAACCTGCCGTCCACCACAATTTGCGCCAGGCGGTTGCGCGCCTCTTCCATGGAAGTGTTGAAGCCGTGCACATAAACCAGCACGTCGCGATTGACCCCGATGCGGCCCGACACCTGGGAGGCGACTTGGGCGCGAAAGTCCTCGTCGTCGAGCCAGCTGTGGCCGACCAAAGCGAAATGATGCGCCGGATCGGGCTTGCCGAAGCCCGGCTTTTCAATCGTCCCGGCCTTGTGGCCGGGCGGCACGGAAATGAAGTCGAGCGACGCGCGGGCCTGCGCCCCGGGCGTGAGTTCCGTCGAATGCGAGCCGCCCTTGCGAGTCGAGACGACGAAGATCGGCGTCGAATGGGCCGGCGCGTCCGCCTCGCCGCCGAAAAGCCCGCCAACGCCGCTGGCGCCGCGCGCGACGCCGTCGCTCACGTGGGAGCCGAGATCGGAGCCGGCCGCGGCCATGCCCACCGTGGTGCATCCCGACAGGCCGGGAAGCAAGGTGAGGCCGAGGACCGCCAGTCCCGCCCGCCATTGATTGATCGCCAGTCGCATTTGCCTATTCCATTGGAGCGTTTTCAAGCGATGAGCCTGGTCGCGTCAACAAAGCGCGTCAAATCAAGAAACTAGAGGCTCAACCCGTTTTCAGTTGGATCGGGAAAAAATTCCAGCCGCCGCAAGAAACGAAGGCCAATTGCTTAAAATTTCGTTTAATCGCCGAACTTCATCTTGCACTGGCCGCGTCGTGCTGCCGACATGCGCGAAAAAGGCGGCGACAATACGACGACCGGATTTATGCTGTCGAAACAGCCGCCCTCGCCTGATGGGCAGGAATCTGCAAAGAATGGATCAAACCCGGAGAACACAGGCCATGCACGGCCTTCATATCGTTGTAGCCGTCCTGGCGATCTGGCTGGTGCTGGCCTATCTCGCCCTGCCCGCGATCTGGAAGCGCGCGGAACGGCAAGCCGTGCTCGCCGGCCGTGAAATGGTGACCCGCACGAGCCAGGGCATAGAAGGCGATCCGATCAATTTCGGACTGGTGGGCGACGAGCCCGAGGTTTTATGCGCCTTTCGCTCGGCCGGCTGGATTCTGGCCGATTCGGTCACCTTGCGCTCCAGCCTGAAGATCGCCGGCAGCGTCGCGCTCCACCGCCCCGATCCGGCGGCGCCGGTCAGTCCGCTGTTTTATGACGGACGCGTCGAGGATCTGGCGTTCCAGCTGCCCGACGGCGTTTCCGCCGCGCATCGCCACCACATCCGGCTCTGGCGCATCGGCGACAAGGTCTTTCACGACCGCCCGCTGTGGCTCGCGTCCGCCAGCTATGATCGCAGCGTCGGCTTGAGCCACTTCACCTTGCAGGTGACGCATCATATCGGCCCCGATCTCGACGCCGAACGCGAATTTGTCGGGCAGGCGCTCGGCAAGGCCGGGGCGATCCGCTCGTTTTTCCAGATTCAGGGGGTGGGCCCGACCTTGCGCGGGAAGAACGGCGGCGGCGACCGCTATTTCACCGACGGCGAGGTGCTGATCGGCGTCGTCGCGGAGAACTGCCAGTTGAATCCCGGCGCTCCCGTAGCGCCGCCGGACAATCCGCCGCACGTCGATCTGCGCAGTTCGATCATTCACACCCTCGGCGGGCGAGGATGACGCGCGTCAGCGATGGTTCCGGTCGTGGTGACGCGCGCCGGAATGAGGATGATGATGCTGGGTCGAATGGTCCATGTGGCGATAATCGGCCGAGGCGCCTGAAGAAATGGCGAAACTCGCGAGACAGGCGAGCGATGCGGCGACGAGGATCTTGATCATCGGTTATGAACCTTTTGGCGTCGAGTTGGAAAGCTTGATTGGGTCTATTAGGGTGCGGCAAACCGAAATTACAGCAAAATCGCGCTCATCGGCCTCCTCCGCCTTCGACAAAGGACATCTGGCGCAAGCTCGCGCAAAGTGGCAAAAGGTCCCGCGAAGCCAATCAGGAGACTTTTCGCCATGGCAGCGACCGAGCAAGCGGCGCCCTTCATCGACACTTTTGCGCCGGGCGCCGACGAGCAATGGCGCCAGCGCGTGGAAGTCGCCTTGAAGGGAGCGCCGCTGCAAAAGCTGGTCGCCAGGACTTATGACGGTTTCGACATTCAGCCGCTCTATGCCCGCGCCACCGGCAAGCCGCGCGCCTTCCGCGCTGAGCGCGAATGGGCGGTGTCCGCCCGCGTCGATCATCCCGAAGCCGACGCCGCCAATGCCCTCGCCTTGACCGATCTCGAAAATGGCGCCAACGGCCTGCATCTCGCCTTTGTCGGCTCGGTCGGCGCTTATGGTTTCGGGCTGCCCGACGCCGCCGCCCTCGCCCCGGCGCTGGCAAACGTCCATCTCGACGCCGGCCTGCGCCTTGTGCTCGACCTGCCGGCTGAGGCCGACGCTTTCATTGCCGCCTGGCTCGACCTCGTCGCGGCGCGAAACTACGATCCGGCGAAAATCGACGTTTCCTTCGGGCTCGATCCGATCGGCGCTTCAATCGTCCAGGGCGAGGTCGTGGACTGGGAGGTCGCCGGGCCCAAGCTCGCGCAACAGGCCGCGCTGCTCGCCTCAAAGGGCTTTACC
>NZ_JBKQOU010000071.1:0-12393 GCF_052145335.1 Rhodoblastus sp.
ATCAAGACGATCTTTACAAACGTGTCAACTGCGCTCGCCAGCGCCGCCGCCAGTAGCGGCTGAACTCTTTGGGCGGAAAGTCCAGGGTGGCGAAGGCGGCGATTATTTGATAACTTCTAGGCCGAAGCGCGTTTTTGCCTTCTGGTTGAATATCGGTATTAAAAGGGGGAACAAGCTATGTTAGAGCATTTGCGGAATTTTTGCGCGGACGAAGCCGGCGCGGCGTTGCCTGAATACGCTATTCTCCTGGGGCTCGTTCTTGCCCTTTCGGTTGGCATACTCACCGGGATGGGAACCAGCCTCAAGTCTATCTTTAATCAGGTGTCCACTGCGTTGGCTAGCGCTGCTTCGGGTACTGGTTGAGCCATTACTTTTGGGTGATAGCGTTGATCGCGTATGCACGTGAGAGGTTTCTGCCCTCCCGGTACGAACCGGGGGGGATCGTTTTTTTGAAATCGCCACCGCGTGCAGTTAGTGAGGGGGTGGGGCATGCGTATCGGGACCGTGTTAATCATCATTGCGGCGCTTTTTGCCGGCGTGATCGCCGCCTTGACCGCCCGAACGATCATCCGCAGCCGGTCGGCCCCGGCCGCAGCGACCGCTCAGTCGACAATCGTCGTTGCGGCGCAGGCGCTCGAATTCGGCGCCCCTTTGACAGCTGACAACATTATCGAGGTTCCTTGGGCGTCATCAGTGATTCCCGATGGCGCGTTCACTTCTGCGGCCGATTTGCTTAAGGACGGGCGTCGTGTCGTTTTGACCCCTGTGCAGAAGAATGAACCGATATTGGTGTCTCGTATTACCGGATCGGGCCAGCGGGCGTCGCTTTCGGCGCTCATCGACGCAGGAATGCGGGCGGTCACTCTGCGGGTTGACGACGTGCGTGGCGTCGCGGGATTTGTCCTGCCCGGAGATCGGGTGGATCTCGTGTTGACTCGGCACGAGGGTGAGAAATCCTTTGCCGATGTTCTATTGCAAAACGTGAAGGTTCTGGCGGTCGATCAGCTCACCAATGAGCGTCAGGAAGGTCCTGCCGTCGCCAAAGCGGTAACGGTCGAGGTTTCGACGGAACAGGCGCAAAAACTCATCCTCGCCGCTGGCGTCGGTTCCTTGTCGCTTGTCTTGCGCCAGGCGGGCGGAGCCGACCCGGTAGCAGCGCGTCGTGTCTCGACCTTGGACCTCGCTCAGGGTGAATACGTGGGCATGGATCAAGAAAAAACCAATCTTTTACAACAAAAACTAAGCGCGCTTGAGGCTAAAATGGATAGCGAGCTTAAAAGATTGGCGACGCCTCCGGCTGCGAGCCCCGCCGGGGAAAACCAGCCTGCCGGCATGTCTCAAACTTCCATGGTGCGGATCATCCGTGGGGTCCGGTCCGAGGAATACAGCGTCTATCACCAGGCGCAATAAACATAGTCTACCGTAAGTACTGTTGCGGATCCCGCGTTGCATTTTGCAACGCGGGGCGAGCAGTTGTGGCAAAATGACGTCAAAACAATGAAAACGCTCGGTCAGCCCCTGTCCTAATTGTTAAATTATTAACCATTATCTCGCAAAATTGCGGCATCGATTTCATGTGGTATCGCAATTCAGGGGGCCGCGACGTGGACAAAAGGAATGAGGAAAGGTGGCCTGCTCGTCCCCTTCGCGAATTCCGGGCGGGCTCGGTGCGCGAAGGCTTTGGCAAGTTTTTGCGGCTGAGCGTATTAGCCGGACTGTCCATTCTGGCGCCGATAGCGCCCGCCGTCAGCCAATCGGCATATCAACCCGGGCCCAGGGCGGCCGGACCGGATACCGATTCGTCTGGAATTGAGCGGCTGGCTCATGTGACCGTCATCCTGAACAAGTCAAGGGATCTGAGAATAGCGGTTCCTTTCGCCGTCGCCACCGTGGGCGCTCCTGATGTCGCCGATATTCTTCCGATGGGAGACAGGCGGCTTTATGTCCTCGGCAAGAAGGTCGGCGCGACAAACGTTCTGCTTTACGATCAGGCAAGTCGCCTGGTTGGAGTCGTGGATGTCGAGGTCAAGCTCGACGCCGCCGCGATTGGCGAAACGGTCCGCGCCGGCTCCGGCGGAAAAAATATTAGGGTCAGCGACGTGAACGGCACGCTTGTGCTGAGCGGCGAGGCGGGCGACGCGCAGACCGTCGATCGCGCGATGATCATGGCGTCTGGAATCGCCAAAAAAGGCGTTGTCAATGGACTTACCGTCTCCTCGCCGCAGCAGGTGATGCTGCAGGTGCGGTTCGTCGAGGCGGACCGGTCGGCGGTGAGAAATCTCGGCGTGCGCTGGGATTCTTTCTGGCGCGGCGGGAAAAGCGTCGGCAATGTCGGAACGTACAACTCGACCAGCAATCCCAACAATGTGACGCCAACCGGCAACCCGATCGGCGATGCTGTCACCGGCTTGACGGGCACCAGTCCGTTCGCCACGATCCTGACTTCGATCATCAATTCCAAATCGGGCAGCCTGGACGCGGTGCTGAGTGCGCTAGAGGAACAATCGGTCGTTCGGCGGTTGGCCGAGCCCAATCTCGTCGCGTCCTCCGGAGAAAGGGCCGATTTCCTCGCCGGCGGCGAGTTTCCAGTGCCGGTGGCTTCGTCGGGCGGCGGCGGCTTTCCCACGGTCAGCATCACCTACAAGGAATACGGCGTTAAACTGGTTTTCACGCCAACAGTTCTCGCCAACGGCGTCATAAGTCTCAAGATGGAGCCCGAGGTCAGCGATATCGACACTTCAGTGAGCGTCACTACCGGCGGCGTTTCCGTTCCCGGCCTCATCAAGCAACGGTCCAGCACCACGGTCGAGTTGCGCGACGGCCAGAGTTTCGCCATCGCCGGCATGCTGCAATCGAAAACGCAGCGCCAGATTGACGCCCTTCCCTGGCTTGGCACGATGCCGGTTCTCGGAACCCTGTTCAGCAGCAAGGCTTTCCAGCAGAACGAGACCGAACTGGTCGTCATCGTCTCTCCTCGGCTGATCAAACCAGTTCCGCCTGGCCAAAAATTGAAGACGCCGCTCGACAATTCGGTTGCCGCCAATGATGTGGACTTTTTCCTGAACGGCAAGTCCGAGATTCCCAAGACGCCGCCGACCTATGTCAACCGGAACGGTCAGGAGCAGACGCTGGCTGGCGGCCTGGCGCCGGGCGCGCCTGGAAATCCCCCCGCGGATGTCGTGCATTGGCCCTGGGAGTCGAAATGAGAATTCTTCCCGCATTCGCCGCCGCCGCTCTTGGTCTCGCCCTGTCGGGGTGCAGCAACCAATATTACGAACGCAAGGATACAGTTTCCTGGGGCGCCGGGGACGCCGTGGCCACCAACATGGTGATACAGGCCCCGGATCCCTGGCCGCGCGGTTCAAAAAACACCACAATAGCGGCTAATGGCGGCAAACTGGCGCGCGTCTACCGCCGCTATGTCGAGGGGGCCAAGCAGGGGGGCGCCGCGCCGCAAAATGTCAACAACATCAGCGTGAACACGGGCGGCGGCGGCCCGGGCGGCGGCCCTGGCGGCCAATAGCTCAAGTCTGTCGCGGCGCGAGCGGATTGGGGTCTATGCGACGGCTAATTCCTCCTCCAACGCTTTGTGGGAGGGCTTCGCCGGCGTCGAAAAACAAGCTTTGGCGGAACCGTTGAGCCTCGGCGACGTTAAAGGAGCAGGCTTAAGCGCAACGGCGACACGAGAATCGAGAGGGGGCTGGAAATGTTTCGCCTGAACCATGATTTCACTCGGTTTCGGCTCTTTTGTCGGCGGCCCGCCGCCGATTGGCGCGGCGTAATCTTGCCACTCGTCGTGATTCTCGTCGTCCCGTTGATCAGCCTCATTGCGTCGCGTCATTTTGACCTCCAGACGCATCTCCAGATGGGGGCTGACGCCAGCGCTTTGGCTGCTGCGGCGGAGCGGGACGTACGGTCCGACGCCGCAACGCGGGCCCAAAACGCCATTACCGGTATTCCGGCTTACGCGCTCGCCTTCGATTTCCGGTTGCTTGGTGGGCTCTTGAGAATTAACACCAATACCTTCCCGACGAACAAGACCTCGATCAGCGGCGAAGATCTTTCGAGTAGCGGCTAGAAGGGCGGGAATTCATGCACTCCTTTATCGTTTATCCAGACGAGTCGAATCCAGATGTCGCCCAACTGGCGCAATTTCTCGACAAGTCCGGCTGCGCGGTCAAATGGACCCAATCGCTTGAGACTCTTGCCGGGCAAGCCGAGTTTTTGTCCGCTTCGGACTCCCTCATCATTGTTCCCACGACCCCCAAGTGGGCCCCTGGCGTCCACGCCCTCGTCCATTTCATCCGCAAGTCCAAGGGGCGTGGTTTTTTTCTCTATGTGACGGACGAAATCAATCCGGAAAATTATAAAGCGCTGACCCAGACCGGCGTCGCGGACAGTGTCGGCTGGATGAGTGCGACCAAGGAAATTTTTTCCGCGGTCCAACGACTGAAAACGGGCGTTGTGCAAATGCGCGTTCCGCCCACGGCGGACTCCGGCGTCCACAAGATGGTCAGTTTCATCGGCGCGTCGGGCGGAGTCGGCAATACGACGATGGCCTTCGAAACTGCGGTCTTTCTTGCCTCTCTCAAGAACAAGAGCCGCCTGACTCCGAGTGTGGCGGTCGTCAATCTCGATTTTTCCCGGAGCTCCATTGGGGATTATCTTGACCTGGCGCCCCGGCTTGATCTCGCGGAATTAGCTCGAGATCCCGATCGTCTCGACAACTATATGCTCGAAATTTTCGCGACGCGGCATTCGTCCGGTTTCGATCTGTTCGAAAGCAAAGAGCCGCTTCGCAACCTCGCGAAAGTAGATGAAGCCGCGATATTTTCGCTTCTTAACTGTCTCGAAGACAATTATGGCGTCGTACTGCTCGACGTGCCTGCCAATTTCGTCGGCCCATTCGACGATGTCGTCAAAAACTCCGACCTGGTTTTCGTCACCGGCCGCTATACGGTCCCGTCGGTGAAGCAGATCGCGCGACGGCTGGAGCATTTGCACGAACTCAAAATTCCAGCTGAAAAGACGGTGGTCCTCATCAACGATTGCGATTCGCGATTCTTCGGCGGCTTCGTCAAACGATCGGACATCGAAGCCGCGCTTCCGAGATATACGATCGTATATGTTCGCGACGATCGTTCATTCGCTTCCGATTGTGTGAACAGCGGCATATCGATGGTGGAAACAAATCCAAAGAAGGCGATTTGCCGGGACATCAAGCGGATCGCCGACCTGATTGGAAATCTTAAGTCTGAAAAGCATGAAAATGTCGTTCGCTACGCTACGCGTTGAAATGGAGTACCGAAATGGCCAATCGCTTCATGCTGCCGATACGACGCAAAACCTCCCCGGAGGAGGTCAAGGTAGCCGCGCCGGCAATTCAGGAAAGCCCGGCCGCGGAGACCGTCAGTGACGACGCGGGGCAGACGCGCGCGCTGCTGGACACTAAAGTAAAGCTTCATGGAAAGATCATCGACGAATTCAATCTTGCGTTGATCGATCGGATGCCCCACGAAGAACTTCTTCGACAAATCACGGGCTATGTCAGCGATTATGTGCGCAACGAGCACATTCCGCTCAATCAAAAGGAACTCGAGGTATTCACGGAAGAGGTTCTCGATGAAATGACCGGGCTCGGCCCAATCGAACCGCTCCTGAAGGACCCAAGTGTCAACGATATCCTCATCAACACGCATTCATCCGTTTTTGTCGAGCGAGGCGGCCAGCTCGAAAAGACCGCCGTGCGGTTCAAGGACGAAGCTCATCTTCTCAGGATCATCAATAAAATCGTGGCGACCGTCGGTCGCCGGGTGGATGAATCCTCACCGATGTGCGATGCCCGCCTGCCCGACGGTTCGCGCGTAAACATCGCGGTGCGTCCAGTGGCGGTCGATGGTCCGCTCGTGTCAATCCGCAAATTCTCGAAACGCCCTTATTCGATGGAAAGACTGATCGATATCGGCGCCCTCAAACCGCAAATGTTCGAGTTGCTGAAGGCGTCGGTGTATGGCCGTATTTCAATCATCGTCTCCGGGGGAACCGGCAGCGGCAAGACCACGATGCTCAACGCTTTGTCGAGTTATATCTCGCCGAGGGAACGCCTCCTGACGATTGAAGACGCTGCGGAATTGCAGTTGCAGCAACCTCATGTCGCGCGGCTCGAAACCCGTCCCCCCAGCCCGGAGGGCAAAGGGGAAATAAGACAGCGCGAACTGGTAAAAAATGCGCTTCGCATGCGCCCGGACCGCGTCATTGTCGGCGAGTGCCGCGGCGGCGAAGCCTTCGACATGCTGCAGGCGATGAACACTGGTCACGAAGGCTCGATGACCACCATCCATGCCAACACGCCTCGCGACGCCTTGCGGCGATTGGAACAAATGGTGGGAATGGCGGGCTTTGCAATGTCGGAACTGGCCATTCGACAAACAATCGCGTCGGCCGTCCAGCTCATTCTGCAACTTCAACGCATGCCTGACGGCAAAAGACGTGTCGTCAGCGTGGCGGAGGTAACGGGTATGGAGGGGGACGTTATTCAGATGCAGGAAATCTACCGCTATACCCGTGAAGGCGTCGATGAGAATGGCCAGGTTCTTGGTTCGTTCAGAGCGACAGGAGTCAGGCCAAGTTTCCTGGCGGCGCTGAAAACAATGGGTTTCGAATTTCCCCCGTCCGTGTTCGACAGCTCTCGGCCGCTTTGAGGCAACGACGATGACTGATTGGCTTATCTACGTCCTGGTCTTTGCATCCACGGCTTTGTTCGTGCTCGGGCTGAATCGTTATTTCACGCGAGACCGTTCATTAGCAAAGAAAATCAACCGGCGGCTGACGCTGCTGGAGGACAACTCAAACCATGAGGAAATCCTCGATATCCTTCGCCGGGAGCGCGGAATTGTCTCTGGCGAGGGCATGGACAAATTTGCAAAGCTGCAGGCGATGCTGGTTCAGTCCGGCTTGCGTATCGGGAAAGCAACGTTCGGCTTTGCCCTTGTCGGGCTGACCGCCAGTGTGGTTCTCATCGTCAGTATCCTGTTCGGCTTCAACCTGATCAACGTGCCCGCTGGCGCCTTGGCCAGTTGCCTGATCATCTACATGTTTATCAAGGTGTCCCGCGACAAACGAATCAACAAGTTCAGTCTTCAATTACCGGAGATACTGGATATCGTCGTACGAAGCCTCAAAGTCGGACATCCCTTGCCAGTTTCCCTTGCGATGGTCGCGAAGGAAATGCCGGATCCGGCGGGCACTGAGTTTGGCATTACCGCCGACGAGGTGACATATGGGCTCGCTCTTCCCATCGCGATGATGAATCTCGCGCAGCGGGTTGGGGATCCCGATCTCCTGTTTCTCGTTACGGCCGTGACGATCCAAAGCCAATCGGGCGGCAACCTCGGGGAGATCCTGATGAATCTTTCCAAATTGCTGCGCGAGCGGTCCCGAATGCACCGAAAAATCCGCTCCTTGTCATCGGAGGGGCGCGCCTCGGCTATTTTGTTGACGGCGATTCCGATTGTCATGTTCTGCTATATCCGACTCATCACCCCCCATTTCTATGGCGACGTCTGGACGGACCCGACATTCAGGCGCGCAATGCTGGTAGCCATAATCCTGCTGGTTATCGGCAACCTCATCCTGCGACGTATGGTCAACTTCAAATATTGAGGGGCTGTCTATGAGCAATGATCTGCAGCTTTCAATATTCATCGCGGGGGTGTTCATTTCCGTGACTTTGCTGATTTCTGTCCTCGGCCTGTACATCATGCGTCGCCAGCGCGTTCGGCTGAGGATCGCGGCGGATGCAGCGGGCTTCAAAACCTCTCCAGGCTTCAATTCAGGAACGACGCGTCTCAGTTTTAATCAAGTCGATGATCGGCTACTCGGTCTCGACAACAAAATGAGCCGTTCGAAGCTTCAGATGGAGCTCATTCAGGGCGGTTTTTTCTCCCCCCAGGCGCCGAAGAACTATCTCATCGCGCGCAGCTTGGTAACCCTGGGCTTGCCGCTCGCGGGTTATCTTGCGGACAAGATGTTCCATTTTCTTCATAGCGGCCCGGCTGAACTGATGTTTTTCAGCCTGCTGGTGGTGATGGGTTACATTTTGCCGGACGCCTACCTGAAACGGCGGCAACGCCATCTGGTCAATTCCTACCGCCAGCTTTTTCCGGATCTGCTGGATCTCCTTGTGGTTTGCGTGGATGCGGGTTTGAGCTTCAACATGGCGCTGGAAAGAATCGCTGAAGAATTCGGCCGACGCTCCTACGAACTCGCCACCAATCTCGCGCTGTTGAACGGGGAAATTCGGTCCGGTCGAGCGATTCCGGACGCGCTCGACAACCTGAGCGTTCGAACCAACCTTGACGATGTAAAGAAGTTCAGCACGCTGATGAAACAGTCGATCGAGCTTGGCACGGACGTGGGCAGCGCGCTGCGCGTCTACGCGGGCGAGATGCGCGAAAAGCGCATGTCTTTGGCCGAGGAAAAAGCCAATGCGCTGCCGATCAAGATGCTGCTGCCTCTCGGGCTTTTCATCTTTCCAACAATCCTGATCGTTGTTTTGACGCCTCCGATCATCAAAGTCATCGATGCCTTCAAACAAGTTGGAGCACACTGATTCCGGTGGCCCCGGGGGGTCGTGTTCAAGGTTTCATGCGGAGAAGAAGATGATGATGAAATTGAGATACTTGGGCCTCGGCCGCATGACGACGCTGGCGGGGCTGATCTTGGTCGGGTTGGGCTGCCAGAGAGTTTGCGCCGAACCGCAGCCCTATATCGAGCCTGAGTATGGCCCGCGATACTATCAGGGTGACGAAGAGACCCGGCTTGGAAGAGCGCATTTTCTCCATGGCGATTACGGACTCGCGGAGGCGCATTTCCAATCGGCCGTCGAGATCAATCCGCGCAACGGCGCCGCCTGGATCGGTCTCGCCGCGTCCTATGACAGAATAGGGCGCTTCGACCTGGCCGATCGCGCCTATCGCCGCGCAAGGCAACTTACCGGCGCAAATTACGTGATTCTCAACAATCACGGCTATTCCTACATGCTGCGCGGGGACAGGCGTCGGGCAAGGGTGCTGCTTTACAGGGCCAACGAGCGTGCGCCCAATGACCCCACAATTCTCAACAACATAAGCATTCTGGATTCGGGGCAGGGTTACTTCTCGGGCATTTGGCCGTGAGGCGTTCGACCATCCCCGCCTAGTGCGCCGTGAGGACGACGCCCGGCGGCTTCCAGTCGCCCTTGCCGGCGGGCAGGATCGAAGGCGGGTTTTTCTTCGGCCAGTATAGGCGCATCACCAGATAGACAGGGCCGGCGGGGGCCGGCAGCCAGTTGGATTCCTTGTGCGCGTCCGGCGAGGCGTGCTGGATATAGATCGTCAGCGAGCCGTCGGGGTTTTTCTTCATCTCCGGCAGCATCGGCGAATTGATCAGATAGCGGTCGATCGGATTCTCGACCAGCAATTGCGTCTTGCTGTCATACAGGGTCACCGACCAGAAGGCGTTGACCGGCGGCAGGCCGCCGGCGGGGAAAGTCAGGGTATAGGCGTTGGCGCTGCAATCGATAGGCTCGCCGGTGATGGCGTGGCGCGTCATCGGATACATCGCTTCTTCGGCGTCATTGCCATAAATGCCTGCCTGCGCCGCCGCCGCGCGGAGAAGCCAATTGCCGTTGAAATGCGCGGCGTCGCCGAAGGGCGCGGCAATGTTCCAGCCGTTGATTTTTGTCCCGGCTTCCTCGACGGCGGCGTCCACCTTATCCTTGCCCTGCTTGAGCCCGACGACGGTCTCGAGCTTCTTTTCGAGCGACATGTCTTTGAAATTGAAGGTCTTTCCTGGACCGACGCCGATGCTGGCGAGTTGTTCCCTTATTTCCTTCTCGTTCGCCGCCGCCGGCGCGAATTGCAGGGCGAAATCGAGATATTCGAAGAAATTCTTCTTCGCCAGTTCTTTGTCGATCTTCGGGAAATCAATGGAAGGCGGCGCGGGCGGCGCCGGATGTTTCAAAAAGGCCGAAAGCGGCGTCGCTGCATAAAGCGCCTGAATTTTCCTCACATTTTCGATGTCGCCGGGATTGAACAATTGAGTCCGGAAAATGGCCAGCGCGAATTGAGTCGTGGAGCGGAAGATCTTGCCGATTCCCTCCGGCTTGGCGCCGTTCCACTCCGGCCCGACCACCATGTAGCTTCCGGCTTCGGGGCCGGTGGCGCGGGTGCCGATATAGCCGAAGTTGAAGGTGTTGCCGTCGACCAATTGCACCGAATAATAACGTTCCTTCTCGATCGCCGGGACCGAGACCACGATGGGCTCGGCGCGCAGATCCATCCCCAGCATCGAATAAGGCGTGTCGCTATTGGGCGTGACGACGGCGGTGTCCTTGTAGGTGAACACATTGGCGGCGCTGTGAATTTCGTTAAAGGGGCCCTTGTATTGGCTGGAGGTCTTGTCGATGAAGGCTTCATAGAAAACCGCGTAGTTCATCACGATCGGCAGGCCGTAGACATAGCCGGCCTCCGCAATATCCTTGGCGGCGAAGAAGCCGGGGCGGCCGGCGGATTCCTCGGCCTGGGCGGCGGCGAGGCCGAGGAACGGCGCCGCGGAGGCGGTCAGGGCTGTTTTCGTGAGCAATTTTCTTCGAGTGATCATCGCCTTGGCCTTCGCAATATCCTTGGGAACCGACCGAGGACATTATTCGCATCCGTCGGCGTAGAGCAAGGGCTTGGCGGGAGGCGGCCGTGAAGTTTTGACGGCGTTTCGATGGTCCGTGCTATGCTTGCGGCCAATCTCGCGGCGAGCGGAACCCGATGCAACTGACCTCTACCCTGACCTGTCCAAAATGCGGCCATCGCGCGGTTGAAACCATGCCGACAGACGCCTGCCAGTACTTTTATGAGTGCAAAGGTTGCTCCGCCTTGCTCAAGCCATTTCCTGGGGATTGCTGCGTCTATTGTTCCTATGGCGATGTTCCCTGCCCGCCAGTGCAGGCGGCGCGCCGGACGGGCGGAAAAGCTGACTGCTGCGGAAAAAACCATGGCTGAAGACGAGCGGGAAAAGCTGGAACGAACCCAGCAAAAGCCGCCCTGGCTTCACGCTTTCGCACCCCTGTCCGATCTCGACCCCATTTCGCGCGCCGCCTTGAGCGCTTTGCAAGAAATGAAATTCGCCAAAGGAAAGCGCCTGTTTGCGCCCGGCGTCCATAGCTCAGGGTTCGTCCTGTTGCTTTCCGGGCGCATCCGCGTCGGGCTGACGGCGGAGAACGGCCGCCGGTTGGTGCTCTATCGCGTCGTTCCCGGGGAGACCTGCATCCAGACGACGCTCTGCCTGCTCGGCGGACTGGATTATACCGCCGAAGGCGTGGCGGAAAGCGAGTTGCGTCTGGTGATCGTCCCGCCGGCGCTGTTCCAGCGGCTGTTGCGCGAATCGCCGGCTTTCGCGCGTTTCGTGTTCGAGCGTTTCGGCGCGCGCCTGTCGGAAATGACCCGGCTGATCGAGACCATCGCTTTTTTGCGCGTCGATGCGCGGCTGGCGGCGGCGCTGATCGCCCGCGCCGGCGAACGCGGCGCCGTCGTCGCCACCCATCAGGAACTGGCCGAGGATATTGGCGCTGCGCGCGAAGTGGTCAGCCGCCAGCTGGCTCTGTTCCAGCGCGGCGGTTTGGTGCGGCTGGGACGCGGGCGTGTCGCAATAGCCAACCGACGCGCGCTCGCCGATTTCGCTTGCGTGATTTAGATCACCGAGTTTCGACGAGAATTGGCGTAGCTCTCACTTCATGGCGCGCGCCGCGCCGAAAAAGGAGAGTTTCATGTCCGCCAATGTCGGAGGCATCGATCGCATGTCGCGCATCGTCGTCGGCCTCATTCTCATCGCGCTGGTTTTCATCGGCCCGCAGACCCCTTGGGGCTGGATCGGAATCGTGCCGCTGCTGACCGGGCTGTTCCGCTTCTGTCCGGTCTATTTGCCGTTCGGCATCAGCAGCTGCGCGAAGAACTAGAGCCTTTTCCGATCCGATTGAATCGGATCGGGGTTCTAGCAGGATGCTGAAAAAGAGTTTTTGACCCTCTGAAATTGCCAATAGCGTTGGGTATGCCAAAACACGTACTCAATAAAATCAGTGCGTTAGACTGGTGCGCGAATTGCGAATTTGCTGTGTCGGGGCTTGAAAAGCGCGATTCCGCGAGTTTTTCAGCAGCCTGCTAGTTTCTTGTTTTAACGCGTTTTCTTCACGCGAACCGGCATCCACTTCGCTTGAAAACGCTCACAGCTAGCGCGCGATGTCACGGATCGACTGAGCGATGAGCGCCGGGTCGGCCAGTTTTCCTTTTGGCATGGTCATTGGCCTTCCTCGGCGGCGTTCGACGATTCCGCCGATATGAGGCTCCATCCGCACCACGGCGCGCT
>NZ_JBKQOU010000072.1:0-5699 GCF_052145335.1 Rhodoblastus sp.
CGCCAGCGCGATCAGCGCCGAGCCGGTCAAAGTGGTCATCACATGCAGCGCCGCAAGACGCAGCGCGCCGTCCACGCCCTGCCCCTGCTCCTGAACGGCGCCAAGCACAGCGGTTAGCGATTCTTGCGGCTGGGCGACGAATATCACCCCTTCCGAACAGAGGAATCGCGCGGAATATTTTTCGCGGAAATAGTCCAGAACCGGATTCCACGCCGCATTCTGCTCCGCGACCAGGCTTTCCGGCTGGCCGGCGCGATAGCAGACAAGGTCGGAGCCGGCGAATTTGGCGATCTCCGCCGCCACCGCCTCCTTCTCGCGGGAAACCCCGTCGAGCGCCGTATTGACCAGCCGGGTTTTCGGCATGGTCGCCGGGTCGATGAACTCGCCTTGCGCGCGCCACTCCTCAGCCAAAGCCTCGGCGAGTTTCCGCGTTGGAACGATCAGGCGCGAGCGCGCGGGGGTGTGGACAGTCTTGCCGTCCAGCGTCAGCCCGAAGCCGTCGCCCGCCGGCGCGACCGCAACTTCGGAATAAAAGCGCTTCGGCAGCGGGCGCTTCATGTCGCGCTGCGCCGCTTTCAGCGGATTGCGTTCGCCCGCTTCTACGAACAGATCGGTCAGGTCGTCGCGCATTGCATGAACTCGTCGAGGGTTTCGCGCAAGGATCCGAAGTCCTGCACGATTTTGGCGGCCCCGGCCTTGGTCAGCTTCTCGTGCCGGTGATAGCCCCAGCCGACGCCGATGGCGTGAGCGCCGGCGTTATGGGCCATGTGCATGTCGAAGGTGGTGTCGCCGACCATGCAGGCGTGTCTGGGCTGCACGCCGGTTTCCGCCAGGGCGCGCAAGAACATGTCGGGCGCCGGCTTCGAGATTGCGTCGTCCGCGGTTTGTACGGTGGCGAAGAAGTCATGCCAGCCGTGGCGGTCGAACAGCCGCGTCACCCCGGCGCGGGACTTGCCGGTGGCTATACCGAGGACGCAATTTTCGCAGGCCGCCAGTTCGCGCAAAAGATCTTCCGCGCCCGGATAGATCGGATCGTGAAAACCCGGCTCGGCGCGCAATTGCGTCCAGGCGTCCTTATAGGCCTGGGCAAGCTTTTCGCAGGGCCCCTGTCCCTCAGTCAAAGCGCGAAAAGCCTCGACCAGCGACAGGCCGACCACGGACAGCGCTTGCTGGCGCGTCGGCGCGGGAAGGCCGTGGGAGGCGAAAGCCCGTCTCTGCGCCTCGACGATGAAATTCTGGCTGTCGACCAGGGTGCCGTCAATGTCGAAAACAATGAGCTTCACTTTTTCCTCACCCAATGCGTTTTTCTTTTTATAGACCCATCGAAATTTTCCGCAAATCTCCCCGCGAAGGCGCGAAAGACGATTTCTTTCCTCGTTCTCGAACGAAAAACCAAGGCTTGCGTTTGCAAAATAACGCGATGCAATTAACATCGGAAGAAATTGCGACGTCGCGAAACGACGCGTGGGAGGGAACGAAATGGCCAATGCGCAAGCCGAGAACAACTCGGCGCTTTCCTGGCTGGTCTGGTTTGCGGTCGCGGCAATCGGCGCCTTCGCGCTTGCCACCGTCGCGCTGCATCGCGGCGAGACGATCAATGCGCTGTGGGTCGTGACGGCCGCCATCTGCGTCTATCTTATCGCTTATCGATTCTATAGCCGCTTCATCGCCGAAAAAGCGCTCGGCCTCGACGATTCGCGGGTCACTCCCGCCGTTCGGCGCAATGACGGGCTGGATTACGTCCCAACCGACAAATATGTGCTTTTCGGCCATCATTTCGCGGCCATAGCCGGCGCCGGACCGCTGGTGGGCCCTGTGCTGGCGGCGCAGATGGGCTATCTGCCCGGCGTGTTGTGGCTACTGACCGGGGTGGTTTTCGCCGGGGGGGTGCAGGATTTCGTCGTTTTATTCATTTCCACCCGCCGCGACGGCCGTTCGCTCGGCGACATGATCAAGACCGAAATGGGTGCGACCGCCGGACTGATCGCGCAATTCGGCGTGCTGGCGATCATGATCATCCTGCTCGCGGTGCTTGCGCTGGTCGTGGTCAAGGCGCTCGCCGGCAGCCCGTGGGGAACTTTCACCGTGCTCTCCACTCTGCCGACCGCCATGCTGATGGGGATTTACAATCGCTTCATCCGGCCGGGACGAATCGGCGAAATGTCGGTCATCGGCTTCATCCTGCTCATGGCCGGCATTTTCTATGGCCAGACCGTCAGCCAGAGCCCGACGCTGGCGCCCTTGTTCACCTACAGCGGGGAAACCCTAGCCCTGATGCTGATCGCCTATGGTTTCATCGCTTCGGTCCTGCCAGTGTGGATACTGCTCGCGCCGCGCGACTATCTCTCGACGTTCTTGAAGATCGGCACGATCTGTGCGCTGGCCATCGGCATCGCCTTCGTCATGCCGGACCTGAAAATGCCGGCGCTCAGCCGCTTCATCGACGGGACCGGCCCGGTGTTCAAGGGCGCTTTGTTCCCCTTCCTGTTCATCACCATCGCCTGTGGCGCGGTTTCCGGCTTCCACGCACTGATCGCCTCCGGCACCACGCCGAAAATGCTGACGCGCGAAAGCGAAATGCGCCTCATCGGCTATGGCGCCATGCTCACGGAAAGCTTCGTTGGCATAATGGCTTTGATCGCGGCCAGCGTTTTGGAGCCCGGCGTCTATTTCGCAATGAATTCGGCTCCCGGCGTCATCGGGACCACGGCGGCGCAGGCGGCGACGACCATTTCGCAATGGGGTTTCGTCATCACCCCGGAAATGCTGACCGAGACCGCGAAAAACGTCGGCGAGGCGACCATCCTGTCGCGCGCCGGCGGCGCTCCGACCCTTGCCGTCGGCATGGCGCAAATCCTGTCCGGATTCATAGGCGGCTCGGGCATGACCGCCTTCTGGTACCATTTCGCGATTCTGTTCGAGGCCCTGTTCATCCTGACCACGGTTGACGCCGGCACCCGCGTCGCGCGCTTCATGATCCAGGACCTGCTCGGCAATTTCGTCCCTTCATTGGCCCGCACCCAAAGCTGGACCGCCAATTTGCTCGCCACGGGATTGGCCGTCGCCGCCTGGGGCTATTTCCTCTATCAGGGCGTCATCGACCCGCTCGGCGGCATCAATACGCTCTGGCCTCTGTTCGGCATATCGAACCAGATGCTCGCGGCCATCGCCTTGATCATGTGCACCGCCGTGCTGTTCAAGATGAAGCGCGAGCGTTACGCCGCGATCACCCTGGTCCCCGCTTTCTGGCTGGTCGTCTGCACCTTGACGGCGGGCTGGCAGAAATTGTTCGACGCCAATCCAGCGATCGGTTTCTTGTCGCACGCGAGGGTCTTCTCAGAGGCGGTCGCCGAGGGGAAAGTGCTGGCGCCGGCCAAGACGCTTGAGGAAATGCAGCGGGTCATCGTCAATGATTATGTCGACGCGGGCCTGACCATGATTTTCATTGCAGTGGTGCTGGCGATGATCGTCGCTGGATTCGTGACCATCCGCAAGGCTCTGGCCAATCCGAAAGCTTCAACTCGGGAGACGGGCGATGACCTGCCAGGAATGCAGCCCTTCAAGGCTTAGGCTGTTCAGCAAAAGGCTTCGCCAGACCGCGGCGCTGATGGTGGGGCAGCCCGACTACGACAATTATCTGGCGCATTGGGCGAAGTTTCATCCGGACGAGATCCCGATGACCCGAACGGAATTTTTCCGCAATCGGGAAGATCGGCGCTTCGGCGGCGGCGTGGAGACGGGCGGGTTTCGCTGCTGCTGACAGACGGAGCGCATCAGTCGCCAAGCCCTCATCCTGACGAGCCTGCCCAAGCAGGCGTCTCGAAGGACGGGGCCGGCGCCGGGCGCATTGCTTCAAAGCGTCGGGCCCATTGCTCCAAAAATGAATCGGGGCGGCCGGGCCCTTCGTTTGACCCCGCCGCCCCGTTGCTTTCCCGGCCGTGTCTCGCGGTTGGGAAAGAAGTCTTTTTGGAATTCCCGCTACGTCAACTCGCAGTCCGCGCGCCCCAAGGCCGAAGCCCGGGGGATTACGTTACAGGCCGGCAAGGTAGGTCGAGGGATCGACCGGCTTCGAGCCCTTGCGGAGTTCGAAGTGCAGTTGCGGCGAGGCGACATTGCCGCTCTGGCCGGACAGAGCGATGGTCTGGCCGCGCTTGACCGTGTCGCCGCGCTTGACGTTCAGCGAGCCGTTATTGGCGTAGGCCGAGACGAAGCCGTTGGGATGGCGGATCAGCACGAGATTGCCATAGCCCTTCAATTCGCTGCCGGCATAGGCGACGACGCCGCCTTCCGAGGCCTTGACCTGCGTTCCTTCCGGCACCGCGATATTGATGCCGTCATTGCCGCCGGCGCCGAAAGCCTGGATCACGCGTCCGCGCGCCGGCCAGCGGAATTCCGGATTGGCGTCGTCGCTCGCGGCGCCGCCGGCGGGCGGCAGCGTCGCCGTGGTCGAATGATCCACCGCAGGCGCCTTTTCGAATTTGCTCGTCGCCGGCTGGACCGGCGCGACCGCGGGCGCCGGTGTGACAGGAGCCGGCGCAGGCGCGGCGCTGGCGACCTTCTTGCCGGGCTGCGCCGGCTTTTGCGCAAGCTTGGCCTGATCCGGCTTGGCCTGATCCGGCTTGACCTGATCCGGTTTGACCTGGACCGGCTTCAACTGCGCCGTCTTGGCCTGCGCTAGTTTGGCGGCCTCAGCGGAAGCTTTGGCCTCGCGGGCCTTGGCCGCTTCGAGTTTCAGTGTTGCGGCTTTCAGCATCGGCGCCGTGGCTTTGGCTTTGGCGGCCTGCGCTTCGGCGGTCTTGCGCGAAGCCTCGGCGGCTTTCGCTTCCGCGAGCCTGGCGCGCTTTTCCGCCGCCAGATCGGGCTTCGGCGGCTCGACCTTCGCCAGTTTGGCGGGAGCCGGCGCTTTCGGCTCCGCGAGATGCGGCATGGGCGCCGCGACGGGGGCGGCGGCGACGCGCGCGCCATTGGCGTGATAGACCGGAATGATCAGCCGGGCGCCGGGCTGCACCTGGGCGCGGTTGGCGTAACCATTGGCGCTGAGAAGGCTCGCCGTCGGCACGCCGTAGCGCTGGGCGATCATTTCGACGTTTTCGCCCTGGGCGACGACGATCGGCGTGCCGCCTTCGGCGCTCCAGCCGCCAACGCCGCCGGGAGCTGCATGAACGGCCGAAGACGAAGCCGGAGCGGCGGCATAGCTGGGCCGGAAGGCGGCTGGCGCAGCGGCGGCGCTCGGCGCCGCCAGCGGCTGGCTGTCGATGGCGACAGGAGGACGGGGTGCGCGCGGCGCGGCGTGGACGGCCGGCGCCGGGGGCGGCGCGGCGGGAGCGTCGAAGGGCTTGAAAGCGTCGGTGAAGAAATTGGACGCCTGCTGCTGCGGCGGCGCAGCAACCGTCGAGCCCGTGGGGCTGCGGTCGAGACCGGCAGATTTGAACGGGTCGGCGAAGGGATCGCCTCCGCGGCCCGTATCCGCGCATCCGCCGAGCAACATCGTGGCCACACCGATCAGGGCCAACCGGACGGGTTTTCCGGACTTCCGCAGCGTTTCACTCATCACGCATTCCCACACTGAACCAACAGATTCGATTTAACGGGATGGCGGTTAAAGGAGCGTTTAAGATGAATGCGAATTCATGAAATCATCGGCAATTAACAAGTTGTTTGGGTTAATCGCCGCGAAACAGGCCGTGCAGCAGATTTTG
>NZ_JBKQOU010000073.1:0-13319 GCF_052145335.1 Rhodoblastus sp.
ATCCGTAATTTTGCGAAAATCGCGCCGAAGCTGACCTGGAGTCGGTTGCGCCTGGGTCGAATCGCAATCGACTCCAGTGGTCGAAACCTGACGCTTATTTCCCATCCCGGAATGACCCAGAATGGCGGTAAGGGGACGACGGCCGAAAGTCTGGTTCGGGAGGAATACCGGACTAAAGCGCGAAGGCCGGGTTACGCATTCCGAACATTGCTGGATCTTCGCCTTGGGAAAAGAAGCCTGGCGCAATTCGGTCGGCGCAGACCGGACGTCTGACTTAAACGTCACCCTTGCCGTATTTTGGGTCGGTATGTTACCGAATCGTGCCGCTAAGCATCCTTCAAAACTTCTGATCGGGGTGAAAAAATGGAGATTTCAAGACGTTCTATGGCGATGGGGCTCGGCGCGCTTGGCGCCGGCTCGGCTCTTACGCCCGCTCGCACGGAAGGCCTTTTCAACGAGTTGGTTGGTGACGTCGAAGATTTTCGCGATGCGTCGGAAGCCTATATTTACGGTTATCCGCTGGTGACGATGGAAATGACCCGCCGGGTCATGACCAATGTCGCCGCCGCCGAGGCGACCCGCGCGCCCATGGGGCAATTCGTGCGCCTGCGTTCCTATCCCGACGCAAGCTATCGCGACGTGACCGCGCCCAACGCCGACACGCTCTACACCAGCGCATGGCTGGATGTCGGCAAGGAGCCGTGGATCGTCAGTCTTCCCGATTTCAAGGACCGCTATTTCCTGTTCCCGATGCTCAGCGGCTGGACTGACGTGTTCGAGGTCCCCGGCACGCGCACCACGGGAACCGCCGCGCAAACCTACGCCATCACCGGGCCGGACTGGAAGGGGACGCTTCCCAAGGGTGTCGTCGAATATAAATCGCCGACCGCGCTCGTATGGATTCTCGGTCGCATCTACTGCACCGGCACGCCCGAGGATTACGCCGCCGTCCACGCGCTGCAGGACGCCTGCAAGGTCATCCCCCTCAGCGCTTATGGCAAGGACTGGACGCCGCCGGCGAACAAGGTTGACGCGTCGATCGACATGAAGACGGCGGTGCGCGATCAGGTCAACGCGCTCAGCGGCGTGGACTATTTCCGCCTGCTGGCCGACTTGCTGAAAGTCAATCCGCCCGCGTCCGCCGACGCCCCGATCCTGCCCAAACTGGCGCAGATCGGCATTGCGCCCGGTAAGGATTTCGACCCCTCCGCCGCCGATCCGGCGGTGTTGAACCGCGTGCCGAAATTGTCCTTCGACCGGATCATGCTGCATTTCATCACCGGCCCGGAGATCAAGAACGTCAACGGCTGGCGCTATACGACGAAAACCGGCCTCTACGGGACGGATTACATTCAGCGGGCGCTGGTCACGGCAATCGGCCTCGGCGCGAACCGGCCTGAGGACGCCGTCTATCCGACCTCGCTCAAATCCGGCGGTGGTTTGCTCGCGCGCAAATATGACGGCGCCAATAAATATGTCATGCGTTTCCCGAAGGGACAGCTGCCGCCGGCCAAGGGCTTCTGGTCGCTGACCGTGTATGACGAGAATTACTTCTTCGTCGCCAATCCGATCAACCGCTATTCGATCAGCGCGCGGCAAAACCTCAAGGCGAACCCCGACGGCTCTGTCGATCTGCTGATCCAGCACGACTCGCCCGGTTCCGACAAGGAATCCAACTGGCTTCCGGCGCCGGCGGGCAAGTTCGTGCTGATGCTGCGCATGTATTGGCCCAATCCCAAGAGCCCGTCGATTCTTGATGGAAGCTGGACGATTCCGCCGGTCAAGATCGCCACCCAAAACTAAAGGTTCGTGGACATTGGCTAAAAATGCCCGGCATCGAAAGATGCCGGGCTGGAGGAAAACCGCTAAAGCACTGGTTTATCTCGCTATCGGAACGTCCTCTAAGTGTACGACAGCCGCCGGCGGCCGTTCATGTGGTAAGACTGCAAAGAGCCGAACGTGGTCATCGCCTCGTGGCGCCAAGGGTGTGATTTTCATCACTGGATTCCCTTGTTTTCCCAATGTTTTTACGAAACGGAGGTCCGCGCCAGCAAACAACCGGCGTCCAGTTTTTCGCACATTGCTCCAGATCAAGGCGGCGCGCTGGCTTGTCCCGATATTTCCCGTTCCATTGGCCGCAACACGGATTGGGGAGGAGGGAGGATGGCGGAGTCCCGTTATCAGGAGTTGGTCGATCACGGCGTCAAGTCGATCATGGCGGCGAGGGTTTTTTCCAAGCCTTATCCGCATATGGCTTACGAGAATTTCTGGCCTGAGGACTTTTATCAACTGCTTCTGTCCAGGCGCCCGAAGCCGGAAGGCTATGTCCAGCTGAACGGCGCCAACACAAGGCGTCAGTTTACCCTGTTCGACGGCTCCTGCGACGCCGGCGACGACGAGCGCCGAGCCCTGTGGAAGCTGGTGTCGGACGTCCTGTCCTCCCCGGAAATCGAGGCGGCCTTGCGCGAAAAGCTCGACGAGGGCCTTCGAATCCGCGCCAAGGGCAGCCATGAGTGATGGCCGGTCAAGATGTATCCGCGCCCGGTGCTTTACGCCGATTATGACGGCTACGCCATCAAGCCGCATCCGGACACGCGGCGAAAAGTCCTGACCATGCTGCTCTATATGCCCGAGGACGACAGTCAGAAGAATTTGGGCACCACCGTTTACAAGATTTCGCCCAAGAGCCTCATCTCCTGGAAGCATTACGGGCTGGTGGAGGACAAGACCCTGCCTTTCCTGCCTAATACCGGCATAGCTTTCGTCGTCATCGCTCCGCTCCACCACCCGCTGAAGACCAGCTGGCACGGCCGCGACACGATCCATGTCGATCAGACCAGGGCGCGGCACACCATCCTCAACGCCTATTATGCACAGCCGGTTACTGTTACGGAAAACGCTTACTGACACGGTTTCCGCCATCACTGGAGCGTTTTCAAGCGAAGTGGACTCCGGTTCGCGTGAAGAAAACGCGTCCAATCAAAAAACTAGAGCCCCGCTCCGATTCAATCGGAGCCGGGCTCTAGGCCGGCGCGACAAAAATCTTGCGCGCCGGCCGTTGTCGTCCTAACCCTCTCATTCTGGCGGGGCGCCTCGCGGACTTGGAGGGCGGGAATGGCGACTTACGATGGACTCGTGGCCCATGCGGTCGAATCGATCATGAAGGCCCGGGTTTTTTCGAAACCCTATCCCCATATGGCCTTCGATCATTTCTGGCCGGAAGATTTTTATGCCGAGCTTCTGGCGAAACGTCCCGAGCCGGCCAATTACGTCCAGCTCAACGGCGCCAATACGCGGCGGCAGTTCACTTTGTTCGACGGCTCCTGCGACGCCGGCGACGACGAGCGCCGAGCCTTGTGGAAACTCGTGTCCGATGTGCTGCAGGCGCCGGAAATCGAGGCCGCCTTGCGCGTAAGACTGGACGAGGGTTTTCGCCTCAGGGAGAAGGGCAGCCACGAGGGCTGGCCGGTCAAGATGTATCCGCGCCCCGTGGCCTATCTCGATTTCGACGGCTATGCGATCAAGCCGCATCCGGACACGCGGCGCAAAGTCCTCACCATGCTGATCTATATGCCGGAGGACGACAGCCAGCGCGATCTCGGCACGACGCTCTACAAGATTTCGCCGATGGGCGTTTTCCACTGGAAATCCTATGGGCTTGTCGAGGACAAGACCATGCCCTTCCTGCCCAACAGCGGCCTGGCCTTCGTCGTCATCCATCCGCGTTACAATCTGTTGCGGACCAGCTGGCACGGGCGCGACGCCATCGCCCTCGACAATGCAAAGCCGCGTTTCTCCCTTCTCAACACTTTTTACGCGCAGCCGGTCGCCAAAGCGGATTATTGAGGTTTCGTCTGGTATTCGACTTTGCAGATCATGCCGATGGATCGAATATTCTATTCTGGGTCCTTGTCTCGGCGACACGGGCCAGCTTGCGGACATATTGGCCTATATTGTGGTCTGCTATGCCAAGAATAGAATGGGGCGGCGTCAATAGCTTGAATATTCCAGAAATCAATTGAGCGGCCCGCTGAAAGATATTCGGAGAGAATCGGAAGGGCTCATTGAGCACTGTGGCCGGTAGGTATCTTGGATCGCCAGAATGCCTGTAGATAATGGGAAGCGGAACCTGGGGAACGATATCCGCGTTGTTTAGCACGCGATAGCTAGGCGTTTTTACCCACAAATCGAAATAGGTGTTACCCACGCGTGGCGAACCGAACGTATAGCAGGCTGCGAATTGATCTGTGCCGTATACAGCGGCGGCAATTTGCGCGAGCGCTCCTCCAAGAGAATGTCCGGTTATATATATCGGCTTTCCTTGAGCGGTCGTGGAAATAATACGATGGAGATAGCTGGAAATACCTTCGGTTATGTTTTCTGTGACGCCAAGCTCCGATATTTTTTGGCCTTTGGATAAAAGGGAAAACGCCCTGTAAAACCCGGAATGAACCCTCAAGGCGGGATCTGTATGGTCAGGATGTACGAGAAGAGCGTGGAAATTTGTGTCCCAGTTTTTCTTTGATTGAGTCCCTCGAAATGCCAGAACGATCATTTCGTCCCCTTCGGCGATATAGGCCCAGCCGTCCGTATATCCATTGTGAAACCATGTTATTTGTCGAAAACCGTACTGGGAAATTGCAGCCGGAGCATTGCTGGCGCCTTCCTGTGCTGTTTCATCGTCATAGGCGAATTCGGCAAGACGCGCCATCAATGCAGCCGTTCGGTCCGAATAAGCGGCCCTTAGAATCGGCAGGTCAACAGCCGCTGGCGACCCGTTTACTTGCGCTGACCCCTGCAAGGCGTCATCGACAATGTTTCGTTTTTCAGGGTTAGCCCCGTCTGTTGGATCGATCATGCCCCACGTCTCCCCGGAGCCAATCCAGCCGAACGCTAAAAGCGAAGCTTTGGTTCCGGAGGCGACTTGCCGATCTTGATTTGTCAGCCAAACACAGAGGCGCGAAACCATCGCCGAGCCCGCCGGCTAAGGAGTGCGCCACGCCATGACGATGGTTGAATGCGGCCCTAAAAAGTACCACTATCCGGACCAATGACCCTGGAAGCCAAATTGGATCGCGCCGAGGCGCCGGCCGGCGAGGCCAGCGCGATGCGCATCGGCGGCATGACCTGCGCCGCCTGCGTCGCCCATGTCGAAAAGGCGCTCAAAGCCGCCCCCGGCGTGCTCGACGCCCGCGTAAATCTGGCCACTGAGCGCGCCGACCTTGTCCTGACGCCGCAGGCCGATCTGGCCGACCTCGCGGCGCGGGTGAAGGAGGAGGGCTACCAGCCGCGCCTCGCGCATTTCGAAATCGGCGTCGGCGGCATGACCTGCGGCGCCTGCGTCGCCCATGTGGAGAAGGCGCTGAAAAGCCTGCGCGGCGTCATCGAGGTCCGGGCCAATCTCGCGGCTGAGCGCGCCTTTGTCGAGGTTCTCGACGGCGCCGTCGATTATCCCGCCCTGGCCGAAGCCATCCGCCGCGCCGGCTACGAGCCGCGCCCGCTCGGCGCCCACGCGCCGGACCCTTTTGAGGTTCGAGCGACGGAAACGGCGGCCCAACGCCGCAAATTCATTCTCGCCGCCATCCTTGCCGCGCCGGTGGTCGTTCTTGAAATGGGCGGCCACATGTCGCCGGCCTTCGCCGCTTTTCTCCACCACACGGTCGGCCACCAGACGCCCATGGTCGTCTCGGCCTTGCTGACGACGCTGATTCTGTTCGGGCCGGGGCGGCGCTTTTTCACCCTGGGCTTCGCCTCGCTGAAACGCGGCGCGCCGGACATGAACGCCCTCGTCGCGCTGGGCGCCGGCGCGGCCTATCTTTACTCGCTGATGGCGACTTTCGCGCCCGATGTCCTGCCGGTGGGGACGCGCCATTCCTATTTCGAATCCGCGGCGACCATTGTCGCCTTCATCCTGCTCGGGCGCTGGCTGGAGGCTCGCGCCAAGGGCCGCGCCGCCGACGCGATCGGAAAGCTGGCGCGGCTTCAGCCGAAAATCGCCCATGTGAGACGCGACGGCGAAAGTCTCGACCTGCCGGTCGAGGAGTTAAGGATCGGCGATGTGATCGAGGTGCGGCCGGGCGAGAAAATCCCGGTCGACGGCGCGGTCGTCGAGGGCGCCAGCCATGTCGATGAAAGCTTGATCACTGGCGAATCGCTGCCCGTCGCCAAACAGCCCGGCGCCACAGTTGTCGGGGGCAGCCTCAATCTCGCCGGGGCTTTTGCGTTCAGGGCGGAAAAAGTCGGCGGCGACACGGTTCTGGCGGGAATCGTCAAGATGGTCGAGACTGCGCAGGGCGCGCGTTTGCCGATTCAGGCGCTTGCCGACAAGGTGACGGAGCGCTTTGTGCCGGCGGTTCTGCTCCTGTCGCTGGCGACTTTCGCGCTATGGCTTTGGCTCGGGCCGCAACCGGCGCTGGCCCTGGCTTTGGTCGGCGCGGTCAATGTGCTGATCATTGCCTGTCCCTGCGCCATGGGCCTCGCCACGCCCGCCGCCCTGATGACCGGAACCGGCCGCGCGGCGGAACTGGGCGTGATCTTCCGCCAGGGCGACGCCCTGCAGACCCTGTGCGGCGTGAAAACCGTGGCTTTCGACAAGACCGGCACGCTAACCCTCGGCAAGCCGGCGCTGACCCGCGTGATCGCCGCTGACGATTTCCAGGAATCCCGGCTGCTCGCGCTCGCGGCGGCGGTCGAGGCGAAATCGGAACATCCGCTCGGCCGCGCCCTGGCGGCGGCGGCAAATTCACGCGGTCTCGTGCTGCCGGGGGTGGAGAAATTCGCCTATCGTCCGGGGCTTGGCGTCTCCGGCGAGGTTGAAGGTCAAAACGTCGGCGTCGGCTCGGCGGAATTTTTGGCGAAGCTCGGCGCCGATGTGAAACATTTCGAAAAACAGGCCGAGGAATTGGCCGGGCAGGGCGCTTCCTGCTTTTTCGTCAGCGTCGATGGTCAGGCCGCCGGTCTTTGCGTCGTGTCCGATCCGCCGCGGCCCGAGGCGTCGGCGGCGGTCGCCGGACTGCGCGCGCTCGGCCTGAAAACAGCGGTCATCACCGGCGACCGCGAAGCCACCGCGCGGGCGGTGGCGAAAACAATCGGGGTCGACGAGGTTTTTGCCGACCGGCGGCCGGAGGGCAAGGTCGCGGTGCTGCGCGAATTGGCGAAAGACGGCCCGGTCGCCTTTGTCGGCGACGGCGTCAATGACGCGCCGGCGCTCGCCGCCGCCGACGTCGGCATCGCCATGGGGGCAGGGACCGACATCGCCCTCGACAGCGCGCAGGTCGTGCTGATGTCGTCGGACCTGGGAAAAGTCGCCACGGCCTTCGCCCTTTCGCGCGCCACCTTGCGCAATATCAGGCAGAACCTGTTCTGGGCCTTCGGCTATAATGTCGTGCTGGTCCCTGTGGCCATGGGCGCGCTTTATCCCTCAAGCGGCATTCTGCTGACACCTTCCTTCGCGGCGGCGGCGATGGCCTGTTCGAGCCTGTTCGTGCTGGCCAATGCGCTCAGACTGCGTCATTTTGCCGGTGGCGCCGCCTGAAGGCAGGGTGGGGAAAATTTCCGGCGAAACTGGTGGATGTGCGTTTGCGGCGCAATATGACAATGGACATGACGTTTTTATTACGTTCATAAAACTGGCATATAAATATCACAGTCGAGGGCTTATCCACAGTTATCCACAGGGCTTTGCAGCATAACTTTCCTGATATGTTCTGCTGAAACTTTGTGCGATGCGATAAAAATCGTTGAGGAATCAGTGCAATGGCAGAGGGCAAGAAAACAATTTTTGCGGTCGAAAACATGAGCTGCGACCATTGCGCCACGCGGGTGACCAAGGCGATCAAGCGTTTGGCTCCGCAATCGGAGGTCGATGTCGATCTGACGACCGGCGCCGTCACGGTGACGCCCGCCGTCGCCGATCCCGCCGGCGTGGCCAAGGCCATTGCCGAGGCCGGCTATCCGGCGCGGGCGACCGAACACACTTTGTGACATTCGAATATTTATCCGTCGTGTCCTGGATCAATGCGACCGCGCAGCGCCGGCGTAAACATTTTTGAGATCCCCGCCTTTCCAGCAGCGTTCAGGATGTATCGATGAACGACGAAACCATCATTACCGGCCCGCTCTACGCCGGGCGGAAAAAGGTCTATCCGCAGGCGACGCACGGCACGTTCCGCAGCATCAAATGGGCGCTGCTGGTCTTCACCCTCGGCGTTTATTATCTTCTGCCCTTCGTGCGCTGGGATCGCGGCCCGAACCTGCCGAACCAGGCGGTGCTGATCGACATGCCGCACCGCCGCTTCTATTTCTTTTTCATCGAGTTATGGCCGCAGGAAGTCTATTACTTCACCGGCCTTTTGATCCTCGCCGCCATGACGCTGTTCCTGATGAATGCGGTGGCCGGACGCATCTGGTGCGGCTATCTGTGCTGGCAGACGGTGTGGACCGACCTTTTTTATGCCGTCGAGCGCTGGGTCGAGGGCGACCGCCGCGACCGCATCATGAAGGACAAGAAAGGCTGGACGCTACCCCACATACGCGAAGTCGCGACCAAGCATTTCCTCTGGCTGATGATCGCCTGGTGGACCGGCGGCGCCTGGGTGCTCTACTTCAACGACGCGCCGACGCTGGTTTGGCAATTATTGACCTTCAAGGCGCCGGCCATCGCCTATACCTGGATCGCCATTCTCACCTTCACCACCTATGTTTTCGCTGGCCATCTTCGGGAGCAGACCTGCATCTACATTTGCCCCTGGCCGCGCATCCAGGCGGCGATGACCGACGAATGGGCTTTGAACGTCGCCTATGAGCGCGATCGCGGCGAGCCGCGCATGTCGGTGAAAAAGGCCGCGCACGCCCGCGACAAGGGCGAGAAGGTCGGGGACTGCATCGATTGCCAGCAATGTATCGCCGTCTGTCCGACCGGCGTCGATATTCGCAAGGGCTCGCAGCTTGGCTGCATCCAGTGCGGCCTATGCATCGACGCTTGCGATAATGTGATGAAGGAAATCGGGCGGCCGCCGCACCTCATTTATTACGACAACGACATCAACGTGGAGCGCCGCGCCAACGGGCTGGCGCCGGTCTACCGGCCGATCCGGCCGCGCACCCTGATCTATCCGGCGATGATAGCGCTGGTCGGCTCGGTGATGCTGTACCAGTTGACGACCCGCTCCAATCTCGGCGTCAATGTGCTGCACGACCGCAATCCGCTCGCCGTGACGACGGCCGACGGCGGCGTGCGCAACGGCTATACGGTGCGCCTGCTCAACAAACAGCCGAACGACCGCAAGATCGACCTGTCGGTGGACGGCGCGCCGGGTCTGAAACTGGATATCGTCGGCGAGGGAACGGGCTCGTCGGTGACGGTCGGCCCCGACCAGACGCTGGAATTGCGGGTTCTGGTCAGCGCGCCGCCAGGCACGGTTCCGGCCAAGGCGGTCCCGGTCACCTTCACCGCCCAGGACGACCCGGGCGCAGCCAAAGTGACCAAGGCCAGCGCCTCGGATCATTTCTTTCCGGAATAAAGTCGAGGTTTAGTGGTCAAAAGCCCTATTGCGATGACGGGATTCGGCTCTGAAAAGACCTTCTCGAAATCCCTCGCGGTCATGTCACATCGCCGGCAAGGGGACTCCGACCCGCGCCATCGACCGACCGTTCGCCGTCTTGAAACGGTCGTTGTCCGTTACGTTACGTCTCCGTAAAAAGCAGAATATTTCGCGGAATCCCGACACTGAGAGAAGCAAACATGAGGGCAATCCACATTTCCATGGCCGCCGGTTTGGCCGCCGCCGCCGCGGCATGCCTCCAGTTCGGATCTCCGGCGAACGCGTGCAGTCGCGTCCTTTGGAACACCAACGATCAAGCCGTCGTCGCCGTGCGAACTTGGGATCTTTATGTCGATGAAAAACCGCGTCTCGTCTATCTGCCACGTGGCGTCACGCGGCAAGGAGTTGGCGGGGGCAACGCGGCCCAGTGGACTTCGAAGTTTGCGAGTGTTGTGTTGACCGCCTTCGACGCCGGCGCCGACGACGGTATGAACGAGGCCGGGCTCAGCGCGCATCTCCTCTATTTGCATGACACCGAGTTCGAGCATGCCGATGAGCGGCCTGCTCTTTCAAACTTCATGTGGGCGCAGTATGGCCTGGACAACTACGCCACCGTGGCCGAGGCTCTGGAAGGACTCAAGGCTGTTCGGATCGTTTCGAGCACGGCGCTTGGGCGCGAATGGCCGCTACACCTCGCCCTCGAGGATGCCTCTGGCGACAGTGCGGTTCTTGAGTTCATCAAGGGCAAGTTGGTCATTCATCACGGCAAGGACGTCACCGTGATGACAACGAGCCAACGCTGGACGAGCAACTCGCCAATCTGAAGCGCTACAAACTATTCGGCGGCGATCTCTCGATGCCGGGCGACGTAGACCCTGCGAGCCGCTTCGTCCGCGCCGCATCCTACCTCAAGACGTTGCCGAAGCCGGCGGACGCCTATCAGGCGGTGAGTCATCTTGCCGCGATTGCCCGCAACGTCGCCGTCCCATTTGGGGCGGTCGATACTTCCGGCAGCGGATCCACAGATGTCTGGCCTACACGGTGGGGCACGGTGGTCGACCTGACTCACAAGATCTACTACGTCATGCCCGTCAATAGCCCGGCCGTGTTCTGGGTGGACTTCGGCAAGCTCGACGCTAATTCATCGGAGATTCTCGCCTTGGATCCATACGACATCAAGCTTAGCGGCGATGTGTCCACGCAATTGAAGAGCTTTGCGCCGGTGCAAAAGCCGTTTCCGCCGACGCCCTGACCCGTACGCGCGCGAGGATGGGATCAGCCTCCCGCCATTTCCATTGCCGGCCAGTTGAATGCAGTCCGCTTACCGCCGTTTTGCGCTCAATCTGGCGGGAACCAAGTGTTAGGTTTCGACCACTAGCAACGCGTCGTTGCGACGCGAAGCGAAGAAATCCAGACCCACCTTGTGGCTTCCGGATTGCCGCGTCGCCATAGCTCGGCGCTTTGCGCAGAGCGTCCGTCGAGACAACGGGCGCGTTTCGCGCGCCCTGTGGCGCCTCGCAATGACAGCTTTGGATCGTCTCCTATTTCTTCTTGGGCGCGATCAGATCCGTGATCGTTCCCTCGAACAGTTCCGCCGCGAGTCCGAAAGTTTCGGACAGCGTCGGATGGGGGTGGATGGTCAGGCCGATGTCCTCGGCGTCGGCGCCCATTTCGATGGCGAGCGCCGCCTCGGAGATCAGGTCGCCGGCGCCGGGGCCGACGATGCCGCAACCTATCAGCTTCTTGGTCTCCGCATCGAAGATCGACTTGGTCACGCCCTCGTCGCGGCCGAGCGACAGCGCGCGCCCGGAAGCAGCCCACGGAAAACTGGCCTTGCCGTATTTCAGGCCCTGGGCCTTGGCTTCGTTCTCGGTGACGCCGACCCAGGCGACTTCCGGATCGGTATAGGCGACCGACGGGATCACTTTCGCGTCGAAGGCCGATTTATGGCCGCAGGCGACTTCCGCCGCGACTTTGGCTTCATGCGTGGCCTTGTGGGCGAGCATGGGCTGGCCGACGACGTCGCCGATGGCGAAGATGTGCGGCACATTTGTGCGTTGCTGCTTGTCCACGGCGATGAAACCGCGCTCATCGACATTTACCCCCGCCGCTTCGGCGTTGATCAGCTTGCCGTTGGGCTTCCTGCCAATCGCCACCAGCAGCTTGTCGAACACGTCGTCGGTTTGCTTCCCGTCGGCGGCTTCAAAGGTCACCCGCAAGCCGGCTTCCTCGGCCTTGACCGCGACGACCTTGGTCTTGAGCATGATCTTTTCGTAGCGCTTCTCGATCCGCTTGGCCAAGGGCGTGACGATGTCCTTGTCGGCGCCGGGGATGATCTGGTCCAGCAGTTCGACTACGGTCACTTTCGAGCCGAGCGAATGATAGACCGTGGCCATTTCCAGCCCGATGATGCCGCCGCCGAGCACCAGCAGGCGTTTGGGAACGCCGTCCAGTTCGAGCGCGCCGGTCGAGTCGATGACGCGTGGATCGTCATGGGGGATGAACGGCAGGGCCACCGCCTCGGAGCCGGCGGCGATGATCGCCTTGTCGAAGGAGACGGTCTGTTTGGCGCCGTCCGCCGCCGTCACCTGCAGGGTGTTGGGCGAGGCGAAGGCGCCGAGGCCCGTCACCACCGTCACCTTGCGCTGCTTGGCCATTCCCGCCAGTCCGCCCGTGAGACGCTTGACCACGCTTTCCTTCCAGCCGCGCAAGGCGTCGAGATCGACCTTCGGCTTTTCAAACACAATGCCGTGCGCGGAAAAGTCCTGCGCCTCATCGATCACTTTCGCGGCGTGCAACAGCGCCTTGGACGGGATGCAGCCGACATTGAGGCAGACGCCGCCCAGCACCGGCCAGCGCTCGACCAGCACCACCTTGGCGCCAAGGTCGGCGGCGCGGAAGGCGGCGCTATAGCCGCCCGGACCCGCGCCGAGCACCAGAACTTCCGCGTGAAAATCGCTGGCGGCGGGGGCCGGGGAGGGCGCGGCGGCAGGCATGGCCGCATCGGGAGCTGCGGCCTGGGCCGCCGCCGCGCCTTCCAGCGTCAGGATCAGCGTGCCTTCGCTGACCTTGTCGCCTACCTTCACCTTCACTTCCGCGACGACGCCGGCCATCGGCGCTGGCACTTCCATCGTCGCCTTGTCGGATTCGAGCGCGATCAACGGGTCTTCCGCCTTGACCGTGTCGCCGGGTTTCACCATCACTTCGATCACCGGCACATTCTTGAAATCGCCGATATCGGGAACCTTGATTTCCTGAGCCATTTTATCCCCCGATCTCACAGCGCCAGCCGGCGAATGTCTTCAAGAACCATCGCCAAGGCGCGCGCAAAGCGCGCCGCCGCCGCGCCGTCGACGACGCGATGGTCATAGGACAGCGAGAGGGGCAGCATCAGGCGCGGGATGAATTCCTTGCCGTTCCACACCGGGGCCATTTTCGAGCGCACCACGCCGAGAATGGCGACTTCCGGGGCGTTGACGATCGGCGAGAAGCCGGTGCCGCCAATGCCGCCGAGCGAGGAAATGGTGAAAGTCGCGCCCGACATCTCGGCCGGGCTCAGCTTGCCGTCGCGCGCCTTGGCCGACAGCGCGGCCAGGTCGTTGGAAATCTGCATGATGCCCTTCTGGTCGGCGTCCTTGATCACCGGCACCACCAAGCCTTCCGGGGTGTCGCAGGCAAAGCCGATGTTCCAGTATTTCTTGACGATCAGCCCGTCCTTGGCCGGGTTGAGCGAGGAATTGAAGTCCGGGAACTCCTTGAGCACCGATACGCTGGCCT
>NZ_JBKQOU010000074.1:0-23263 GCF_052145335.1 Rhodoblastus sp.
ATCACGGTCTGGCCGCGCTGGTTGACGCCGCCATTGCGGCTGGTGATCAGGCCGCGACCGGGTTTGGAGGTCGGCCGCTTGGCCACTACCTGGGTGGAAAAACGGATGCGGTCGCCGACCAGCACGGGCTGCCGCCACAAAAGACCGGAAAACCCGGGCGAGGCGCGGCTGGCGACCTCGGCGCCCTCGATCTTGCGGCGAAATTCGACGAAATGATGCATCCAGCACGAGGCTGTCTGCAAGCCCGCCGCTGACATGGCGCCGAGCAGATGCGCGCTGCCCGCCTCCTCATCGAGATGGAACGGCGCCGGGTCGTATTTTTCCGCATAGCTGCGGATGAACTCGGGCGTGAACAAGGTCTCGCCCAGTTCGGCATAGGCGCCAACGCGCGTGCGCGCGTAATGGACCGGCATGGCAGCCGGCGGATCGTCGATGCGCTCCGGAAGCGCAGGCGACGGCGGCTTTTTCGACACCGCGGAGATAGGGGCGCCGGGCGCCAGTTTTTCGCGGCGCCCGAACAGGGTGGCGCTCTGTTGCCGCAGGACTTCGACGCCGTCCTGATTGCACAGCGATGTGCCAAATTTGACGATTCCCGCATCCGGGCGCGAGCGAAGCTCGATCTTTTCCAGAGTTTGCGTTACGGCGGAAAGCCGGTCGCCAGGGCGCACCGGCGCGAGCCAGCGGTTCTCTTCGATGCCTATTCCCGCCAGGCAGGTGGATTTCATCAGCCAGTGATCGACGTTCATCCGCATCAGCGCCGAGCAGGTTTGCCAACCCGAAGCCGTCAAACCGCCCAAAATGCTTCTTTTCCCCGCCTCATCCTCGAGGTGGAAAGGCTGCGGATCGTATTGGGAAGCGAAAGCGACCATTTCCGGCGCACTGAAAATATAGTCGCCATAGGCGCGGGTTTCGCCCGGCATAAAATCTTCGAACGCCACGACATCCATTTTCCCCTCGCCTCCGGTTCAAAGCTGGAATCTGCCGTCTTCCCCGCGGCGCGGCAAGCGGACCTCATCCGGGCAAGCTATGCTAAAATGCATACCAGCCCCGCGCAACGACAGATTGTCGCTGACAGTGCACTGCAGCATAAAGATGTCACTCCACAAAGCGAGCGGGTGTCCTCCCCATTCCGTGACGCGTGGAAAAACTGAGCCCGCTTTGCGGTTCGACCGGACGCTTCGGCGTCCGGTTTTTTTTGCTCGCAAACAACTTGCCCGGCCGCGCAGCTTGCGCCAATTTGCCGTCCGAGACTTTTCCGATCGACTGCACCGGATCAGAAAAACCTCGGGGTTTTTTGTTGTTACACGGATTGGCTAAGGCGGCCCCTCGGTTCTTTACGCGAACCGGAATCCACTTCGCTTGAAAACGCTAAAGAGGAATCTTCTCTCATGACCAAAGCGCTGCTCGGCATTATCGGCGGTTCCGGCGTCTATGACCTGCCCGGTCTTGAGGACGTCAAGGAACAGGCGGTGGCGACGCCCTGGGGCGAGCCTTCCGATATATTGCGTTTTGGCCGCATCAACGGCACGGAAGCGGTGTTCCTGCCCCGGCACGGGCGCGGCCATCGGCTCTCCCCCTCCGGCATCAATTATCGCGCCAATATCGACGCGCTGAAACGCGCCGGCGTCACCGACATCATTTCCGTCTCGGCCTGCGGTTCATTCCGCGAGGAGCTGCCGCCTGGCCTGTTCGTCGCAGTGGACCAGTTCATCGACCGCACATTCGGGAGGGAAACCTCGTTTTTCGGCAATGGCTGCGTCGCCCATGTCTCGATGGCCCATCCGGTCGCGCCCTTGCTGCAGCAGCGCATCGTCGCCGCCGCCCACGCCGAGGGAATCGATATCGTCAAGGGCGGAACCTATGTCTGCATGGAGGGGCCGCAATTTTCCTCCCGCGCCGAATCGCTTGGCTACAAGGCCGCCGGATGCCACGTCATCGGCATGACCGGCCTGCCCGAAGCCAAGCTCGCGCGCGAGGCGGAAATGTCCTACGCGACGCTGGCGATGGTCACCGATTACGATTGCTGGCGCGACGACATGGCGGCGGTCGAGGTGCACGACATTTTGTCGGTGGTGCGCTCCAACGCGGAAAAAGCCTCGCTTCTGCTGGCGCGGCTGATGGCGGATTTCCCAGCCGAACACCAGCCCTGTCCTATCGGCTCCGACCGCGCGCTGGATTACGCCCTGGTGACGGCGCGCGACGCCTGGGATCCGGAACTGTTGAAAAAGCTCGAGGCGATTCTGGCGCGGAAATTAGCGGCTCGGTAGCCGACCGAAACACCGCGGACATTTACCTGCCGCCGTCGTTGCCGCTCAACGAGGAATCACGAGCTTCTCATGCGGCAAACCGCCGTCGTCGATGTCGAAGTCCGGATCCATTACCGTCTTGCCCTGCGCGCCGACGAAGGCCGGTTGCGCCTTGATCCACAGGCTCGGCTTCTGCTCCCTGGCGTATTGCAGCAGCCGGGCTTCCAGGTCGCGGGTGACCCGTTTGTCATAGGATTCGGTCGTCACCTCGCCCGTCGCGACATTGCGATGCTGGACGGTCTTTTCCTTGGGCGAGACCGAGATCGCCTCGCAATTTATGCGCGCGTCGATCGCGAAGAATGTTTTTCTCGACCGCGTTCATCAGGGTTTCTTTGTTGAAACTCTTGCAATCGGCGCCGACATTCTTGTCATTGCCCTCCGCTTATCTTGTAGCCAGACGGCTGCTAAATCCACCGATAAGAGACGATCGGAAATGTCTTCGAAACGCTCTGCCGCCAGCCTAGCAGGAGAGGCGCCGCAAGCGGGCATCCAGGCGGGCTAGGCCTGCTGATTGGCGGTTGTCAGGGGGCCGTTGGCGGCCTTCCACGCGGCCACGCCGCCAAGGAGATTGAACACGTTGGAATAGCCCATATCGATCAGGGTCTTGGCCGCCAGGGTCGAGCGTCCTCCCGTGGCGCAAAAAAGAATGATTTTCGTGGCCCGCGCGAGCTCCGGCTTGTGCATGGGGCATTCAGGATCGGCGAGGAATTCGAGAAAGCCGCGTGGCGCATGGAACGAGCCGGGGACCATGCCTGCAGCGTATTCATGCGCCTCGCGCACATCGACGAACAGCACATTCGCGTCGCCGAGCAAATCCAGCGCCGCATGAACGGAAATCGCTTCGATAACGGCGTTGGCCTCGGCCAACATGTCCTTGAATCCTTTTTTCAGGGGCCGGGTCAGCGTCATAATTTTTTCCTCCTCCGGGCGGGGGCAGCGGTAGGGCAAAACGTTTCCGCCAAAAAGCCGATCAGCTTGCCGACATGGGCGTCAGCGAGCGAATAGAAGATGGTCTGGCTCTCGCGCCGAGTCTTTACGATGCGATCCTTGCGCAGCAAGGCGAGGTGGCGGGAAATCGTCGACATCGGGGCCCCCGCGGCTTCGGCAAGCATGGTCACCGAACATTCCTGCGCCGTCAGGGCACAGAGGATGCGCAGACGCACCGGATTGGCGAGCGATTTGATGAATTCGCTCGCTTCCTCGGCCGCCAGGTTGAAACGCTTGACATCCATATCTCATAATTTGCATATATCCGAATATATGTAAATCATCGACCTCTCATTCGAGCCGAGCCATGCGCAATTCGACCCGTTTTTCCCGCCTTGGCCGTGTCCTTCGCCAAGCGGCGCTGCTTGCGGCCTTGGCCTCGTCGGCGGCGGGGGCCGGGGAATTCATCGTCGCCCGGCAGAGCGTTCCCGACATCAAGGCGATGTTCGGCCAGGTCGAGAGCCGTGATGTCGCGCCCGCCCGCACGCGCATCGGCGGCACCATCGTCAGCCGTTCGGTCGACGAGGGGGCACAGGTCAAGGCCGGCGACGTCATTGCGGTGGTGGCCGACCAGAAACTGGCGCTGCAGGCGCAGGCGCTCGACGGCCAGCTCAGTGCGCTGTCCTCGCAGCTCGACAACGCCAATGTCGCCTTCCAGCGCGCGGCCGATCTCCTTCCGCGCGGCTTCACCACCAAGGCGGCCTATGATCAGGCCAAGACCAATGTCGATGTTCTCGCCCATCAGGTGGAATCGATGCGCTCGCAGCGCGCGCTGGTTTCGCAGCAGATGTCCGAAGGCGCGGTTCTGTCGCCCAAGGACGGCCAGGTCCTGACCATGTCGGCCATTCCCGGCGCGGTGGTGCTGCCCGGCGAAAGCATAGCCCGCATCGCCGCCGGAACGCTTTATTTGCGGCTCAGCCTTCCGGAGCGCCACGCCGCCTTGCTGCAATTGGGAGCGCCGGTGGCGCTCGCGCCGCGCGGCCTCGACCTTGGCGGCGCGTCCGGCGACGCCCAGCACAAGGGCCGCATCGTCAAGATCTATCCGGAAATCGACAATGGCCGCGTCATCGCCGACGCCGAAATGGATAGTCTCGGCGATTATTTCATTGGCGAACGGGTGCAGATTTTCGCGCCCGTCGGCCGGCGCGACGTCCTCTTGGTTCCACGCGCCGCAGTGACGACGCGCGCCGGCGTCGATTACGTGCGCGTCGTGCGGCCGGAAGGCGATCTCGACGTGGCCGTGGTTTTCGCCGATTCCGCGGAGCGTGACAAGGTTGAGGTCCTGAGCGGCCTTCGGGACGGCGACAAGGTGCTGGTCCCATGAATGACGAAAAAGTCAAAAGCCTCGGCGTCGCCGGGTTCCTCACGCGCGCCTTCATCAATTCACCGCTGACCCCGCTTCTGCTCATCGCCGCGCTGGCGCTGGGCCTGATCGCGCTCGTGACCCTGCCGCGCGAGGAAGAGCCGCAGATCGCTGTGCCCATGGTCGACATTATCGCGTCGGCCAACGGGTTGAAGGCCGAAGACGCGGTCAAGCTCGTCACCGAGCCGCTTGAAGCCATCGTCAAGGGCATCAACGACGTCGAGCATGTCTATTCCAAAACCTACGACGACCAGACCGTGGTCACCGTACGTTTCCTTGTCGGCACGTCCACCGATGCGGCGATCCTGCGCGTCCATGACAAGGTCCGCGCCAATCTCGACAAAATTCCCGCCGGCATTCCCGAGCCGCTGATCGTCGGCCGCGGCATCGACGACGTGGCCATCGTTGTCCTGACACTGACGCCCAAGCCAGAGGCCGCCTCGCGCTGGAGCGCCGACAAGCTGACCGCCGTGGCGCATGAATTGCGCACGGAACTCGCCAAATTGCAGGATGTCGGCCTGACCTATCTGGTCGGCGACCAGCCTGACGAAATCCGCATCGAGCCAGACCCGGAAGCCATGGCGCGCTATGGAGTGACACTGCAGCAACTCGCCGCCAAGGTGCAGGGCGCCAACACCGCCTTTCAGGCGGGGCTGATCCGCGACGGCGGCCTGCAAATCCAGTCGATCGCCGGCCGCACCCTGCAGACCCTGCCGGAAATCGACAATCTGCTTTTGACCACGCGCGACAATCGCCCGGTCTATCTGCGCGATGTCGCCAAAGTCGTCCTGGTTGAAGAGCCCAATGAATCCCGCGTCGCGCATCTGGCCAAGGGGACGGACGGCGCCCTGGCCGCAGCGCCGGCGGTGTCGGTTGCGATCGCCAAGCGCGCCGGCGCCAATGCCGTGGTCATTTCCGAACATATCGTCGCGCAACTGGCGACGTTGAAGAATGGCATCGTTCCCGCCGACATCGACGTGCAGGTGACGCGCAATTACGGTGAGACGGCCAATGAAAAGGCCAACGAACTATTGTTCCACCTCGGACTGGCGACGGTCTCGATCGTGCTGCTGGTCGCTTTCGCCATCGGCTGGCGCGAGGCGATCGTCGTCGCCATCGTCATTCCCGCCACCATCCTGCTCACCTTGTTCGCGGCGAGGATCATGGGCTATACGCTCAACCGCGTCAGCCTGTTCGCGCTGATCTTCTCCATCGGCATATTGGTCGACGACGCCATCGTGGTGATCGAGAATATCGCCCGCCATTGGGCGATGCGTGACGGACGCACGCGCGTAAAAGCGGCGATCGACGGCGTGGCCGAGGTAGGCAATCCGACCATTGTCGCCACCTTGACCGTGGTGGCGGCGCTGTTGCCGATGTTGTTCGTGTCGGGGTTGATGGGTCCCTACATGAGCCCGATTCCGTCCGTCGCCTCGGCCGCGATGGTGTTCTCCTTTTTCGTCGCGGTGATCCTGACGCCTTGGCTGATGGTGAAAATCGCCGGCAAGGCGCCCTTGCATCACGCGGACGGCCGAGAAGGCGGCAAGCTCGGTGGCCTTTATCGCATCGCCGCGGCGCCGGTTTTGCGGACCAGACGCTCGGCCTGGCGCTTCCTGATCGCGGTGGGAATCGCCACTCTGGCCTCCCTCAGCCTGTTCGCCTTCAAGCTGGTGACGGTCAAACTGCTGCCCTTCGACAACAAGGCGGAACTGGCGATCGTCGCCGATCTGCCGCGAGGCTCTTCGGTCGAGACCACTGACCGCGTGTTGCGCGACGCGGTGGAGCGGATCAAGGACATTCCCGAAATCGTCAGCTTCCAGACCTATGCCGGCACGGCGGCGCCGTTCAATTTCAACGGTCTGGTGCGTCACTATTACATGCGCAACGCTCCGGAAATGGGCGACGTGCAAATCAATCTCGCCAACAAGAACGACCGCAGCCGAACCAGCCACGAAATCGCGCTGGAAATCCGCAAGCGCCTCGAAGGGATCGACGCGCCGGCGCGCGCTTCGCTCAAAGTGGTCGAGCCGCCGCCAGGCCCGCCGGTTCTCTCAACCTTGCTGGCGGAAATCTACGGACCCGACGCGGCGACCCGCCGCGCCGTCGCGGCGCGCGTGCGCAAGGCTTTCGAAAGCGCGCCCTTCATCGTCGACATCGACGATTCCTATGGCGTGCAGGCGCCGCGCAAGCGCATCGAGATCGACCAGGATTCGCTCGATTTCTTCGGCGTGCAGCAAAGCGACGTGTTCGACACCTTGCGACGGCTCTATGGCCAGGACGTGGTCGGCTATTCGCATCGCGGCGGCGGGCGCCAGCCCCTGCCGATCCGCCTCGCTTTGGCGAAAAACCAGCGCCTGCTCAACGAGCCGATCCTGACCACGCCGGTCCCCGCCAACAGCCTGCCGGGCAATCGCACCATTGTCGAGCTCGGCGATGTCGTCCATGTCTCGGACGAGCTTTCCTCCTTCCCGATCTTCCGCCACAACGGACGCGCGGCGGAAATGGTGCAGGCGGAACTCGCGGGCGCCTTCGAGGCCCCGCTCTATGGCCAGATGGCGGTGGACGCGGCTCTGGAGAAGATGGAATGGACCGCGGACGCGCCCAAACCGCAGGTCCTGCTGCACGGCCAACCGCTCGACGAGTCGAAAGTCTCGCTCTTGTGGGACGGCGAATGGGAAGTGACCTGGGTGACGTTCCGCGACATGGGCGCGGCTTTTGGAGCGGCGCTGGTCGGGATCTACATTCTGGTCGTGGCGCAGTTCAAATCGTTCAAGCTGCCTCTGGTGATCCTGACGCCGATCCCGCTGACCTTCATCGGCATCATGTTTGGCCATTGGCTGTTTCATGCCGCCTTCACCGCGACGTCGATGATCGGCTTTATCGCGCTGGCCGGCATCATCGTGCGCAATTCGATCCTGCTGGTCGATTTCGTGCGCCATTCGGACCGCGCCAAGGGTTTGCGCGAAGTGCTGATCGAAGCCGGGTCGATCCGCTTCAAGCCGATCCTGCTCACGGCCTTGGCGGCGATGATCGGCGCGGCGGTGATCCTGTCCGATCCGATCTTTCAGGGTCTGGCGATTTCGCTGCTGTTCGGCCTCGCCTCGTCGACCGCGCTGACCGTTCTGGTCATTCCCGCGATCTATGTCGTGCTGCGCGGCGGCCCGGATTTCGACGACAGCTGACGTCGAAAGCAATCACGCGGCGAATTTCTGCCGCGCCGCTTCCGCCGCAGCGCGGATGGCGGCGATGTTGCGGCCATAGACTTCCGGCGTTTCGACCGAACCGCCCTTGAACACGGCCGAACCGGCGACCAGGACGTCGGCGCCAACGGCGGCGACCAGCGGCGCAGTTTCCGGGGTGATCCCGCCGTCGATTTCGATATGAATCGGTCGGTCGCCGATCATGGCGCGCAACTGCCCCACCTTCTCGATCTGGCTGTCGATGAAGCTTTGGCCGCCAAAGCCTGGATTGACCGTCATGACCAGCACGAGATCGATGCGGTTGAGCACGAATTCGAGCGCGCTCGCCGGGGTCGAGGGATTGAGCGAGACGCCGGCCTTGGCGCCGAACGAGCGCACCAGTTGCAGCGAGCGGTCGAGATGCGCGCCAGCCTCGGCGTGGACTGTGACGATGTCGGCGCCGGACTTCACGAAAGCCTCGATATAAGGATCGGCGGGCGCGATCATCAGGTGAACGTCCATCACGCCCCTGATGTGCTTGCGGATCGCGGCGCAGGTGGCGGGGCCGAAGGTGATGTTGGGCACGAAATGGCCGTCCATCACGTCGACATGGACCCAATCCGCGCCCTGCGCCTCGATGGCGCGGCATTCGGCGCCGAAATTGGCGAAATCGGCGGAAAGGATCGAGGGCGCGATCTTGATGGAGCGGTCGAAGGGTTTCATCGGGCTGGTCCTTTGATGACTGTTGGCGCCGTTGTCTCCGTCCGTCATTGCGAGCGGAGCGAAGCAATCCAGACTCGGTTCGTGGCTTCTGGATTGCTTCGTCGCTTTGCTCCTCGCAATGACGGCTAAAGGGCGGCGGCCGTTCTCTTGCCTTTACGCAGCGGCCTGGCCGAGCTTGCCGCGCCAACCCGGGAAGAGCTGGTCGGCGTCATGGGGAAAACTCTCGAAGGCGCGGGCAAATTCGCGGTGGTCCCTGGCGAATTCCACCGGATCGGCGTCGGCCTTCCAGCATTGTTCGGCCTGACGCAGCGACAGGGCGCCCGCCGCGCCGCCGTCGATATGGCCGAAGGCGCCGCCGCCAGCGGTCATGATCAGGTTGGAATGGCCGAGGTTGGTGAAGAAGCCCGGCATGCGCAGGGCGTTCATGCCGCCCGAAATGATCGGGGTGGTAGGGTTCATGCCCAGCCATTCCTGATGATAGAACGGGCCGCTGGCGCTATCGTCGGTGATCATATAGGCCATGGCCTTGTCGGCGGCTTCGCCTTCCATCTTGCCGAACCCCATCGTGCCGGTGTGGATGCCCGAAGCGCCCTGCAGCCGCGCCATTTTCGACAGGACGAAGGCGCTATAGCCGCGCTTCGACTGCGGCGAGGTTACGGCGCCGTGGCCAGCGCGATGATAGTGCAGATATTGCTTGGGGAAACGGCGGCGCGCGGTGGTGACCGCCGCCGGGCCCGCGACATAGCCGTCGACCAGGAAGGCGACATGGTCGGCGTTGGGCCCGAAGGTTTCGAGGATATATTCGCCGCGCGCCACCATTTCGTAATGGTCGTCGGCGGTGATGTTGAACGAGAACAGCTTGGCTTGGCCGGTCTTGTCCTGGGCTCGGGCCATGGCGTCATTGACCAGGCGGACCGTTTCCTTGAACGGCGCGAAAGTCTGGTTGCCCTGTGGCTCGTCGTTCTTGATGAAGTCGCCGCCCATCCAGAAATCGTAGCAAGCGTCGGCGAAGGGTTTCGGGCGCAGGCCGAGCTTCGGCTTGATGATGGTGCCGACGATGAAGCCGCCGTCCACCACAGGGCGGCCGAGCACGCGCCACAGATCCTTGATTGTGGTCGATGGACCGTCGAACAGCTTCAGATAGGCCGGCGGCACGTAAAAATCGTGCATCTTGCCATATTCAATGTCGCCCATGCCCTGGTTGTTGCCGATGGTCAGCGTCAGGAAGGAGGCGATCATCGCGCGGCCATCGATGATGTTGCGGTCGAACAAGGCGACCGGATAGGCGATCTTCGTGATCTCCCGGGTTTCATCGATTTCATAGACAAGGGCGTCGACTCCTCGCGTGAAATCGTCGGTGGTGGAGACTTCGACATTGGTGCCGGTCGAGGATTCGGCCGCAAAATGCGCGGCCGCCTGGAGATAGGTTCCAAACCCCGGCTTGGGCTTCATGATATAGGCGCAGAGGACATGCTTGCCGCCCGCGATCAGGTCGGCTTCCTTGAGCTTGAGATTGGCGTAACGATCTGACTGGTCCATTTTCGTCTTCCTTTTTGACGCCATCCTCATGGAACGGCGGTTTGCGAAGTGGAGACAAGCGTCCCCGTGGCGTCTCGAGGACGCATTGCTCTCACGAGGTCGGCAATAATCGGCGGCTCAAGCCGCCGACTGAACCTCGATCGCCGGATCGAGCGCGCCGCTGGCGTAAGCCCGAGCCATCTCGCTCATCGGCTTGACCTTGATGAGCGCCGCCTGACCGGCGCAGCCGAAGGCCTCGAACCGTTCGCGGCAGACCTTGCCCATCGCGTCCATCGCCGGCTTCAGGAACTTGCGCGGATCGAATTCCGACTTGTGCTTGTTGGCGACGCGGCGGAATTCCGCGACGGCCGCGAGCCGCAGGTCGGTGTCGATGTTGATTTTCCGCACGCCATGCCGGATGCCGCGCACGATCTCCTCGACCGGCACGCCATAGGTCTCGCGCATTTCGCCGCCGTTTTCGTTGAACAGGTTGCGGTATTCTTCTGGCACCGAGGAAGAGCCGTGCATGACGATATGGGTGTTCGGCAACCTGGCGTGGATCTTCTCGATCACGTCCATCGCCAGTACGTCGCTGGTCGGCTTGCGGGTGAATTTGTAGGCGCCGTGCGAAGTGCCGATGGCGACCGCCAGGGCGTCCACTTTGGTCGCCATGACGAAGCGCTGCGCCTCGTCGGGGTCTGTCAGCAGGCTGGAGCGGTCGAGCCTGCCCTCGAAACCATGGCCGTCTTCGGCCTCGCCGTGGCCGGTTTCCAGCGAACCGAGGCAGCCCAGCTCGCCTTCGACCGAGGCGCCGACCATATGGGCGAGCCGCGTCACTTCGGAGGTGATGGCGGCGTTATAGCCGTAATCCGCCGGGGTCTTGCCGTCTTCCTTGAGCGAGCCGTCCATCATCACCGAGGTGAAGCCGTTCTGGATCGCGGACAGGCAGGTCGCGACGCGCTCGCCATGGTCCTGATGGATACAGAGCGGAATTTCCGGATACATCAGTTCCAGGGCCTCCATCATTTTGGCGAACATGATGTCGCCGGCATAGGCGCGGGCGCCGCGGCTGGCCTGGATGATGACCGGCGCGTTGACGGCGCGCGCGGCCTCCATGATGGCGAGCGCCTGCTCCATATTGTTGACGTTGAAGGCAGGAACGCCGTAGCTGCGTTCGGCGGCATGGTCGAGCAATTGTCGAAGCGTGATCCGGGCCATTGGCGTCTCCTCACTTGATCAGTTTTTTGCGATCATTTTTTTGGCTTGGGCGACGACGGCGTCGGTCGTGACGCCAAAATGCTTGTAAAGGTCGCCCGCCGGAGCGGAGGCGCCGAAGCCATGCATGCCGACGAAGGCGCCGTTGTCGCCGATCCAGCGATCCCAGCCGAAGCGCAAGGCGGCCTCGACAGCCACGCGGGGCGCCGAACCCAGCACAGAGCGGCGATAATCGTCGTTCTGGCGCTCGAACAATTCCCAGCAGGGCATCGACACCACGGCGGCCTTGACGCCTTCCCGCGCCAGCATTTCGGCGGCGGCGACGGTGAGTTCGACTTCCGAGCCGGTGGCGAGCAGGGTCACGTCCCGTTCGCCTTCCGCCTCGCGCAAGACATAGGCGCCCTTGGCCGAGAGATTTTCGTCGCCGGCATTTACCCGCAAGGCGGGAAGCGCTTGGCGGCTCAAGGCGAGGACCGAGGGCGCCGAGGTTGCAGCCAGCGCCGCCTGCCAGCATTCCGTCGTCTCGATCGCGTCGGCGGGACGGAACACCAGCAAGTTCGGCATCACCACAACGCCGCCAGATGTTCGACCGGCTGATGGGTCGGACCGTCCTCGCCGAGCCCGATGGAATCGTGGGTCAGCACATAAATGACCCGCTGGCCCATCAAGGCGGAAAGCCGGATGGCGCCGCGCGCATAGTCGGAGAACACCAGGAAAGTGCCGCCGTAGGGAATGAAGCCGCCGTGCAGGGCGATGCCGTTCATCGCCGCGCCCATGATATGTTCGCGGACGCCGTAATGGATGTAGCGGCCGCCATAGGCGCCGGGCCGCACGGGCTCCATCCCCTTGGTGATGGTCAGATTGGAATGGGTGAGGTCCGCCGAGCCGCCGACAGTCACGTCGCAAGCGCCGTTGATCGCGGTCAGGGCGATTTCAGAAGCTTTTCGGGTGGCGATCTTCGGCTTTTCGACGAATTGCTTCGCCTTCAGCTCGGTCAGGGCCGCGTCGATTTCCTTCGACGCGTCGCCGAAGACCTGGTCCTTGAATGACGGGCCTTTGGACGAGGCGGCGAGCCGGGTTTTCCACTGGGCATGGGCTTGCGCGCCCCGCGCGGAAACCTTGCGCCATTCGCTGAGGATCGGCTGCGGCACGACGAAGGGCGGGTAAGGCCAGCCGAGTTTTTCACGGGCGCCGGCAATCTCTTCCGGTCCGAGCGCCTCGCCATGGGCCTTGGAAGTGCCGGCGCGGGTCGGGGCGCCGAAACCGATGGTGGTGCGGCAGGCGATCAGCCAGGGCTTGTCGCCGTGCGTCCGCGCCCGGGCGATGGCTTCGGAAATATCGCCTTCATTATGGCCGTCGACGCGCGCCACGTTCCAGCCCGCCGCCTCGAACCGGCGCAACTGGTCGGTCGAGGTCGAGAGATCGGTCGAGCCGTCGATGGAAATATGGTTGTCGTCCCACAGCACGACCAGCTTGCCGAGTTTCAGATGCCCGGCCATGTCGATGGCTTCGTGCGAAATGCCTTCCATCAGGCAGCCGTCGCCGGCGATGACATAGGTGTAGTGATCGACCAGATCGTCGCCATGGCGCGCATTCATCATCCGCTCGGCGAGCGCCATGCCCACGGCGGTGGCGATTCCCTGCCCGAGCGGGCCGGTGGTGGTCTCGATGCCGAGCGCGTGGCCATATTCCGGATGGCCGGCGGTTTTCGCGCCCAGCTGGCGGAACTGCTGCAATTGCTCGATCGGCATGTCCTCATAGCCGAGCAGATAATGCAGGGCGTATTGCAGCATCGAGCCGTGACCGGCGGACAGCACGAAACGGTCGCGGTCGGGCCAGGCCGGATCGGCCGGATCGATGTTCATATATTCGGCGAAAAGCACGGTCGCGACATCGGCCATGCCCATCGGCATTCCGGGATGGCCTGATTTGGCCTTTTCCACCGAATCCATCGCCAAAGCGCGAATGGCGTTGGCCATGTCGCGGAAGGGGACGGCCTGGTTAGCGGCGCGTTGGGCAAGCAGGGCTTCACTCATTTCAGGAGTCCTTTTTCGTTATTGCTCAATTCCCGCGGCTCACTTCGACCGGCGGCCGCGTTCGACCAGCCGCAGGATCATCGGCGTAAGGATGAGTTGCATGGCGATATCGAGCTTGTCGCCGGGGATGACGATGGAATTGGCGCGGGTCATCCAGCTGTTGTGAATCATCGACACCAGATAGGGAAAGTCGATGCCTTTGGGATCGCGGAAGCGAATGACCACCAGGGATTCGCCGGCGGTAGGGATCCAGCGCGCGATGAAGGGATTGGACGTGTCCACCACCGGCACGCGCTGGAAATTGATGTCGGTCTGGGTGAATTGCGGACAGATGACGTGCACATAGGCGTGCATCCTGCGCAAAATCACATCGGTAACCGCCTCGGTCGTGTAGCCGCGCGAAGAACGGTCGCGGTGGATTTTCTGAATCCATTCGAGGTTGATGACGGGGACGACGCCGATCTTGAGATCGGGATAACCGGCGATATTGATGCCGTCGGCTTTCACCGCACCGTGCAGGCCCTCGTAAAACAACAGGTCGGAACCCTCGCCGATCTCGCGCCAGTCGGTGAAATAGCCAGGCGGCGTTCCATGAACTTCGGCCTCGTATTCGTCATGAACATAGGTGCGCGACCTGCATTTCCCGGTCTCGCTATAGCTGCGCATGGAGCTTTCCAGTTCCGAGAGTAGATTGGCGTCCGTCGAGAAATGACTGAAAGTCTGGTCGCCAGCCTCGCGACGTCGCGCCGTTTCGGCCTTCATGTCGGCGCGGTTGTACCGATGGAAGGCGTCGCCCTCGATCGACGGCGCGACGAATCCTTCACGACGAAAGATCTGGTCGAAAGTGAATTTGACCGTGCTCGTGCCCGCGCCCGAGGAGCCGATGACGGAAATGATGGGATGTTTGACTGACATGGCGGCCTCAGGCGTGAAACAGGCCGCGTTCGCCAAACAGTGGCGAACGGGCGCGTTCAAAAGTGGAATCGGTAAAATAGGAGGTGATGCGCGCGACCTTCTCGGATGAGCCGAAGATCAGAGCCGTGCGCTGGTGCAGGGCCGAAGCCGTGCGATCGAGGATGCGCCCATAGCCGTCGGTGGCGGCGCCGCCGGCCTGCTCCACGAGCAAGGCGATCGGATTGGCTTCATAGAGCAGGCGCAGCCGGCCATGTTCATAACCAGGGCGCTGGTCGCCGGGATAAAGAAACACCCCGCCGCGCATGAATATGCGATGGGTTTCAGCGACCAGCGAAGCCACCCAGCGCATGTTGAAATCCTTGCCGCGGGGGCCGCCCGCGCCAGCGACGCAATCGTCCATGAACGTACGGATCGGCGGGGTCCAATGACGGTAATTGGAGGCGTTGATGGCGTATTCGCGTGTCGAGGGCTGGATCCTGAGACCTTCCGCGATCAGTCGGAATTCGTTGCTTTCTGGATCGAGGACGAAATGCGCGACGCCTTCGCCCAAAGTGAACAGCAGCGCCGTATGCGGTCCGTAAATAATATAGCCTGCGGCGAGCTGTTCCGAGCCGGGACGAAAAAACGAAGCCGTCGCGCCGGCGGGCGAGGCTGGAAATACTGAAAAAATCGTGCCGATCGAAATATTGGCGTCGATATTCGAAGATCCGTCGAGCGGATCGACCGCCACCGCCAGTTCGCCGCCGGCGTGGAGAGTCAAAATCGACTCTTCCTCTTCCGATGCGTAATAGGCGGTCGAACTTCGCCGCAAGGCGGAAACCATCGCGCCGTCGGCCAGCATGTCGAGCCGGCGCTGCTTGTCGCCGTCGACGTTGGCCTGCCCGATCTCCACGCCCATCGCTCCCATCAGAGGGCCGCGCAGGATGATGTGGGCGATTGCCGCGCCCGCTTCGGCCACGGCGGTTACAACGCCAGCGAGAGATTCACGGCCCGGATGCGCCGCGCGCCAGATTTCGAGATATGACGCAAGGCTCTTTCCTCCAGCGTGAATCGCCGGCGCATCTGTGCTGGTCATTTTTCATTCCTCCCGGCCGGCTCTTCTGGCTGCCTGAGGGATAGAGTGACGCGCTTTGCATGAAAAACATATTTAAAAATTCGCAAGTGTCGTTTCGAATATCTAAAGCCGCCCGCCCATATCCATGCCGAAAGCGCCACGCTCGGCGATCATCCGTACGTGCTGATCGCGCCGCCCGACCACCGGTTGGCGGGCGATAACGACATTCTCGCCGAGAATTTGCTCGCCGAGCGTTTTCTGGCGCGCGAACAGGGTTCGGGCACGCGCACGCTGATGGAGCGCTTTCTCGAACGCATTGTCGGCGGACGTTCCTTCAACGTCATCGAAATGGGCGCCAATGAAACGATCAAGCAATCGTCATAGCTGGACTGGGCGTCGCCATCATCTCTGCTCACACCTGCCTGACAGAACTGGCCGACGGCCATCTGATCGCCTTGCAGGTCGCCGGCCTGCCGCTGGTGAGCGAGGAGTTTCATTTGGCGAAGCGTTTCGGAGATAGGTGGCGTAGCTATTCGACGCAAACACCCCGCTGGTTATTTTAGGACAGCTCCAGGAACCTGTTTACGTCGAAGCGCTCTTATGTGTGACGCGGCAGAAACGCCGCAGCTGGCAATTATTGCTTCGATTTCGTCGTGGATAAGGATCTTGTTGGGCCACTGACGGGGTAAGTATCAGTTGCGGGTCCAGTTTTCGGAATCGCACATAGACTGACCGACAGCGCAACCTTTGATCGACAGACCCGAGGCGCTGACGGTTACCGTGCCGTTGAACGTCATCACGCTCGGCATCGACGGATGTTTCATATTGGCGCCCTGCCAAGTGTCGGCGCCGGTTTTTTCCATGCCATGACACATTTCGAATCCGGCCTGTTTTCCGGAGGTGATCTTGCAATAAAGCTTGCCGCCGCTTACGGAGACTTTCGCCTCGTCGCCATTCGGCCTCCTGAAATTTCCCGAGGCTTCGACGGCCCACGCAGCATCCGTAATGACGGCCAAACCTAATCCGAACGCGATCGCGACCATCGCTGATTGGCTAAATCTCATTGTTTCTCTCCCTGTCCGGCGCTTTTTTGATCGGGTTTTTCTCCTGCGGACGCCGGCAGAAAGCATATTCACATTCGTATTTGAAAATATCAATACCGAAGTCGAAGGGGACTCGTTTTTTGACCCACGGCCACAGGAACGGGCTCCTATTTATTGCTGCCGGCGCGTTTCAGCATGAAACTTCATTTCAGCCCGAGTTTCTTGAAGACGATCGCGGTTAGCAGGAACCACGGAGAAACGAAATAAACCAGCGCCACGGAGATAAGCACCATCGTCCCCGCGAGCGAAAAAAGCGACCGGGAGTCGCGGAATCACCTCGGGAAGAAATGATCCTTGGCGCGCGCGAAAACACCAGTCTCTTCATCTTCGGCGACAACGACAATATCCCTGGCCTCGAGCGGCGCGACATCGGCAGGCGCGGTGATCAGCAGTCGCAATTCGAGGGTCTGATCCGGCTCGACGGTTATTTCCGGCCGGTCGGCGGCGGGTTCGCCGGCGATCTGCAATCGCGCGCCCTCGAGTCCTTCGACATGCAGGCGGAACCGCCGCGCGTCGCCGTATTTGTTCAGCAGGCGCACGGTATAGCCGTTGCGCGTCGAGCCGTCGGACATTTGCACCGCCAGCGGATTGCGGTCGTGCAGCACATTGACGCCGGTAAATTTCTTGTTGACCAGGGCATAAGTCATGATCCCGCCGACCAGGACGATCAGAGCGACATAAAGCACGGTGCGGGGGCGAACCAGCTTGTAGACATCCGGCAGGCCTTGCTTGCGGCGGACGGCGTTGAGGTCGTTGTCATAGGCTATGAGGCCGGTCGGGCGACCGATCTCGCGCATGACATGGTCGCAGGCGTCGATGCACAGGCCGCATTGAATGCAGCCGAGTTGCGAGCCTTGGCGAATATCGACGCCGGTCGGGCAGACCGCGATGCATTGGCGGCAATCGATGCAATCGCCGGCGGGCTTGCCCTGCAGGCGCAGCGCCACCGCCTTTTTCGCCGAGACTCGCGGTTCGCCGCGATCGCCGCGATAGGTGACGTTGAGCGCCCATTCGTCGGTCAGCGCGGCCTGGATGCGCGGCCAGGGGCACATATAGACGCAAACCTGCTCGCGCATGTGACCTGCGAGCGAATAGGTGGTCAAAGTGAGAATGCCGATCCAGATATAGGCGGTCGGACCCGCTTGAAACGTCACCAGTTCGCGAACGAGAGTCGGCGCGTCATAAAAATAAAGCACCCATGCGCCGCCAGTCCACCAAGCGACCAGGAGCCACAGCGAATGCTTGGCCGCCAGTTCCCAGACACGTTTCAGCGTCAATTTTTCCTTGTCCTTGCGCATGCGCTCGCGCCGGTCGCCCTCGACCCAGCGCTCGATGGCGAAAAGCAGATCGGTCCACACCGTTTGCGGACACATGTAGCCGCACCACACCCGCCCGGCGACAGCGTTGAGGAGAAACAGCGTAAAAGCGGCGAGGATCAGTAAACCGGTGAAGTAGTAGACTTCCTGCGGCCAAAGTTCGATAAAAAAGAAATAAAATCGGCGGTGAGGAATGTCGACCAGAACCGCCTGATCGGGAGCGCCGACGCCGCGGCTCCAGCGCACGAAGGGCAGCAAGTAATAGAGCCCTAGGGCGACCGCCATGAAGGCCCATTTGATGCGACGAAACCGACCGCTGACGGCCTGCGGATAAACCTTCTTATCCATGGCGTATAGCGCGCCCGCATTTATCGCCTGGGGCTTTTCATGGGCATTCATTGCGGGGACCTTCGAACTCGATTTCAAATAGAAAAATACATATTATCCGTATGTTAGTGGCGCGCGCTGCCGCGCAGCGTCCGGGCGATGACGACCGAAAGCGGCAGAGCGGCGACAAAGCCTGCCAGAGCCGCCCAGGGGATGTATTTCATCGATTCCGCCGCCAGCGCCGGTGTGGCGACGACGATGGTCAGCCCGATGCCCGCCAGCGTCGAGCCAAGGACGATCCAGATCAATGCGGCTATCGTGGCCATGATTTTGCTCCCTGCAATTGTGGTGTACTGTGAATAAAACATATATATGAAATAGAACAATTGATCCAGATCAATCCGGCGCGAAAGGCGATGGTTTTTTAGAGGCCGTTTCGGCCTTGGCGGCCCTTGCGCTGGCGGCCGCTCGGGCCCAAATGACGGGCGAAACGGGGAAAGAGTCGATGGAGAAGGATGGGGAAGTCCGCGTCGTTTGTCCGCAATGCGGAGGAGTCAATCGAGCGCAAAAAGTCAAACTGGCCGAAGGCAAGCGTCCCGATTGCGGCGCTTGCGGAGCGCCATTGTTTTGCGGCGCCATCGAAGCGCCAGATGACGCCGCCTTCGCGCGTCACGTCGCGAGAACAAGCCTGCCGCTTCTGGTCGATTTCTGGGCGGAATGGTGCGGTCCGTGCAAGATGATGTCGCCTGCCTTCGCCGCTGCGGCGAAAAACCTGGACACCCGAGTCCGCTGTCTCAAGGTCGATACCGAGAAGTTGCAGGAAACGGCGCAACGTTTCGCGATCCGGAGCATTCCGACGCTGATCCTGATTAAAGACGGGCGCGAAATAGCACGTCAGGCTGGCGCCATCGACGCCAACGCGATCCAGCGTTGGGCGGCCAGCCAAGGCGCGGCCTGATTCGCCGCGCCTGGCTGATATTCAGCGGGCAATTGGCATGTCGTAGCGCCGCCATTCGGATATGCCGCCGCCCAGATGCGCGTTGGCCAATAGTCCTTGCGCCTTGGCAAGCTTCAAGGCGCTCTTGGAGCGCATCCCCGATTGGCAGTAAAAAATGACTTGCTTGTCCTTGGGGATTTTTGCGGCGGCCTGGACGAAACGCGACAACGGAACGTGAATGGCGCCGGGAATGCGCCCGCTCGCCCATTCATTGTCTTCGCGCGCATCGACGAGCACATAGGCGCCGTCCTTTTCGCGCAGCATGTCGCGCACTTCGCCAGGCGAAAGTGTCTTGAACTTGTCGCCCGAACCAAACCAACCGAACATCGCGATTTTCTCCTTTGGAAAGCCTTATCGAAAGTTTTACGAGCCGACGGCGCGCGCGCTCGGCTTGTGGTTTACCCAGTCCTTGTTGAGCGCGCCGAGCACCTCGCGGCGATTGGAGGAAATATCGGCCAGGGTCACGCCATCGAGCACGTCGAGAAAGGCGCGGCAGGCTTGTTTGAACAATTTTCCCAGCTTGCAGATCCCGATCAGCGGGCAGGTGTTGGTCACCGCGTCGAAACATTCGACCAGATCGAGTTCATCCTCGGTCTTGCGGATGATTTCACCGACCGTGATCTTGGCGGGATCCTTGGCCAGCCGGAAGCCGCCATTGCGCCCGCGCACATTTTCGAGATAGCCCCAGAGGCCGAGTTGGTGCACGCATTTCACCAGATGCGCCTTGGAAATGCCGAAGCTTTCCGCCACCTCATGAACGGTAACGAGCTCGCCCCGGCGCATGGTCGCCACCATCAAAATTCGCAGGGCGTAATTGGAATAGCTGGTCAGACGCATGGAAACCTTCCGCGCCGCCAATTTTGGGCGACGCGGAATGCTATATTCCAAATAGAGGTTATTGGCCAGTGTTTCAGTAACCGCCCTTGCGGCGGCTTTCGGCGACCCCGGCGATCCTGCCGCCCTGTTTCGACGGATCGAGCGGAAAAAGGTCGTAAAGCGTCTTTTGCTCGACCCTTTCGCCCCATTTATCCGACATGGCCTTGATGATGGTGCGCGTATTCGGCGTGCTCTGGTTGTTTTCGAAAAACTCCTCCCGCAAGTAGTCGATCACATCCCAGTGACGCGGGCCAAGGGTCACGCCATCGAGACTGGCGATATGCTCGGCCAGTTCCCGGCTCCAATCCTCGGGATTGACCAGATAACCGGTGGCGGTGCTTTCGATTTCCTTGCCCTCGAATTCATATGCCATTTGATTCTCCCGTCCGCTCTCCTTCTCCAAGGGCGACGGAGCCGTGCGACAGAAAGCGCGACTCCGTTGAAACCTTTGGACGCCATTAGCCGATGACGATTTTTGGTTTGCGACCAGCCTCCCTGGAGCCTTGCGCCAGCGCATCCCGGACGTGTTCAGCCAGCGCCAGATAGGGCTTGGCCTGGTTGGACTCCGGCGCGCTCGCCATCACCGGCAGGCCATGGTCCGAGCCTTCGCGGATCGCGATGTCGAGCGGCGCTTCGCCGAGGAAGGGAACCTTGAACTTGTCCGCTTCCGCGCGAGCCCCGCCATGAGCGAAGATATCGGACCGTCCGCCGCAATGCGGGCAGAGGAAATAGCTCATGTTTTCAAACAGGCCGAGAATCGGCACGCGAACCTGTTGAAACATGGCGATTCCCCGTCGCGCGTCGATCAACGCCAGGTCCTGCGGCGTCGACACGATGATCGCCCCGGCCAGAGAGGCGTTCTGCGCCATGGTCAGCTGCACGTCGCCGGTTCCTGGCGGCATGTCGACAACCAGAACGTCAAGCTGACCCCAGGCCACCTCGCGCAGTAATTGGGTGATTGCCGACATGACCATCGGCCCACGCCAGACGATGGCCGCGTCGTCCTCCACCAGGAAGCCGATCGACATCAACTTGACGCCGAATTTTTCCAGCGGAGCCAGCGAGCGGCCGTCGTCGGAAAGTTCGGGCTTCTCCTTGATCCCGAACAGGCGCGGCAGCGACGGCCCGAAAATATCGGCGTCGAGCAGACCGGTTCTCAGACCCAGACGCGCCAGGGCAATGGCGAGATTAGCCGCGGTGGTCGATTTCCCCACGCCGCCTTTGCCCGAAGCTACTGCGACAATTTTGGAGATATTTTCGAGACCGACGCCCCTCTCGGGCTCAGCGTTCGGCATCGGCCTTTGCGCGCCATGGCCTGAGCCATTGCCTCGCGCTTCCGGCCCACGCTCGGAAGTCAGCGCCACCATGGCGACGGCGACCCCGGGAATGGCTTTGATAGCCGCTTCGGCCGCCAGCCGCATTGGCTCGCTGGCCGCCGCGCGATCGGGATCGACGGCAATCGTCACGAAGACTTTGCCGTCGCGGATATTGACCCCGGAAACCGCTCCCGATTCCACCAGGGACTTCACCCTATCCGGTCCCTCGACGCCTTTCAGCGCCGCATAAATATCGTCGGTGTTGTACATGATCCCTCGTTTTGTTTCACTCTGCGGCGCGCGCCAGGTTGTCCACGCTCGGCTCGGGCGCGTACCAGTTCAGTTTTTCGCGCAGGGCGACCACAGCGCCTACGATGATGATGGTGGGACCACGCAGACCGGCGGCCCGGGCCCTCATGGCGATGTCGCCGACGCAGCCCGTGACGGTCTTCTGGCTCGCGCGGGTGCCATTCTCGATGATCGCCACGGCCAGGCCGGGGTCGGCTCCGCGCTCGACGAATTGCCGCATCAAGCCGTCGAGATGCGCCAGACCCATATAGATCGCCACCGTCTGGCGCGGGCGCAGCAAAGTCGTCCAGTCAAGGTCGATCGGCCCGTCCTTGCCATGGCCGGTGACGAACACGCAGGACTGGGCGTAATCGCGATGGGTGAGCGGTATGCCGGCATAGGCCGAACAGCCGGCCGCCGCCGTCACGCCAGGGCAGACCTGGAAGGGTATGCGATGTTCGGCGAGTTTTTCGATTTCCTCGCCACCGCGTCCGAAAATGAACGGGTCGCCGCCTTTGAGCCGCAAGACCCTTTTGCCCTCTTGCGCCAGCCGCACCAACAGGTCAGAAATACCCTCCTGCGCCATGGAATGGTCGTTGCGCCTCTTGCCGACATAAATGCGCTCGGCGTCGCGGCGCACCTTGTCGAGGATGGCCGGGTCGACCAGACGGTCGTAAAGAACGACGTCGGCCTTTTGCATCAGGCGGTAGGCGCGGAAAGTCAGGAGATCGGGATCGCCCGGCCCGGCGCCGACCAGATAGACCTCGCCCCGCGCCGCGCCGCCCGAAACGGACCCGTCCGCCGCTGTTTCGGCGATTTCGTGGGTCAGCGCCGCGCGCGCCGCGCTCTCGTCCCCCGCCAGCGCCAGTTCCGCCACCGGACCCTCGAGAATTCGCTCCCAAAAGCGCAGCCGCGCCGCGTTGGAGCCGAGTTTTTCGGCCAATGGCCGGCGCATGTCGGCGACCAGCGCCGCCAGCCGTCCGTAGGCCGCCGGGATCATCGCCTCCAGCCTGGCTTTGAGCATTCGCCCGAGCACCGGCGAGGCGCCGCCAGTCGAAATGGCGACGACCAGCGGACTGCGATCCAGCACGGAGGGAGTCAGAAAGTCGCAAAGCTCTGGCCGGTCCACGACATTGACCAAAGCCCCCGCCGCCCGCGCCCTTGCCAACAGCTCCGGATCGACCTCGCCGGCTTCCGACGCGAAATAGCAAAGCGCAAAGCCTTCAAAGCTCACAGCGTCAAGCCCGGTGGCGATATGCTCGAACCGTCCCGAAAGCGGTGTAAACTCCTCGCTCAGAGCAGCGGCGTAAACCGCAACCGCGCCGCCAGCCCGCAAGGCGCTCTCGGTTTTGCGCGCGGCGCCAACCCCGCCGCCAATGACAGCCACGCGCTTGCCTGCAAGACTCACAAAAATCGGCAATAAGTCCATCGATCGTCAAACCTTCCATGCGCGCGTGACGAGCATCTTTTTATTCCGCCGCGCGTTTCATCGCCGGATAGGTGCAATGCGCGTCATTGGCGAAGGGCGATTCCACGTCGCTCGACTGCACGAAGGGAATGCGCAGGGCCGACCAGACATCGACCAGCGACTCCACCAGATGGGCGATATGGGCGTCACCGTGATGCGGGGTCGGAGTGATGCGCAGGCGCTCGGCGCCGCGCGGCACGGTCGGGTAATTGATCGGCTGGATATAGATGCCGTGGCGATCCAGCAGCATGTCGGTCGCCGCCTTGCACAATTGCG
>NZ_JBKQOU010000075.1:0-6414 GCF_052145335.1 Rhodoblastus sp.
GATTTCGTCCGTCGCGCCATGGGTGTAGCCGGCCTTGGAGCCGCCGCCCGCCAGCCATTGCGTATAGCCCCACGGATTGTGGTCGCGGCCGTCGCCGGACTGGCCGTAGGAGGTGCGTCCGAATTCCGACGTCCAGACCACCAGGGTGGTGTCGAGCAGGCCGCGATCCTTCAGATCCTGGAGGAGACCGGCGATCGGCTTGTCCACCGCCCGCGCATGCGGGCCGTGGTTCTTTTCAAGGCCGGAATGCGCGTCCCAATTGCGCACGTCGCCGGTTCCGGTTCCAGCGGGACCGGACACCACCTGAATGAAGCGAACGCCGCGCTCGACGAGACGACGGGCGCGCAGCAGATTGGTGCCATAGGCTTTCGCCACCGGGTCGTTGAGGCCATAGGCTTCCTTGGTGGCGTCGCTTTCCTTGGACAGGTCGATCGCCTCCGGCGCCGATTTCTCCATGCGATAGGCGAGTTCGTAGGAACGCGCGCGAGCCTGCAGTTCGGTGTCTTCGGGACGCAGGGTCCCACGGTGATCATTCAGGGCCTTCAGCAGGTTCAGCTCCTCGCGCTGCTGCGGATCGGAAACCAGTTCCGGATGATCCAGATCGATGATCGGCGAATCGCCGGGACGGAAGGCCGTGCCCTGATAGACCGCCGGCAGGAAGCCGGAGCTCCAGTTCACAGAACCGCCGGTCGGTTCGCGATTGCCGTCATAGAGCACGACATAGGACGGCAGGTCGGGATTGGCCGAACCCAGCGCATAGGAAATCCAGGCGCCGAGCGACGGACGGCCCGGCTGCACGTCGCCGGTGTTGAGTTTCAGGATCGAAATGTCGTGCGTTGCGCCGACCGTCTTGCTGTCCTTGATGAAGGCGATCTTGTCGGCGTGCTGGGCGATGTTGGGAACCAGATCGGAGAACCAGGCGCCGCTCTGGCCATATTGTTTCCAGCTGCGATTGGAGGCGAACAATTTACCGACGCCGCCCTGGGTCGAGGTCTTGATGCCATTCAGGAACGAGGCGGGCGTTTCCTGTCCGGCAAGACGGATCAGTTCGGGCTTGTAATCGAACAGGTCGAGCGTCGAGGGCGCGCCGTCCATGTGCAGCCAGATCACCGATTTGGCCTTGGCGGCGAAATGGGGATCCTTGGGCGCCAGCGGATCGGCAAGCTCCGCCGCGCTGGCGGCGAAAATGCCGCCGCCCGGCATCACCGAACTGAGGGTGAGGCCCCCCACCCCGAGAGTCGTGCGAAACAGCATCTGGCGTCGTGATTGGATTGACATGATGTTGGTCCTTTTTGGAATTTTCGAAAAATCAGAAGCGATAAACGAAGTCGTTCGAGTTCACGACGGTGTGGACCAGATCGACAAAGGCGGCTTGACGGATCGGATTGCTCAATTCGTCGTCCTTCAGCGCGATCGGCTCGGCGAGGCTGAACTTGCCGTCGAGAATTCTCTTGGTGAGAACCTTCTGGTGATCGTCGAGGAACCTCGCCAAAGCCGCTTTCTCGAAATCGTCGGGATTGCGGCTGAACAGGATCTCGAACAGACGGGTGAACTCGGCGTTCTCGTCGCTTCCGGCTTCGTGGATGACGCGGCCGGCGATGGCCTGGGACAATTGGAACACCGTTTCGTCATTGATCAGCGTCAGCGCCTGCAGCGGCGTCGTCGTCACTTCGCGGGTGGCATGCACCTGCTGGGTGTTGGGCGCGTTGAAGGCTTCGAGCAGCGGATAGGGAACGCTGCGGCGGGTGAAGATGTAGAGGCTGCGGCGATACCAGTCCTTCTGGTTCTTCGACACCGTCCAGGCGGCCGGGGCGGCGCCAAGATTGGCCGGAACCGGCGGGTATACGCTCGGGCCGCCGACGCGATCCTCGAGCTTGCCGGAAGCGACCAGGAGAGCATCACGAATTTCCTCGGCTTCCAGACGCTGGCGCGGGAACACCGCGAGCAGCTTGTTATCCGGGTCGGCTTTCGCGACCTCCGGGCGATAATCGGAGGACTGCCGATAGGTGCTGGACAGCAGGATCTGGCGATGCAGCCCCTTCACGCTCCAGCCGTTCTTGGAGAAAGAATCGGCCAGATAGTCGAGCAGTTCCTGGTTGGTCGGGCGATCGCCGGCCTTGCCGAAATCATTGACCGTGCGCACGATGCCGGTCGAGAAATACTGGCTCCAGATCCGGTTGGCGTAGACGCGCGAGGTGAGCGGATTTTCCCGGCTGGCGATCCAGTTCGCCAAAGCCGAACGGCGGCCCGACGAAGTGGCGGTAGGCGTGATGACCGGCGCCTGGTCGGTCAGATTGGCCGGGAAGGCCGGCTGCACTTCCTCGGTCGGGCGTTCATGGTTGCCGCCGGAGAAGATGAAGGTCGGCGGCGCGTCGGGACGGCCGAGTTCTTCGACGCCGGTGAAGGTCACCGAGCCCCTGGCGGGCTTCTGGTTATCGAATTTTTTCAAATCCGTGGTCAGCCGCTGGTATTCCTCCCAGCGCGCCTTGGCTTCGTAACCGAACCCGGGGGCCTCCTTGTCCTCGGCGACATAGCGCAGATAGGCGGCGCCGATGATGTCGTCGTTGGTGACGTTGTGGTTCACCAGACGGTGGTTCACCCAGCGATCGCGCGGCGTCCAGTCCTTCTCCGGCTTGAAGATCGCCTCGCGGCTGTCGGTGAGATAGCGCTCCTTGTGATAGGTGAACGCCGCGTCCTTCACCGGCGCCAGCAACTCGGCGCGCCGGTCCTGGATTTCCTTGACCGTATCCAGATATTTCTGAAGGTTCTTCAGGTAGTTCTCTTCAGCGGGACCTTTCTTCTGGACCGGAAAGTCCTCGGTCGTTGAGGTGTTGGCGAAGAAGGCCTGCAGCGAATAATAGTCCTTCATCGTGAACTTGTCGGTCTTGTGGTTGTGGCAGCGCGCGCAACCGACCGTCGAACCGAGAATGGAGGAGCCCACCGTATCGACCATGTCGGTGGTGATCTGGAACTTTCTCTCAACCAGATCGCGCGAGTTGGGATTGTCCGGATAGCCGGTCAGGAAACCCGTGGCGATATGCGCGTTCTGATCGTTGGGGAAAAGTTCGTCGCCAGCCAGCTGCTCCTTGAGGAAGATGTCGTAGGGCTTGTCCGAGTTGAAGGCGTTGATCACATAATCGCGGTAGCGATAGTAATTTTCGCGCGTCGCATCGCCCTGGAAGCCGGCGCTGTCGGCGTAGCGGGCGAGATCGAGCCAGCGGCGCGCCTGACGCTCGCCATAATGCGGCGAGGCCAGCAGCCGGTCGGCCAGCTTCTCATAGGCGTCCGGCGAGTTGTCGTCGACGAAAGCGGTGACCTCTTCAGGCGACGGCAGCAGGCCCCAGACGTCAAGCGTGGCGCGACGGATATATGCGGCGCGGTCGGCTTCAGGCGAAGGCTTCAGGCCCTTGGCCTCGATCTTCGCGAGAACGAAGGCGTCGATCGGATTGCGAACCCAATCCTTCTGCGCGACTTGCGGCACGGCGGGCGCGACGACCGGCAGATTGGACCAGTGCGCCGGCGTCGGAGCGGGCGAGGCGGCGATGGCGGTGGGCGCCGCCGGGGCCACGTTGACCGCGGCGGCGACTGGAGCCGGCGTCGGAGCGGGCGCGGCGGCGACTGACGCGGGAGCGTGAGCCGGAACGGGCGTGGCGGCGGGCGCAGCCGAATTGCCTCTCGATGCGGCCAGCAATGCCGCGCCCGAAGACGCCAAGGCGGCAGAGGTCTTCGGCGCGGCGGCGGGCGCCTCGGCCTGAGCCGCCGTCGGGTCGGCGGACACGGGCAAAGCGGCCAGCGCCTTGGCCAGAACGTTCAGCGCCTCGGCGGAAGCGGCGAGCGCCTTGACGGAAGCCGCCCGCGCTGCGGCTGCGGCCTGTTCCGGCGTCTCGGCAGCCGGTTGCGGCGGCGCGGATTGGGCGTAAGCAGATCTCTCGAACGCCCAGAGGGCGGTGGCAGACGTGAAGCTGAGCAGAACGGCCACCAGGGCCTTCGATTTATTCGTTGTCATCGCCAGTTTCTCACCTCTTCAATTGTCGCTTTCCGCAAGCGGACAGGGTGGACGATTCCGCCCTTAATACCTATTTAATCGATAGGAATAAAAGGATTCAATCGGGTTGACAATGCCGATTTGGCGCCAGATGCGCGTTTTTTTCGAGGCGCCGCCGATGGCCCGACGCGGGGGCGGCGCTCAAAACAGGCTGATGACGAAAATTTATTCCAAACGGGCGCGGTTTCACGAAATGTGGGTTCTTAAACTGACCGTTGCGGGACACAGGCGGCTTTTTCGCCGTTTTTGGCGCCAGATTGCATGTGGCGCTCGAATGACCGGATTGTGATTTTTTCGCAACGCCGCATTCGTTAATCAAATATTCATGTTGTTTTTTCGGCGGCCCCGGTTGACTCGTTGCGCTGGCAAAAAACATATTAAATCTATAGGATAAATTTCCAATCAAAAACACGGCCGGCCGAATCCTCGCAAGTGCCGGTAGATCGCACACTTCATTCAGGGGTCACATGATGCGTAATTCAATCGCCCGGCGCCGGCAGGCGCTGTTGTCCAGCGTCCGAGCTTTGCCCATCGCCTTGCTCGGCGGCGCCGTGGCGCTTCCTGCTCTCGGGCTGAGCTTCGCGGCTCAGGCGCAACAGGCGCAGCCTGCGGCCGCCGCAGCGCCCGCGCCAGCCGCGGTCCAGGCTTCGGCCCCCCCGATCGCTCAGGCGGAGATCGACGAAGTTGTCATCACTGCGCGCGACCGCGCTGAGAAGGACCAGGACGTGCCCCTGCCGATTTCCGCAATAGGCGAAAAGAAAATCGATGAACAGCATGTCGAGAAATGGTCGGACGTCGTTCAACGCATTCCGAGCTTCACGCCGGCCATCGCCAATCCGCGCACCGGCGCGAATGGTCTTCGCGGCGTCACCGGCATCTCCGGCGGCGCCGACGGCTCGGAAGGCGACGTCGGCCTCATCATCGACAATGTGTTCTTGTCTTATATCGGGTTTTCCTGGCTGCAACTCTACGACGTCAATTCGGTTCAGGTCGCGCGCGGTCCGCAAGGCACGCTGCTGGGCAAGAACACCACCACCGGCGCGGTGATCCTCAGCAACAACCTGCCGAGCTTCACGCCTCAAACGACGACCGAAACCACCCTTGGCAGCCGTCGGTTGGTCGAGGAAACCTTCACCACCACCGGCCCGCTGATCCCCGACACGATCGCCTATCGCATTTCGGTGATGGGAGCCAAGCAGGACGGCTGGCTGCCCAATCTATACGGCAACACCAATTTAAAGGGCCAGGACACCGATCGCTGGGGCATACGCGGGCAATTGCTCGGAACCTTCGGCGACGTCACCGATCGCTTCAAATATGAACATGCCGCCACTAACGAAACCAACAACAGCAACGGCACCTGGAACGACGGCTGGGTCACCGATTTCAGCGGGCAGCCGCGCACTATCTCCGCGACCGATCCATCGGGGGTCAAAAAAACCTTCGACAATCCGCAGCAGGCGCTGGCCTGGCTCTATCCGCAATATGCCTCGCGCATCGCGCCGCAACCCTTCGCCACGGTCTATACCAATATCGGCAGCATCCTCACGCACACTGACCTCGTATCGAACGAGTTGAACTGGAATGTCGGCAATTTGACGCTGACCTCCGTCTCGGCTTTCGCTCACTTCGATTTCCATCCCAATAACAGCGATGGCAATTACGGCATCCAGCAATACGACAACAACATCCAGGGCTATGACGTCGGCGCCAACCAATATTCGCAGGAATTGCGTCTGTCGTCGCCGACCGGCGAGAAATTCGACTGGACGGCCGGAACCTACTTCCTGCGCGAGCTGATCACTTCCAACGATCGCCAGCAGTACGGCCCCGACGCGGTCGGCCTGCTGCAACGGAATACGACCAACAAAGGTCTCAATGCCTCCAACATCCTCAATGGCGTCGAAGCCGATCTCTACGGCCAGGCGGGCATCACCACGCTCGCCGCCTTCGGCCAGGGCACCTATCACTACGACGAACACGCCGCCCTGACCTTCGGCCTGCGCGATTCCTATGAAGACCGCACGGCTTCGGACCATGGCTATTATTTCGGCGGCGCGACGCTCGCGCCCAACCTGACCAATGTGCGCACCAATTACATCATCTCGGAAATCGGCGGCACGAATTTCTTTCAGGCCGGAGTCCAGGACACCAATTCGATTTCCTTCCTGATCAATCCCTCCTACAAGTTCAATGACAATATCACCGCCTATTTCAATGTCGCGCGCGGCGTGAAATCCGGCGCCGCGGATACGGTGGCCGTGCCGGTCTATTACACCAACGCCTCGTTCAACACGGCCAATCAGGTTTATCCCGTCGTCGGCAGTCTGCCGATCATCACCCAGCCGGAAATCTCGATCGATTACGAA
>NZ_JBKQOU010000076.1:0-21606 GCF_052145335.1 Rhodoblastus sp.
CTTTTGCAACCCGGGCCTGGGCGGGTAGGAAAAATGCGGCGGGCCGGGCATGAAAGGCTTGCCAGCATGACCCGCCGCGGTTATAGGTCGCCCCACTTCGCGAACGGCCGCGCCGCTTCGCTAAAAAAGCGCCCATCGTCTAGCGGTCTAGGACGTCGCCCTTTCACGGCGAAAACAGGGGTTCGATTCCCCTTGGGCGCGCCAAGAAAATTAAAAGTTGAACAATAAATACGCGCCGATTTCGCTGGCGAGCCCAACTCTTGTCCAATAATCGCCGGCGAATTCAGACGAACGCCTGCCCTTGCGGCGCCGGCCAGAGGTCGACGCCGGTCGAGCCTTCCGAGGGCCAAGGGCCGCCGGGGCCAATACGCGATGCTCAACGCGATCAAAGCGTAGCGGCTTGGTTCCTCGGCTCAGCGAACGATTACCGCTCGGTAAGCATGCCAACTCGCAAGTCCGACCAGCGGCAGCGTGATCGCCAGTCCGACATAGAACAGCGCCATGCCCGCCGCGACCAGGATCGCGACCAGCGCCGCCCAAACGATCATGGTTCGGATATTCATGACGGAAGCGGTGAAGCTGGTGGCGACCGCTTCCGCCATGCTGACGTCCTTGTCGAGCAATAACTGCATGGCGAAGGCGCCGCCCATGAAAGTGAGAGCGGCCATGCAGGCGCCCAGCGCGAGGAACAGCGCCATAAATTCAAGCCCGCCTGCCGTGAAGAAAGTCGCGTTCAACAGGCCCCTCACATCGAATGTCGCCGTCGGCGGGAAGGTGAGCGCGAAGACGATTTCGGAAAGGCGCATCCACAGCAGGAACATGAACATGAAGGCGAGCGCCGCGTTCACCATCGACCCGACGTTTTCCCGCCCGGCGAAAAGCGCCCGCGAAAAGGACGGCTGCGTTTTCTGTTCGATGTCGCGGCTGATGGCGTGGAATCCCAGCGACAGCAGCGGAACCAGCAGAACGAAGCCGGCGGCGAGCGGCAGCAGCATGTAGATGTTTTCCGTGCGCCACAGCGTGTAGGTCAAGGCGAAGCCGACGACGACGAACAGCAGCCCGTAGGCGAGACTGGCCGCTGGCGCCGTCATGAAATCGCGCCAACCGGCGGCGAGCCAGTGAAAGGGCTCGTCGCTGGCGACGCGGCGGACGCGATCTGCATAGGGGAGAGACGGCGCGGGGACGCCGCCGTGAGTCATGGTAGCCATGTTTGCCTCCTGTTCTGTCGCCGACCTCGCGCGCCGTCTCCGCGAACCGTTCAAGGAAAGCAAGATTGGGCGGCGCATACTGGCAAAACAGCGCTAAGGCGCCCCTCAGAGGGTTCTGCCGGATTCTGCCGGCGCCTTCGCCGTTTCAATTCTGTCCAAGATATCGTCATCCAGTTCCGAAGTAAAGAATACGATCTGAGTGCGTATAAAATGATTCAAAAGCCATGGTGCTGACAAACACAAGCACAGCGATTGGTGGAGCCAATATAGCGTAGATCAAGGCCAGACGCTCCCACGCCATATGCATGAAAACGCCGACGATCAAGCCTGCCTTCACGATCATGAACAGCAGGATCAGAGTCCATCGGAGATAACCGTGCAGCCCGAAATAATCGACCAGATAGGAGCAGGTGCTGAGGACGAACAGCCAGAACCAGACCAGCAGATAGAGCCTGATCGAATGTTCCTGTCCGTGTTCGGCGGCGTTGGCGGCCTTCATATTTGCGGTCGGCAGATTTGTGGTTGTCATGGCTTTTTTCACCACAGGTAGAACAGAGCGAAAATGAACACCCAGACCAGATCGACGAAATGCCAGTAGAGGCCGGTGATTTCGACGATTTCGTAACGCCCCTTGCGGCTGGTGAAAAAGCCCTGCCGCTCGATATCGAAATCGCCCTTCAGCACTTTCCGCGCAATATTGATCAAGAAGATCACGCCGATCGTCACATGGGTGCCGTGAAAGCCGGTGATCATGAAGAAGGACGAACCGAATTGCGGAGCGCCCCAGGGATTATGCCAGGGCCGCACGCCTTCCAGGATCAGCTTGGTCCATTCGAACGCCTGCATGCCGACGAATGTCGCGCCGAAGGCGGCCGTGGCGAACATCAGCGCGGCGCATTTCACCCTGTCGCGACGGTAGCCGTAATTGACCGCCATCGCCATGGTTCCCGAACTGCTGATCAGGACGAAGGTCATGATGGCGATGAGCAGCAGCGGCACGCTGACGCCGCCGATTTCCAGAGCGAAAACCTTGCTGGTGTCCGGCCAGGGGTCGGTCGTCGACATGCGCACGGTCATGTAGGAGATCAGGAAACAGGAGAAGATGAAAGTGTCGCTGAGGAGGAAGATCCACATCATGACCTTGCCCCAGGACGCGGTCCGGAAGGCGCTCCGGTCCGCCGACCAGTCGGAGACGAACCCGCGCCAGCCGCTTTGCAGCTCCAGCGATTCTTCCGGTTGTTTGAGCGCCGTTTCCGCAGTCATTTCGTAGCCTCCGAAACCTCGCCGTACGCTCCCTTCAGCCAGCCAATCCGCGGCAAATCACGACAATGTCGCCCGCCCAGCCGGACAGCAAAGCGAACAGGATCAACCAGACGGCCAGCAGAAAATGCCAGTAAAGCGCGCAAAGCTCGACGCCGGTCTGCGCGGCCTTGGCGAAGGTGACGCCCAACGCGGCGAGGCCGCCCGCCAGATGCGCGCCATGCAGCCCGGTGAGCAGGTAAAAGAACGAATTGGCCGGGTTGGTCGACAGGAAATAGCCGGCGGCGGCGAATTGCCGCCACGCGACCAGCTGGCCGGCCAAAAAGGCGAGAGCCAGAACCACCGCCGCCAAAAGAAAATGCCGTGCGCGCATCGTATCGCCCCGCCGAGTCGCATGAACGCAAGCCTGCAAGGCGAGGCTGCTCAGGATCAGCACGGCGGTATTGATCCACAGCACGCGCGGCATCGGCGCTTGCAACCAGTCGGCGCCGGCGGCGCGCATCACATAGGCGCTGGCCAGAAGCGCGAACAGCGAACCGGCGACGGCGAGGAACACGATCACGCCCATCCTCGCCGCCGGCGCCTTGCGCGCGTCGGGGTCCGAAAGATCGCCGATCACGCCCTGCTCCAGCCAGGGTTTCGACGCCAGATTCTGGCCGGCGAGATACCAGGCGGCGCCCGCCGCCAGCAGCGACAGGAAGATCGCGATGATGATCATGCCGGCGCGCCTTGTGCTGCGGGGGGCTGGTTCTGCGGAATGAAGTCTTCCTTGGCGCCGGGGACGCTATAGTCATAGGCCCAGCGATAGACGACGGGCAGATCCTTGCCCCAGTTGCCGTGCGCCGGCGGCATCTCCGGCGTCTGCCATTCGAGCGTCGTCGCCCGCCACGGGTTGCGTTCGGCGATCCTGCCGTTGAACAGGCTCGAAATCAGATTGAACAGGAACACCATCTGGGCGAAGCCGACCACCAGCGCCGCAACGGTGATGAAGACGTTAAGATCGGCGGCGGACGGCGGAATGAAGGCGGTTTCGCCAAGGGCGTAATAGCGCCGGGGCACGCCGATCAGGCCGAGATAATGCATCGGGAAGAAAATGGCGTAAGTGCCAAGGAAAGTGACCCAGAAATGGAACTGGCCCAGCTTCTCGTTGAGCATCCGGCCGGTGATCAGCGGATACCAGTGATAGATGGCGCCGAAAATCACCAGGATCGGCGCCACGCCCATCACCATGTGGAAATGCGCGACGACGAACATCGTGCCCGACAACGGCACGTCCACCACCACATTGCCCAGGAACAGGCCGGTAATGCCGCCGATGACGAAGGTGACGATGAAGGCCAAAGCAAACAGCATCGGCAAGGTGAGGTGGATGTCGCCGCGCCAAAGAGTGAGCACCCAGTTATAGACCTTGATCGCGGTCGGGACTGCGATGATCAGCGTCGAGGTGGCGAAGAAGAATCCGAAATTCGGATCCATGCCGCTCACATACATGTGGTGGCCCCACACGCCGAAGCTTAGCGCGCCAATGATGACGATCGCCCAGACCATCATGCGGTAGCCAAAAATGTTCTTCCGCGCATGGGTGCTGATCAGGTCGGAGACGATGCCGAAAGCCGGCAGCGCCACGATATAGACTTCGGGGTGGCCGAAGAACCAGAACAGGTGCTGGAACAGGATCGGGCTGCCGCCGGCGTAGCCCAGATGCGTTCCCTGCTCGACGATCGTCGGCATGAAAAAGCTTGTGCCGAGCAGGCGGTCGAACAGCATCATCACCGAGGCGACAAACAGGCCCGGAAAGGCCAGCAGCGCCATGACCGTGGCGGTGAATATGCCCCAGACGGTCAGCGGAAGCCGCATCATCGTCATGCCCTTCGCCCGCAATTGCAGCACGGTGACGACATAGTTCAAGCCGCCCATGGTGAAGCCGATGATGAACAGGATCAGCGAGGCGAACATCAGGATGATGCCCCATTGCTGGCCCGGCGTGCCCGACAGCAAGGCCTGCGGCGGATAGAGCGTCCAGCCGGCGCCGGTCGCCCCGCCAGGGGCAAAAAAACTGGCGACAAGCACCAGCACCGCGAGCTGATAGACCCAGTAGCTCAACATGTTGACGTAAGGAAACGCCATGTCGCGCGCGCCGATCATCAGCGGAATGAGGTAATTGCCGAAACCGCCGAGGAAAAGCGCGGTCAGCAGATACACGACCATGATCATGCCGTGCATGGTGATGAACTGATAATAATTGTTCTGGTCGATCAGCGAGAATCTTCCGGGGAAGGCCAATTGCAGGCGCATCAGCCAGGACAGCACCAGCGCTACCAGACCGATGGAAATGGCGGTGACGGCATATTGGATGGCGATGATTTTCGCGTCCTGCGAGAAGACATATTTCGTCAGCCAGCTTTTCGGATGGTAGAGTTCGACATCATCGAAACTTGTGGGATGGACCTCGCCACCCGCATGAATCTCGACCATGGCCTGTTCCTTCCTGGCATTTCCCGCTTCGCGTTTTCCGATTCACTGCGCGGCGGCGCGTGTGCGCTGCGTCGCCTGCGCCTTGCGCGTCTGCGCGAAAGTCGGCTGCGCCTGCAGCCATTTTTGATAGTCCGCCTCGCTGTCGACAACGACATTGGCGCGCATGAAGGGATGGCCGACGCCGCAGAAGCCGGCGCAGAGAACCTCAAAAGTTCCGGTTCGCGTCGGCGTGAGCCAGAAATAGGTCTCCGTGCCGGGCATCAGATCCATTTTAGCGCGAAATTCCGGCACGTAGAAATCATGCACGACGTCGATGGAGCGCAGCAGGATCTTCACCGGCTTGCCGACCGGCAGATGCAGGTCGCCGCCGATCACCACCACATTGTCCTGCGAATGGGGGTCGGCGGCATTCAACCCTAAGGGATTGTCGCCGGAGACGAAGCGCGTGTCGGACAGGCCGAGCTTGCCGTCCTTGCCGGGCAGGCGGAAACTCCATTGCCATTGCTGGCCGACCGCTTCCACCGTGGGGGCTCCAGCCGGCGGGTTGATGAAGCGATGCCACACGACGAGGCCCGGCGCCAGCATGGCTGCAACGCCCAGCGCCGTGCCGGCGGCGAGCCAGATTTCGAGTTTTTTGCTTTCCGGCTGATAGTCGGCCTGCCTTCCCTCCTTGTGCCGGAAGCGGAAGACGCAATAGGCCATGAAGGACACCACGGCGATGAAAACAACGCCGGTGATCCAGAAGGTGATGATCATGGTGGCGTCGATATATTGCCAGTTCGAGGCGATGGGCGTCCACCACCACGGACTCAGCAGGTGGAAAGCCACCGAGCCTACGACCACAAGGAGCAAGATCAAAGCGACATGCATGGCGGGCCGCCTGGCGCGGGCGCTGAATTTTCCGCGCCTCGCTGAACGCCACAACGTCCGAACTCTGGCTTGGGTTCCGGCGGCGGCGTCAAGGCTAAGCTATTCAAAATGAAAAACATTCCTGGATTGCGGAACGCGTGGCCTGTTATTATGTTGTCAACCTGAAGTCTGCGCGAGTTCGAAAAGTCGCGGCGCGTCTTAGCCAGGCAGGGCTGCTGCGGCTCTCGAACCCGAGGTTCGGGAGGATTTTTCCGATGGCGATCAAAAACCCAGCCGAATGGGGCGCGGTGCAACTCGCGGCCACGGGTCACGTCTTGCGCAATATAGGTCACGCGTTTGTTCACCCCGATATCGATCAGTCGCTCGCGCCTGAGGTCCGGCGGATCTCCTTCTCGGATCTGCGCGAGGTTCTCGCCAAGGGATTCGATGATTTCGGCGCCTTTCGCGACGATGTGCTTTTCATTTGTCTGCTCTACCCCGCCGCGGGCCTCGTTCTGGCGGAGGCCGCGTCCAACGTCGGTCTTTTGCCTTTGATCTTCCCGCTGTTTTCGGGCTTCGCGCTGATCACGCCTTTCGCTGCGGTCTGGCTCTATGAAATGAGCCGGCGGCGGGAGCGCGGCGAGAGCACGTCCTGGGCTGAAGGTTTCAAGGCTTTCGCCTCACCGCAAGCCGCGTCGATTTTCAAGCTCGGCCTGCTGCTGATCGGCATTTTCGCCCTTTGGCTGGTGACGGCGATGAAAATCTACGGCGCGACCATCGGCCCGGAAATGCCGACGTCCGTGACGTCTTTCGTCAGCGATGTGTTCGCGACGCGCCGCGGTTGGGCGCTGATTGTCTTCGGCGTCGGAATCGGTTTCCTGTTCGCCCTTGTCGTGCTGGCGATCAGCGTCGTCTCGTTTCCGCTGCTGCTGGACCGCCCGGTCTCCGTGACCACCGCCGTGGCGACGTCCATTCGCGCGATGCGGGTCAATCCGGGACCGATGTTGGCCTGGGGTTTCATCATCGCGGCTTCGGTGGCGATTGGAATGATCCCAGTGCTGATGGGGCTGGTCGTCGTGCTTCCGGTGCTGGGTCACGCGACGTGGCATCTGTACCGCAAGGTCGTGGTGTGAAAGGAACCAGCGAGGAACTGGACAGGGTGACCGAGGGTCTGTGCACCTTTGAGGGGTTCATCGCCGACAAAAGCCTGATAACCGAACCTCAACGAGCGTGGCGGCAAGATCGGCCTCCCGCAGCATCCACGCCGTGTTTCCTCTCCCGAGCCCATCGGATCGGGAATCTCTTCTGCAAGCTCAAAAAATTCAAACGCGTCGCCATGCGAGCAGACAAAACCGACCAAAATCCCGCTGCAAACATACATCTCGCCGCAGCCGTGATAAACTTCCGATGAATCTCGACGGACCCTGGAGCCGGCGTTCTTGAAAATGCCCAGCTCTGGCGCCATGAACGAAGGGGTTGGGCGCCGGAGTCGATTGATGTTCGAATACTTACGGCAATTGTTTCGTTGGCAGCTCATGCCTGCCTGGTGGATATTTACCTATCCTGTCGAGGTTTTGGCCTTCGCGTTGGGCCTGGCCGTCGTCGCCTTTACCGAAATCGGGCGGCTGGTCATTGCGCCGACGCGAATAGTCGTCAAGGACATAAGCTTCGAGAAACTGCGAGACGACCTTCACCGCAGCAAGGATCTGTTGAAACAAAGCCGGCTGGTCGGGGGATATACCGGAAAGGTTCCGTCCTTTATTCCCGCATTGTTCATGACAAGCCTTCTCGTTGGAATTCCCAGCGTCGCCGTCCTGGCGAAAGCGGCATGGCTGATCCATTTGACGCCGTTCGACGGGTTTACCCGAAAGATTCCAATGCTCGCGCCCTATATAGGAACCGGTCCCGCCGCGCTTCGCACGATTTTCTATACGGCGATCGCAGCCAAACTGGCGAAACTCCCCGCTCTCATCGTGGCCACATGCTGCCCGCAATTCGAGGAATCGTGGATCCATAAAAACATCAACGTGCATTTGATCCATGCCTTCACGGTGGTTGGAAAATGGGCGGCGAGATTCACCATGGAACGCGTGCGCTGGGCAAGGGACGCTGTTTACGAAATGGGCGCCCGGCTCAATCGGGTCCAGCCTTTCGTCGCCGTCATCGGCCTGGCGTCGGGTCTGAGGATCCTGTTCTCCGCCGCCGTCTCGCTCCTGCCTTCACGGAGCGCCGCTCCCTTGCAACCTTCCGGGCAAACTGCCCTTCTGGTTCCTGCGACGAGCGCCCCGGCGCCGGAATCGGAGTGGAAACTCGAGATCAGGACAGCCACTCATACCTTGCTGACCTACGGTCTTGCGGCATTCCTGCCGTTCTTGACCTACATGGCGCTCCTTTCCGCCTACCGGTTTGGAAAAATGGCGACAATATCGCTTTTTCAACTTGTCGGAGTGCACGGAAGTCAGGGTATTGTCATGTATATTTACGTGATCATTGGCTTGGTTTTCGGCTTCGCGGCAGGCGCCTTCGTTGCTCTCGGCGGCCTTTACGGGATAGCCTCCCTTGCGTACAGCCTGTTCGGCCATGCCGCGAAGGGAACTTGCGTTCTATCCGAGAGGGCTGAAGCAGCTATCGCCCAGTCGATGCACGAAGCCTTGCTGTTAAGCCTGGTTCCGGCTTTCGCAATGATCGAAGGTGTGACCTCCGTTCCCGTCGCCGCTGGAATCACGATAGCCGCTACAGGGGCGATGGCCTATCTGGGCGGCTGGCGACCGATTCACGAAAAATACCGGCGCATCAACCAGGAAAAGATCCGGACCCGCCCTCCTGTCGCCCAGCCAGCGAACCAGAAGGTCGGTCTGGATGGGTTTTTCGTTATTCCCTGACGGCCGATCTGGAAACTGGCGCGCTAATTCAGCCGACGGCGCACGTGTTGCCAGGAAAGCGGAAGTTTATGCTATTCGTATTGCAATCGCCTGCGGTTGATGAAGCATTTCGGACGAAAAATCGTGCGGTTTGAACTATTTGGTTGTCAATTCGGCGTTTCCTGATTATCGGGATACCGCAATGTCGACGGCTCGCTGGCTGCGCCGCGGTTGCGCAAGGAAGCCGCGGTTGCGCAAGGAATAGGTATGACGGTTTCTTCTCCTGTTCGTCTCATTCATCCCAAGCGCTTTGGCGACGACCGGGGCTGGTTCACCGAGGTCTATAGTGAAAAGGCGTTCGACGCCGTGGGAATCAGCGTTCGTTTCGTGCAGGACAACCATTCGCTGTCGCGCCCAATGGGCACTCTGCGCGGACTGCATTACCAAACGCCGCCATTTGGCCAGGACAAGCTGGTTCGCTGCGTCGTCGGTTCGATTTTTGATGTGGCGGTCGACATTCGGCGCGGTTCTCCGACTTACGGAAAATGGGTCGGCGCCGAGCTTTCCGCTGAAAACGGCTGCCAGCTGTTCATCCCGATCGGTTTCGCCCATGGCTTCCTCACCCTGACGCCGGACGCGCAGGTTAGTTACAAATGTTCCAACGTCTACGCGCCGGCAAATGACGGCGGCATCCGCTGGAACGATCCCGACATCGGCATTGTCTGGCCATTGCCCGAGGGCGTCTCGCCGACGCTTTCGGCAAAAGATGAAAAGGCGCAGATGTTGAAGGAATTCGTCAGTCCGTTTGAGTATGATGGTAATCCTCTCCAGCCTCTGGAATTTTGAGTCAACATAAATCAAGGTATTGATGATGCGTGTTCTTGTCACTGGTGGCGCCGGATTTATTGGTTCGGCTTTGGCTCGCTATCTCATAGGAGAAATAAAGGCGGAAGTGCTTGTCGTGGACAAGCTGACCTACGCGGGAAATCTTTCTTCGCTCAAAGAAGTCGCCGGCAGCCCGCTTTATCATTTTGTCCAGGCGGATATTTGCGATCGCGCCGCGATGGACGGCGCCTTCGCCGGCTTCAAGCCGGACGCGGTGATGCATCTCGCCGCCGAAAGCCACGTCGATCGCTCGATCACCGGCGCCGCGGATTTCGTGCAGACCAATCTGGTCGGCACTTTCGTGCTGCTGGAGGCGGCCCGCGCCTACCATTCCCAGCTCGACGCCAAGGCCAAGGCGGCTTTCCGCTTCCTGCATGTGTCGACCGACGAGGTTTACGGATCGCTCGGCGACGACGGTCTGTTCGAGGAAAACACGCCCTACGATCCGTCCTCGCCCTATTCGGCCTCCAAGGCCGGCGCGGACCATCTGGCTCTGGCATGGGGCCGCACCTATGGCCTGCCGGTGATCGTCTCGAACTGCTCGAACAATTACGGCCCGTACCATTTCCCGGAAAAGCTCATTCCGCTGGTCATCCTCAACGGTTTGCACGGGCGCGAATTGCCGGTCTATGGCGCGGGCTCGAACATCCGCGACTGGCTTTATGTCGACGATCACGCGCGTGCGCTTTACCTGATCGTCACCACTGGGCGGCTTGGCGAAAAATACAATGTGGGCGGCCGCAACGAGCGGCGCAATATCGATATCGTTCACCGCATCTGCGAGCTTCTCGACGAAATGGCCCCCAAGGCCAAGCCACATGAAGAACTGATCCGCTACGTCACCGACCGGCCAGGCCATGACCAGCGCTATGCCATCGACGCTACCAAGCTGGAAAACGAACTAGGCTGGAAAGCGCAGGAAACCTTCGACACCGGCATCGTCAAAACGGTGCGCTGGTATCTGGAAAATGAGTGGTGGTGGCGACCGCTGCGTGAAAAGGTCTATTCCGGCGAACGCCTCGGCGTTTTGGCTGACTCGCCGGCCGAGGTCTGATCGCCATGCGCCTTGTCGTTACCGGGTCGCAAGGTCAGGTCGTGCGCTCGCTCATCGAGCGTGCCGGGCCCGATCTGGAAATTGTCGCCCTGGGCCGCCCCGAACTCGATCTGGAGCATCCCGGCGATCTCGCCGCCTTGTTCGCGCGCCATGCGCCGGACGTCATCGTCAACGCGGCGGCCTATACCGCAGTGGACAAGGCCGAGAGCGAACGCGAAACGGCCTTCGCCGTCAATGGCGCCGGCGCTGGCGCGGTGGCGGCGGCGGCGAAAAGCCTCGATCTTCCCGTGGTTCAAATCTCCACCGACTATGTCTTCGACGGCGCGGGCGGAAAGCCGCTGCTCGAGACCGATCCGACCGGTCCGATCGGCGCCTATGGCGCGAGCAAGCTGGCAGGCGAACTTGCGGTGGCGGCGGCGACGCCCAATCACGCCATCCTGCGCACAGCTTGGGTTTATGCGCCTTTCGGGGCTAATTTCGTGCGAACCATGCTGCGTCTCGCCGCCACCCGCGATGAATTGAAAGTGGTCGGCGACCAGCAGGGAACGCCGACTTCGGCCCTCGACATCGCCGTGGCGATCGAAGCGGTGGCGCGCAACCTCGCCGCCGCTCCCGACGACCCGCAGCTTCGCGGCGTCTTTCACATGACGGCTTCGGGCGGTCCGATCAGCTGGGCGGATTTCGCCACCGAGATTTTCCGGCAATCCGCCTCGCGCGGCGGACCGAGCGCGCGGGTCACGGCCATTTCGACCTCTGATTATCCGACGCCGGCGCGCCGCCCGGCCTGGTCCTGCCTCGACGCCGCCAAGCTCTCCGCCGTTCACGGCGTCACTTTGCCGCACTGGCGCGATGGACTGAACGTGATCATCAAACGGCTTGACCGCCAGGGAGAATGGCAATGAAGGGCATTATTTTGGCGGGCGGCAGCGGCACGCGTCTGCATCCGATGACGTTGTCGGTGTCGAAGCAGATCCTCCCGGTCTACGACAAGCCGATGATCTATTATCCGCTCAGCGTGCTGATGCTGGCGGGAATTCGCGAAATCATGATTATTTCGACGCGGCGCGATCTGCCGATGTTCCGGGAGCTTCTCGGCGATGGCCACCAGTGGGGAATCGAGCTTTCCTACAAGGTGCAGCCGAGCCCCGACGGTCTGGCCCAAGCCTATATTCTGGGAGCGGATTTCGTCGGCGACCAGCCTTCGGCCCTGATCCTGGGCGACAATATCTTCTACGGCCACGGTCTCGTCGATCTGTGCCGCAGCGCGAAGTCGCGCGACAAGGGTGCGACGGTTTTCGCCTATCATGTCAACGATCCAGAACGCTATGGCGTGGTCGAATTCGACCAGGACGGACGCGCGATCTCCATTGAGGAAAAGCCTGCCAAGCCGAAGTCGCGTTATGCGGTCACCGGACTTTATTTCTACGACGCGGAAGTGGTTGAGATCGCCCGCCATCTGAAGCCCTCGGCGCGTGGCGAGCTGGAGATCACTGATGTAAACCGGATCTATCTCGAACGTGGCGCGCTGTCGGTGGAAACCTTGGGCCGCGGTTTCGCCTGGCTGGACACCGGGACGCCGGAATCCCTGGTCGATGCGGCGACTTTCGTGCGGGCGCTGGAAAAACGCCAGGGCGTGCGCATCGCCTGTCCCGAAGAAATCGCTTTCCACAATGGCTTTATCGGTCATGATCAACTGGTCAAACTGGCCATCGCTCTCGGAAAGAGCGGATATGGCCGTTATCTGATGGAAATCGCCGAGGAAAACGTCCACTCCAGCGTCGACTAGCGCGTTTCGCTCCAATGGTATCGGAGCGCAGGTTGGAACGTCCTGCCATGTTAGAGCGTCCGTCGGCGCCAAGTTCGCCACTTTGGCCTCTGGAAACGGCGCACGACGTTGCGGTGGAGAATGGCGATTTCCGGGCGACCTCGTCTGAGCCCTGGCTTCGATTGCAACGCGAGGAAGGCCTTAAGCAGGGGTCGATCGTCCGCATCCGCTATTCGACCCATTATTTCGACGATCCGGTTCGTCCGATTCTTCGTTTCCAACTTGGGGAACTCGGCTTTCAAGACCATCTCATGCCCGCCGCCTATGAGGGGGCAGGGGTTTGGGTCGGCCGCGTGCCAAACGGACTGACGGAAACCTGGATCAGTCCGACGACCCGGACCGGCCCCTTCGATTTCCGGATCGAATCGGTCGAGACAATTTCCTGGCGTTTCTGGCTGGCAAAGGCGCTCGCCTCGCCACGCCGTATGTTTTACGCGATTTCCGCGCGGCTCGTCGGGCTCGACGCCGAGGCCGATTTGAATTTGCGATGGGTTTTCGGCGCGGAGCCGATGGAGACTTTCGCTTCCTGGATGGAAGAACGGCGTTTGCGCGCCATCCCGAGGCCTCTGACCGACTGGGCCAGCGGGCCGAGAATTACGTTTTTGATCGGCGCGGAGGAGGGGGGGGCTTCCACCCTCGGCGCCAGCTGCCGATCGATCCTCAGCCAGTCCTACTCGAATTGGCGCGTCATCCTGCCTAAGCGCGAGAAAGCCTTAGTGGCCGCAACGAAACTGGAGCCGTGGGAAAATGACCCGCGGTTTTCCGAGAGGCTGGACGCAGGCGGCTTTTCCCAGGACCTGATCTGCCTGTTGCAGGCGGGCGACGAATTGAGACCGCATGCGCTGGCCTGTTTCGTCGAGCATTTCGAGCGCCATCCCGAACAGACCGTCGTCTATGCCGACGACATATCGCTCGGCGCCTCGGGCAGGGAAACACCGCGTTTCAAGCCGGACTGGAGCCCGATCTGGCATGATTCATCGCCTTATGTCGGGCGGGCGGCGCTTTTCAGCGGAAAACTCGTCGACTTGCAGGCGCTGACGGCCGACGCGGCGCGGTCGGTGCTGTGGCCGCAACTTCTGAGCCAAGCCGCAATCGACCAAGTCGGCCATATCCGCCGCGCGCTATTCCGCCTTCCTGAAAAGCCAGTTTCGGAATCGACCGTTTCGCCTCGGCGAATGGCGGAAATCGCTTCCGGGCCGGAGGGCCGGGTCTCCGTGGTAATTCCAACCCGCGACCGGGCCGACCTGCTCGAAAAGTGCCTGCGCTCGATTGTGGACGTCAGCGCTTGCCGCGATTTCGAAATTCTGGTCGTCGACAACGACAGCGCCGAGGAAGCGACGCGCGCGTTGTTCCAGCAGTTTTCTGCTCGATATGAGCGTTTTCGCGTCGTCAAAAGGCCTGGACCATTCAATTTCTCCGCGATCTGCAACGACGCCGTTGCGGATGCCACCGGCGACTTCGTGATATTCCTGAATAATGATACCGAGATCGTCACGCCGGACTGGATCGAAAAACTTTTCTCCTTCGCCCGGCGGCCGGACATAGGCGCGGTCGGCGCCCGGCTGCTGTTTCCGGACCGGCGGCTGCAACATGTCGGGATCACCCTCGGCATGGGCGGCGTCGCCGGGCATTTCGGGGCGCGGCAGGCCGCTGACACGTCGGGCTGGTGGAACGCCAATATCGTTCCTCACGAGACTTCGGCGGTGACCGCAGCCTGCCTGATGGTGGAGAAAACCAAATTCGTCGCCGTCGGGGGATTCGATTCCGTCCATCTACCGGTTGACCTCAACGACGTCGATCTCTGCCTGCGCTTGGGCGAACGCGGCTGGCGAACCATCTGCGACTCCCGGGTCGAATTGATCCACCATGAATCTGCGAGCCGGGGCGGCGGCTTGAGGCTCCAGCGAGTTTATCAGCAGGAAAGAACCTGTTTTTTGGAGCGCTGGCGCGGCATGGTTCGCGATGACCCTTGTTTTAACCCAGGCCTGTCGCTTTATGCTTATGACCCCCAACTCGGGTAGATCGCGCAGGCAAAGAAATGACGCGTTCGCGTGGTCCTTTCGCCGTGTTAGGACTAGGTCCAACCGGTGAGAGCCTGCGAGACCCAGGGATAGAGCGGTCGCGGTCAATGGAAGAAAAAGGCGCAAGCGAGATCTGGAAAGCGGATGGATGACCTAGGCGCGGAACAAAAGCAAAAGCTGTTGACGGGAATTGTCCGCGAGACGAAACAAAGAATCGCGACGATTTCAACGTTGGCTTTGCGCGGCGTCGCGAATTTGCCGGCGACTTGGCGCGATCGCGAGTCGAGGGAGCAGATTGCCTTCGCCGCCGCCGGATTCGGCGGCGGACTGGTCTGGAAAAGCTTCGTTGTGCTGGTGTTGGCGCCCACCATGCTGTTCGGCCTTTATTCTGCGCTTTGGGAATCCCACGGCTATGTGTCGGAAGCGCGCGTGACCGTGCGCGCCGCCCAGGAACAGCGAGGCGCCCTCACCGACGCGGCCTCGCTGGTCGGCAAGCTTTCCGGCGGCGCCAAAAGCACACAGCAGGATTCCTATATCGTTCTCAACTACATCAAGAGCGAAGCCGTCATCAACGATCTTGGCGGGCGTGCTTATATGGAGAAAGCGTTTTCGCGTCCCGATATCGACTATTTCTCGCGCCTCGCGACAAAGCTTCCGGTGGAAGATATTTTCAAATATTGGACCAGACGCGTGGCGGCGAGCGTCGACACCGTTTCCGGTATTCTGACGCTCAAGATCACCGCGTTCAGACCGGAAGACTCGTTGAAAGTGGCGCGGGACGTTCTTCGCGTCAGCGAAAATCTCGTGAATACGATCAGCATCCGCAACCGGGCGGACGCCGTGGAGCGCGCCCGCCAGGAGGTCGATCGTTCCGCGCAGGCCTTGGCGGCCGTTCGCCAGCAATTGCTGCAATTTCGCAATGAAAATGACCTTGTCGATCCCGCCTCCCGTGCGGCAAGCGTCAGCGAAATGATCAGCAAATTAACTTTGGAAAAAATTGGCGTCGAAAATACTCTCTCCACCCTGTCGGACAAACTGGCGAACGATTCGCCAAGCCAGAGATTTCAACAGAGCAAGCTTACAACGCTCAACGAGCAGATCGCCAAATTAAAGGACGACCTGACCAGCTTGCACACCAGCAAGACCGTCGCCAGCCAATTGGGAGCCTATGAGCGGCTCGAGCTGGAAGAACAATTCGCCGAAAAAGTCTACACCATTTCACAGAATGTATTTTTGAAAGCGCGTCAGGAGCTGGACAAGCAACAGCTTTATCTCGCGCTCGTCGTCGCGCCGTCGCTGCCCGAAGCCGCAACTTACCCAAGAGTTGGCGCTGGCGTGCTGCTGCTTTTTGCTTCGCTCTCCATAATCTGGGCGATCGGCGCCCTGATCGTCGCCAGCATCAACGATCAAATGGCCTGAGTCTCACGTTTGGAAGGCGCTTCGCTTCCGGCAAGACCGATGTCGATGGACTGTTCGACATAGGAATAGAGCGCGCGATCATGTTCGAGAAGATCGGCGATGACTCCGATCCGCGAGAGGGATGCCGCAAGATGGCTGATCGAGGGGAAACAGGTAGGAACTTCGTCGCCGAATATATTGGCGCCGAGAATTCCGGCGAGCAATTCCTTGAACGGTCCAAAAAGCGCTCTGGTGCCGACGACGTCCATGGTGGCGAGATTCTCCAGGGCGATCGGCACATGACGATGCTCCGGCGATTCGCCGATATTGCATCCCAGTATCCGCGTCATCGGACTTTTGATCGCTTCGCGCTGCTCGTCCGTGATCGAACGGAACGCCGCCGTCATGGCCTTTTGGTCGTTCAACGGCAAATCGCGCGCCAATTCCAACAGGGATTCAAAGCCTCTCGTATACATCCCGATCAGGTTTGCGAGGTCCGACTTTCCGAGCAGCTTTAGAAAAAGCAGCCGCTCGGCGAGCTCTTCAAAGGGATCGCGCAATAAGGCGGCGCGAATGTAACCGGCATTATTTAGAAAGGGCGCATAACGATTGAAGTTGGAGCGACCGCTAATTGCAATGGATTGCGTAAAATGATTATTGATAATCACAAGCATCGTTTCCAGTGAAAGGCGCTCGGAATTAAAATACAAGAGTGTAAACTGTTTGGAAAGCTCACGATTTATGGCTCTCTGCGGGATTGTCGAGCCATCGAACAAGAACAGCTTTTTCTCGATGTGACGATCCATCTGAAAGCGGCGAAAGATGGGAAGCCGGGATTCGGCTTCGACGATGGTAATGTCGTCGATCCGGTCCAGTCCTTCGACCAAACGCTGATCGATTTCAAAGCCGACCTGCCCAGTGTTATGGATGCCGAGTTCTTTGATGTCACCTCGCATGACATTGGCTTCGAACTGGATTTCTTCACGGTGAGGAATCACGACGATCAGGGAAGGAATGGCCGACGGATTATCCAGAGCCAGCCAACCTCGGATCGAACCGCCCTCATCCGCGTCAATATTGAAAAACATTTGCCCTCAATCCGCTTAACATAAGCGCCGTCAGGGCCGGTGCGCCATTTCGCGGGACGACCCGACCCGATCTATTTGGCCATGTGATCTCTTACCAGGAAGGCGAGGCCGACGAGAAAAGACCAGAGCAGCAGGCTGGGCAGTACAATGATCGACCATTGCCACCAACGCCGGGGATAGGTCGATTTCTCCGCGAGCGTCGGCGGCAGGAACGAGACCAGATAGTCGTGCTGGGTGTCAAGATCGACGCGCGCGTTCTCGAAAACCGCGGCCGCCTGGGCGTATTGCTGGCGCGCCAGATCGAGATCGACCTGAAGGTTCGACAGCGCTCCCGCATGCGCCGCCATGTTTTCGCCGTCGCCTCCCGCGATCATGTGCGAATAAGCCGCGATCTGCGCCTTGAGACTGGCGATCCGCGAATGAAGGACATGGGCCTGCGGCGAGTCTCGCGCCGCCTCTGCGCCTTGCGCAGCCAGATCGGCCTCGGCCTGCGACAATTGCAAGCGAAGCGTCGTGACGAGTTTGCCGAGGGATTCGGCTGACGCGCTGGCGTCCAGCACGCCTTCGGCGTTGCGCTCGTCGCGCATCGCTTCCGTCGTCCGTTTGAGGTTCTTTTCCGCGCGCGTCAGTTCGGCCCTGGCCTGGTTGAACGAGTCCTGCCGGGGCCGCGTCGAGATGTCGTTGACGAGAGCTTCGGACAGTTCGATGACCTTTTTGGCGATCGCAACCGAATCCTGAGGATTGAAGGCTCTGACGTTCAAAGTGATAATGCCGGATGACGTCTCGATATTGACGTCGACGCGCTTGCGCCAATATTTTTCCAGTTCCTCGACGGGTCCATCGCGTTTCAATCGCGAGAAATAGTCGATGTCGTCGCCACCATAGGCCCGGTACAAACCCACGTCCCGATCGAGCGCTTCAACGATCCTGCGGCTGCGAATGGAATCAACGAGAATTTGAGCATCTTGCGCTTGCGACGAAAGCCCCAGCCCGGCAAATCCGGAAAGGGCGCTGCTCCCCGACGATTCGCTGGAACGCAGGGCGAATTTGGCTTCGGTGGCGTATTGTGCGCTGGCGATCAGGCCCCAATAAATGGAAGCGCCCAGGAACGGACAAAGGACCATCAGGATGAAGCTGACGATCACGCCCAGCCTGAAGGCGCGATCGCCCTTGCGAGCCCGAATTCCAGCGCCGCCCGAGATGAACGGCGCAGGCAGCTGGGCCTGCCGCGCGGCCCGGCGCAAAGCGCGCGCGATCGCATCCGTTTTTGCCTTGGCGTCGACCGGGGTCAGCGGGGGTTTCTGATCCAGAGTGGCTAAATCCATCCTATATCCGTTTCGCCGACCCGTTCATTTCCCAGGGAATCCTGCGCTATCCGGTTATATGGCGCAAGTCTAAAAGCTTCCGCTATTTTGCCGTGGTTCTTGCGATAAATTGGCGCCCCATTATTGCGGCGCAGCGCTATGAGTTAAGCTTCTTGTATAGTTCAATGGCGTCGTCGACGTTATGGAAAACATGAACGCGTCCGCCGACAAGCACGATACCGCGATCGCAATATTCTTGAATCGTGGGCATGCTGTGAGAAATCATGATGACATCCGCCCTACGCTTGCGTTTGTCGAATTCCTCCTTGCATCGATGGGCGAAACGCGCATCGCCGACCGCCGTCACTTCATCGATCAGATAGCATTCGAATTCGATGGCGATGGAAAGCCCGAACGCCAGACGCGCGATCATGCCTGATGAATAGGTCTCGATCGGAACGTCGATATAGGCGCCGATCTCGGCGAAATCTTCGACGAATGCCGTTACCCGACGCACGTCTTCGCCGTAGATGCGGGCTACGAACTGAACATTTTCCCGGCCGGTCAATTTCGGATGCATGCCGCCTGAAAAGCCCAGCGGCCAGGAAACGCGCACCTTCCTGCGGATCGAACCGCCATTTGGCAATTCGGTCCCCGCGAGGATTCGCATCATTGTCGATTTGCCGGCGCCATTGACGCCAAGGATGCCGTAACTGCGACCTGCCATGAAATCGAGACTGATGTGGTCGAGAACGACTTTGAGATGGCCGTTGCTCCGATAATATTTGAAAACATTATCAAGCTGGATCATTGATTAGAGGTTTCCGTCTGGCGCAAGCGACATGGCTATTGCCTTGAATTATTGGCAAAGCTATGGCAAAGCAAGCCGTTCCAGCGCGGTTCCCTCCTGCTCTGCATTCTGCCACATCGGGCTCGAGTTTGCGAAGTCATGGCCTCAGATTCGGCTGAAACTTTACCCCAAGCGGTGCGCCGCCACCTGGGCAACGGCTTGAAGATCCTGACCGAGCGAGGGGTAGTCGCCCTTTACGGCGCGGCGATGATGGAACTGGCCAAGATCGTGGATTCGCCGGTTGGCCCTTTTCTCGCCTTCCGCCATATTTTGAGCGATGGGCCGGAACTGGTTCGCGCCGAAGGCCTCAGTGTCGCTTTTGGCGCGGTCCTCCGCCAGATTTCGGCGGAATGCGATCCGCCGCTTGGGCGCAGCCGCAATCCGGTCAATGCGGTCCGCGACGTTGTTCGCTATCACCACACTTACGAACTGACACTGCCGGATGGTGTCGTGCCGTCGCGCCGTCCTGTCAACGACGTCGATTTTGCGCTCGAGGTTCCCTTCGCGTTCGATCCCGGCCCAATTTCGAAAGAACCCATCGCGGCGGTCATCCATGTTTTCTATCCGGAGAGCCTTGCAGCCATTCTCACGCGGCTGGCGAATATACCGGGCCCCGTCGATCTGTTTCTTTCGACCGATTCCGACGCCAAAAAGCTCGAGATCGAGACCCAGATCGCGAGTTGGAGGAAGGGTTCGGCCGAAATCCGGATCTTTCCCAATCGCGGTCGCGATGTAGCCGCCAAGATCGTCGGCTTTTCAGACGTTTACGCGCGCTATGAGTTGTTCCTTCATCTGCATACGAAAAAGTCTCCGCATGGCGGCGCGCCGCTAGCGCGTTGGGGGGATTATCTCCTCGACAACCTGCTCGGGTCGCCCGAGATCGTCCGATCCATTCTCTGCCTGTTCGAGGATCCCAGGCTCGGCGTGGTCTTTCCACAGCATCTGTTTGAAATTCGAGGCATTATCAACTGGGGCTATAACTACGATCAGGCGCGTGCGCTGATGCGGCGGATCGGCCTTCCGCTCGACAAGAACAAGGTTCTCGAGTTTCCGTCCGGCTCGATGTTCTGGGGGCGTTCGGCGGCCATTCGCCCACTGCTCGATGTCGGCCTCGGTTTTCAGGATTTCCCCGAAGAAGGCGCCCATGTCGACGGCACGCTCGCCCATGCGGTGGAGCGCTGCGTCCTGTTCATCGTTGAGTCGGCCGGCTACGAATGGCTCAAGGTGGTGCAGCGCAAGCTTTATCCGCTCGGTGGCGCCATTTTGGCGGCGCAGGACCGCTCGAACCTGGCTGCGCATCGGCTCAAGGTGTTCCAGCCTTGCCTCGAAGAGGTCGACGACCTGCTTCCGCCTTTCGCGCAAGTCGTCTACGAAACGCGCCCGCTCCATTCCTATCCTTCGCGGGTCAGGCAGCCCCGCCTGAATCTGATCGTGCCGACCGTCAACGCCCACCAGACCTTTGGCGGCGTCGCGACGGCGCTCCGGCAATTTTCGCAATGGGCGGCGACCCTGGGCGCGCATTTCGACCGACGGATCATCGTTACCGACGCCGGGATCGAAGCGGAAGCCTATGCCAAATTCGGCGATTACAAGCCCGTCCCCTTCAGTCCGAGCCTTGATGAGGAAAGTCGGGTCATCGTCGACGCCAGTGAACGCGCGGGGGGGCGACTTGATCTTCGGGCCCACGATATATTCATTGCGACGGCGTGGTGGACGGCTGAATTCGCGCTCTCCCTTGGGCGTGATCGCCAGCGCTTTTTCGGCGGCGACCATCCCTTTATCTACTTGATCCAGGACGACGAGCCCTACTTTTACGGATGGAGCAGCAAATTCGCGCTGGCGGAGGCGACCTACCGTCACGGCGAGCGAACCATCGCCGTGATAAACTCAGAGGAACTCCATGCGGCGATCTGCGCCAAATATGCCTTCCGCGAGACCTTCTGCCTGCCTTACCGGATGAACGACACGCTCGACGCGCTGTTGACCCCCAGGCCACGGGAGCGCCTGATCGTGGTCTACGGGCGCCCTTCGGTCGCGCGCAACGCCTTCGAATTGATCTGCGCGGGCCTTCACCGCTGGCAGCAGCGCGATCCAATTCGCGCCAGCCGCTGGAAAGTGGTTTTCCTGGGTGAGTCTTTTGAGCCTGCGCATGTTTACCCGGTGCAGAACGCGACCGTCGAAGGGAAAGTCAGCCTCGAACTTTATGCCGACTACCTCAGTCGCGCATCAGTCGGCATTGCGCTGATGATCTCGCCGCATCCGAGCTATCCGCCGCTGGAAATGGCTGAAGCCGGACTCGCCACCATCGCCAACACCTTGGGCGACAAGGATCCCCGCACCAGGTTTCCCGATATCGCCGCCCTCGATAATCTGACGCCGGAATCCTTGGCCGAAGAAATCGAGCGCGCCGTGGTGCGGATGGAGCCTCATATCGGCGGAATCGTCGAACGCCGCCGAGGAAGGCCAATGACCATGCCAAAAGGAAAACTGGCCGACCCGGCGCTCATCGCTCAGTCGATCCGTGACAT
>NZ_JBKQOU010000077.1:0-34815 GCF_052145335.1 Rhodoblastus sp.
GTTCGTGTCGAACTCACCGGCGCTAGCCTTGGATGCAAGAAACAGCGCTGAGGGGATGAGAAGGAGAATGCCGTTGCCTGCGATGAACGGCATGCGCTTGAACTTGGTTCCTACCAGGCCAACCCGCTACCCCTTCGACATCAACACGCCCGTGCCGCCCGCCGCCGCCAAGGCTGGAACGAGCAACAGGAAGCCCCAGGGTATTGTCGTCTTGACGCTCGCGATGAGCGCCCGAGACCCGGACAGTTCGCTAATAACCGTCGAGACCCAAAAAGTGGCGATCGTCAGAAGGGCGACGCCGCCGGCCACTGGATAGACGATTTTGAGCATGGAATATCTCCCTTTCGCGAAAGCGTGTTTCGATCACGCGAGGCAGATGCCCGGCACAGCGGCCTTCTGGAAAAGGTGGGGGATGGCGACTGCCGACGACGGGTATGCCGAAAGCTTCGCCACGAATTCAGGATGCGTGAATGCGGCTCGGAAGGCGGCCGTCGATTCCCAAACCGCGTAGTTGAGATAGGTCGGGCTTTCGCCAACGGCGCGGTGGAGCTGTGTCGAGATGAAGCCCGGCTGCCGCTTCATGAAGTCTGCGTCGTCCTTCCAGACCTCGAGAAAGGCCTTCTCGTCGTCCTTTGCCAGCGTGAAGATATTCACGAGCACGACGGGGGAGACGTCGTTCCCCAACTGACGTTCGAGTGGAAAGGCGGGATCCATCGGGCGCAATTGCAACATAACGACCTCCATCCTCTATGGCGCTATGATGTCAATTTGGTATGATTGATTTATGCATAATTGACATCATATTGTCAATACAATTCGATGGTGACAAATGACTGATGTTGAGCGAACTCCGGCCGGAAAGGCGTTGACCGATCTGGTTCTCGACCTCTTTCGGCTTAGCGGCCGCATTCTTACGGCAGGTGACAGGCTGGTCGCCGGTCTTGGCCTGACCAGCTCCCGCTGGCAGGTTCTCGGCAGCATCGTCGCGGTGGAGCGGCCGCAGCCGGTCGCATGGCTGGCGCGCGACATGGGAGCCAACCGCCAGAACATCCAGCGCATCGTGAACGACCTCGAGGCAGAAGGGCTTGTCTCATTCGAGGCCAATCCGCATCACCGTCGGGCGCAACTTGTCGTACTGACGGACAAAGGGAGACAGGTTTTCGACGCCGCCATGCGTTTGCAAGCCCCATGGATCAACAAGCTCTCCGAAGGCCTCCCGGTCGAGGACATTGAGACGACGCATAGTGTCATGAGGTCGCTGCGCAGGAGATTGGAAGAAAATGGCGATGCCGATGAGTAGGGATGCTCGCGGAGGCGCGGGCATGTCCTGACGCCGCAGCGGGCGGGGGCCGGTTCGCGTCGGTAAAGAGACGACCGCTGATCAGGTCTGACGCCTGCCTCGGATCGATATGAGGCGTCCGCGGCCAATGTCATGTAGGTCGGATTCGAGCCGGCTTCGGACGAAGCGCATCCGCGCCGGGCCTCTAAACTTCCCTCAGCCCGTGCTCCAGCCCAGCTTGGGCCTCCAGCACGTGCATTTCAACGCGGGGATCGATGCCCTGGGCTGTCAGAAAGCGATAGAGCGCCCCGCCGTCGAGATCGATTCTGCGCTTGTGTTCGGCGGCGACCGAGTCAACCACAGCTATCGTCGGTCCGAACAGCCGCGTGGTCTGCGCCCCGATCAGCGCATCGACGGAAAAACCGCTGATCGATCTGGAAAAACTATCCTTGTTGGCGATCAGCGCCCGGCGCGAAAAAGCCGGCGCCATGATCTCCACATAATTAACCCGGCGAAATCCGGGGCTGTCTTTCTTGCGATAGAGCGCCGGGAAGGAGCCATAAGAATCCGGCGTCAGCGACGGCTGGGCGAGATCGAGTTTTTCGTCGCGCATGACCGAAAACAGCCGGTCGATGTCCTGCGCGGAAAGACCGATGTCGTCGTCGAGAAACAGCACATAATCATATTGCGTCAAAATCTCCGGCCGCTCGGCGAGCAATTTATCGATGGCCGTTACCTTGGTGCCGCTCTGCACGACGACATATTCGGCGGGCGCTGGCGGCTCTTTTGGCGGCGCATAATAATTCAGCAGCAGGTCGTAATTTCGGGACGCGTCGTGCAATTGCGGGGGATGGCGCCCATCGGTCTGGACGAAGACCAGATTGTCCTTGCGCTTCGGCCCGCCGACGAGAATTTTCATCGTGATGCCCGCGTGGAAGCGCGCCTGGTTTTCCTTCAGTTCTCGTTCGAGCAAGGGCAAAGCGACGCGGCGGGACCCTCGTCTTTCCTCGAAAAGTTTCATCAGAGCGCGGGCGCGGCGATTCGGTTTGGCGTTATAGGCCATCATGACGAAAGCGCTGGAAAGGCGCGGCGAGGGATCGCGAAGCTCGGACAGGACATGCGTCTGGCAATGCGTCCAGGGCGACTGTCCGCTCGCCGCGACATCGGAATTCTCCGCGGCGTAAAATGCTTCATCGAATTCTTCGCAGGCCGGCGCGCCGAGCGGACGACGCAGGAAGGCGGCGAAGGCATTGCCCTCGACGTCGCCGTTGTGGCGGGCGAAAAAATCCGGGTCGAACAACGGCGTCGGCCGGAAGCCGCTGGCCTCGCCGGCCAGCAGGTAATGCGGCAAGGCGAAAGGCGCCAGATAGCGCGAGCGTAAGTGCAGCCAGGCGTAATCGGCGTGGCGAAACTGCCCCGATTTCAGGATGGTGAAAAAGTCGCCAATGAGGTTTGCGATGGTTTCCCCCGAACCCTATTGAAACGGCACGATTTCGGGCCGCAGCCCGCGTCCCACGCGATTGACGATCATTCTCTTGGCCTTGAAAATCTGGCGATATAGACGCTCCGCCTCGCGCCGCAGCGTGAACGATAGTTTCCGCCTCTTGCCGGCGGGCTTGGCCACGTCGAGCTTGCCGATGGCGCTGGCGAAATTACGGCCCCGGTCGTAATGGCGCAGATAGAGCGAATCCTGAATAGCCGCCGCCGGCGCCAGTTGGTACAGAATCAGCCGATGTTTCGCGGGGTCTTCCGGGAAGACGATGTAATCCACGGGCAGCGTCGGATTTTCCGTCGCGCGCAGAAAGGTCTCGGCGCCCTTCCTGCTCAATATATACGCGGCGCAGCTTTCGTGGCGGGTGAACAGGCGGGCGAGGCGGCGTCCCTTCGCCACTGCGACGGGGCGCCCCAGCATCACCGGATTGAAGAAAGTATCAAGTTTCACTGCGTCGGCGTCGGCGGGAATCCAGTCTTCCTCGCCGACGAATTCGGCGAAGCCGGTCGAAAAATGCACGTCGTCCTCGAGGAAACAGGAGAAGGGCGCGGCGGTCGCGAGAAATTTCGACCAGGCGGCGCGATGGCTGTTGAGGCAGGCGAGTTCGAACCGCGTCAGGCCTTTGTTCGTCGGCGGCTCAAGTCGTCCGTCGATCGCCGTGACGCGCTCGAAATCAAGACCGGCCAGCGCCTGCTCCATATGGGCGCGGCGCGTTTCCTCGCGGTCGAGATTGATGAAATAACAGCGCATGAATCCGTTCCGCGCCGGTTCGGCTGATGCAGCCAAACCTGCGCATTTACACTTTTTTCTCTCGGTTGCCGCGACCTGTCGCGGTCCCCGAATCCCTCGCATAAGCTCGGCGTCGCATCCGCTCCTGACCAGATCGTACAGGTTTTCAACTGTGCGATCCGGGTTCAGCCCCTGTGCAGGACCTTGGCCACCGCATTGGGGCGCAGGCGGAAGGCGTCAGGCATTTTCGAGCCGAGCAGCGGCCGCAGATAGAGGCGGAAGGCGTCGGTGACGTCGGTGCCGCAGGAGGCGATGAATTCATCCTCCATCACGCGGGTCTTGCCGGCGACGCTTTCGAGCGGCGCCAGTTCGTAATCGACCGAATAGTAGCCGGTGCGCTTGATCGATACCGAGCCGCTGTGCTCGCCCCACATGGCGTATTGCACCGCCTTTTCTCCGACTTCGCGCGCCTCGCGCTGGTCCACGTCGGAAACGCAGCCGATGAACGAGCGCTGCAGATAGCCAAAGGTGTCGCCGCGTACGCGCTTGATCTTCAGCTTGTTCTTGATTTCCTCGCACAAAAGGTCGGCCAGGGCGCCGGTGCCGGAAAGCTGGACATTGCCATGGGCGTCGTGCTCGATCTGCTCGGCCAGCTTGGTGATGATCGGCGCGCCCTCGGCGTCGTGAATGCCTTCGGACACAGCGATCACGCAGCGGCCAAGCCGGTCATAGGTCTTTTTCACGTCGGCGAGGAATTTGTCGATGTCGAACACCCGTTCCGGCACATAGATGAGGTGCGGTCCGTCCTCGGGGAATTTCTTGCCGAGCGCGGACGCCGCGGTGAGGAAGCCGGCGTGGCGGCCCATCACCACGCCGACATAGACGCCGGGCAGGGCTGCGTTGTCGAGGTTGGCGCCGGCGAAAGCCTGGGCGACGAAGCGCGCGGCGGAAGGAAAGCCGGGGGTGTGATCGTTGCCGACCAGATCGTTGTCGATGGTCTTGGGAATATGGACGCAGCGCAGCGGATAATTGGCCTTGAGCGCCTCCTCGTTGACGATGCGCACCGTATCGGAGGAATCGTTGCCGCCGATATAGAAGAACGCGCCGATTCCATGCGCCTGCAAAACCTTGAAAATCTCGTGGCAATATTTGGCGTCGGGCTTGTCGCGGGTAGAGCCTAGAGCCGAGGAGGGCGTGTTCGCGACCATTTCCAGATTGTGGCTGGTTTCCTGGGTCAGATCGAGCAGGTCTTCGTTGACGATGCCACGCACGCCGTGATGGGCGCCGTAGACGCGGCTGACGCCGTGGAATTTGCGTGCTTCGAGCACGACGCCGGCCAGCGACTGGTTGATGACAGCGGTAGGGCCGCCGCCCTGGGCGACCAGAATTTTTTTAGGCGTCATGATCTGCACTCCCCGCAAGGATTATGCGCCCTTCTAGCGCAGCTTTGCGCGGAAAACACCCTGTGTCTGTTCAAATTGGGCCGATTCCTTAGGGTTATGGCGTCAATCTCGGGGCTGGGCTAGGTTTCGTCAAAGGAGTCGCGTCATAATCAGCGAAACCCCAGCCTTTTCCGATCTGCGCCCGGGCGACGTCATCGACGGCTTCCGCCTGATGGAGCGGCTGCATGTCGGCGGCATGGCCCATATCTGGCGGGTCACCCGCGACGATATGTCGCCGCCGGCCATTCTCAAGGCGCCGATCGTGCAGGACGGCGACGACGCGACCGCCATCGTCAGCTTCGAAATGGAGCAGATGATCCTGCCGCTGCTCACCGGCCCACATTCGCCGCGATTCATCGCTTCCGGCGATTTCAGCAAAAAACCCTATATCGTCATGGAGCGGATCGAAGGCGAGTCGCTGCTCTCGCGGATTGACCACGCGCCGCTGCCGGTCGCTGAAGTGACCAAGATCGGCATAGGCGTCGCCCATGCCTTGGCCGATCTGCATCGCCAGCACGTCATCCATCTCGACATCAAACCATCGAACATCATGCGGCGGCCGAACGGCGAAATCACGCTGATCGATTACGGCCTTTCGCGTCACGATCTCCTGCCCGACCTGCTGGCCGAGGAATTTCGCGTGCCGATCGGCACCGGCCCCTACCTGTCGCCTGAGCAGATCGCCCGCGACCGCAGCGACCCTCGCAGCGATATTTTCGCGCTCGGCGTGGTGCTTTATTATCTGCTTACTGGCGTCAGGCCGTTCGGCTATCCGCGCAAAAAGGCCGGCCTGGCCCGACGGCTGTGGCGCGACCCCGAACCGCCGCATTCGCTCAACCCCGAATGTCCGCCCTGGCTGCAGGAGGTGATCCTGCATTGCCTGGAGCCGGAGGCGGACAAGCGTTACGCCACGGCGGCGCAATTGGCGCTCGATCTCGCCAATCCCGAGCAAATTCAACTGACCGAGCGGGCGGAAAAGTTTTCAGCCGATTCCTGGCTGGTCGCGCGCCGGCGCTGGTGGATGCAGAAATTCTCGCCCAGCCGCTTTACCCGCTCCAAGGCGTCACGCCGGGCCAGCGCGCCCATTGTCATGGCGGCGGTCGATCTCTCGGAAGCCAATGCGCCTCTCGCCGAAGTTTTGCGCGAGACGGCGGGGCGGATCATGAAGACCGCGCCCGGCGCCCGTCTCGCCTGCGTCACCGTCATCAAGACCAGCCGGCTGCGCCTCGACAGCCCGCAGGACGAGCAGGGCGCCAACCTGCATGTGCGGCGGCTGGTGGACGTGCGCGCCTGGGCCAACGACCTCGGGCTTCTGCCGGAACAGGTGACGGCGCATGTGCTCGAGGCGACCGACCCGGCGGCGGCGCTGATCGATTTCGCGCGCGAAAATCATGTCGACCAGATGGTGATCGGCGCCGGTTCACCGATCCGCCGCACCATCGGCCCGACCGCCGCGCGCATCGGCGCCCAGGCGCCCTGCACCGTCACACTGGTGCGCCTCCCGCGGCCAACCGATTTGGCCCCGGAAGGCGAGGATGTCGAGACCGAGCCGGATTCGGGATTTGGCATTTAGAACTATTCCGGGATTGAAGCGCGCCGTCATCGGCGTTACATGGAATTGGCCCCAAGTTTGAACCGGGGTGGAACGGGATCCGCGCATGAACCGGATGGATCGCCGCGTCGCTTCGAGCGGACCGGCCGAAATCGAATATCTCGACGGCGATTACAAGATCAAGCGGCCGGGCGCCTATGTCGTCTGCGCCGCAACCGGCGCGCATATCGCGGTCGAGGATCTGCGCTACTGGAACGTCGATCGCCAGGAAGCCTACGCTGGCCCGGAAGCGAAGCTTTTAAGGCTGAAGCAGCTAGGACAGCGCGGGAACTGACGCGCGCTTCTAAATATCCACCTGCCCCGTAAAACGCCCGGCCTCGCGGGAATTGGCCAGCGCGTGTAGCACCATTTGCCGCAAAGGCTCGGCCTCGTCGACGACGAGACAGACCGGCAGCGCCTCGGGAAGCGGCAGTTTAGGCCGCAGCAGGTGCAGATAGGCCGAGAGCTTGACCATGTCCTTTTCCGTCGTCACCAGCAGCGCGTCCAGAGCCTCGGCCTGACGCTGCAAGGCGGCGATCTCGGCCAGACGATAGGGATGGTGGTCGGCAAAAGCGTGGCGGGCGACCAGTTTCGCGCCGCAGGCCTCCAGCGAATCGAAGAATTTCTGCGGCCGCCCGATGCCGGCGAAGGCCACGACCTTCGCGCCCAGCATGCGCAGGGCGGCGTTGGCGTCGGGCGCCAGCCTGCCGTGGAACACCGGCTTGCCGGCCTTGGCGAGCAGCGCCTCGGCCCTTTTGCCGGCCTCGCCTTCGCCGATCACCAGGCCGGCGTCGGTGATTTTCAACTGAAGGTCGAGCGGCGCGCGCATGGGGCCGGCGGGAAGCAGCCGTCCGTTGCCGAAACCGACCGCGCCGTCGATCACCGCCAGGGTGAAGTCGCGGCGCAGGCTGGGGTTTTGCAGGCCGTCGTCCATCACGATCAGGCTGGCGCCGCCGGCGAGCGCCAGCATGGCGCCGGTCGGCCGGTCGCGCGCCACCACCGTATTGGCGACGCGGGCGAGCAGCAAAGGCTCGTCGCCGGCTTCAGCGGCGCAATGGCGGCGGCGGTCGACGAGATGGGCGCCGCCGTCGGCCGACAGCGCTCCGCCATAGCCGCGCGACAGGAAATAGGGGGTCTCGCCAGCGCGCTTCAACCATTTGGCCATCGCCAGCGCGGTCGGCGTCTTGCCGGCGCCTCCGGCGACGAAATTACCGATGCAGATCACCGGCGCGCTAACCTTCGACCCGGTCCGACCCATGCGGCGCACGACCGCGCGTCCGTAAATCATTGAAAAAGGCGACAGGACAGCGGTCATCAGCCGGCCAAACAGGCCTGGCTTGGCGGACCACCAGAAATCCGGCGCGCGCATGGTCCCTCGCTTTTTTAAAGAAGGACTAGATTAGACGCCGCCCCCGGCCGAAGCCAGAAGCATTTTTCGCGAAAAACACCTACTGCTCGGATACAATCATGTGGGCGATATAATGTTCGAGCGCCAGCATGATTTTATCCGAAGCCCCGCCGAGCGCGCCGACGGTTTCGCGCGAAGCTTCCGCCGTGCGGCGCAGGAAAGCCGGATCGGTGAACAGCGCCGCGAGAACGCCGGCGAGGGTTTCGGCGTCCTTGACCTCGATGGCGCCGCCTTTTTCGTCCAGCGCGGCGTAAACGTCGATGAAATTGCCGACATGGGGTCCGTGCAAAATGGCCGAGCCGAGTTTCGCCGGCTCGATCGGATTCTGGCCGCCACGGCCGACCAACGACTTGCCGACGAAAATGACGCTGGACAGGCGATAGAACAGGCCCAGTTCTCCCATCGTGTCGCCGACATAGATCTGGGTCGCCGGGCCGATTGGCTCGCCCAGCGAGCGCTGCGCGACGTCCATTCCGGCGGCGCGCGCGGCGGCGACGATTTCCGCGCCGCGATCGGGGTGGCGCGGCGCCAGGATGGTCAGCAGGTCGGGGAAGTTTTGCGCCAGTTGCTTGTGCACGCGCATGGCCAGGGCCTCTTCGCCGGCATGGGTCGAGGCGGCGATCCAAACCGGGCGCCGCCCAATCTGCCGGGAGAGGGCGTCGAGACGCACGGGGTCGCCGGGGGGCGCTTCGACGTCATATTTGAGATTGCCGACCGCATTTACCCGCGGCGCGCCGAGTTGCAGCAGACGCGCGGCGTCGTCTCCGCTCTGCGCCAGGCAAAGATCGATCTTGCCGAGCAGGGCGGAGATGAAGCCCGGCAGCCGCCGCCAGCGTGCGAAGGAACGCGGCGACAGGCGGGCGTTGACCAGGGTGATCGGAATGTTGCGCGCATGAACGGCGCAGATAGTGTTCGGCCAGATTTCCGATTCCGCCAGCACGAACAGGTCGGGTCGCCAATGGTCCAGAAAACTCTCGAGGAATTTCGGGGCGTCAAGCGGCACATATTGGTGGCTGGAGCCCGAAGGCAGCCGTTGCGCGAGAATGCGTGCGGACGTCACCGTGCCGCTGGTGACCAGCACATGAAACCCCTTGGCGATCAGCCTGTCGACCAGCGGCAGCAAAGCCAGTCCCTCGCCGACGCTCGCGCCGTGAAGCCAGGCCAGCCGGCCTTCCGGGCGCGGCAGGCCGGCCACGCCGCGACGCTCGCCAAGCCGGTTCAGGTCTTCCTTGCCCCGCTTGGCGCGCCGCCACAGGAACAGGCCGCTCATCGGAGCGAGCCCGCTGGCGGCGGCGCGGTAGACGGGCAGAAATACCTCGGTCTTCATTGCAATTTGTGTCTCATCCGTCGCGCGTGAAGTCTGGGTGCGAAAAAATCGCATCGGCGCTTCACGCTTTCCCCCGCCAAATTTTTAGCTCCTCCGGATCCCAAGACTAAGAGTTCGCCGAGACCGAGCTTAATGATCGCCGTTTCCGGCAAAAAGGCGGCGGCGGCTTTTATCCGCGAGGATTTGCGCTTTATCCCCCACGCATTTTTGCCGCCATCGCGATCGCGGCATGATTTCCGCGGGCAGGGACCAAGTAACTTGGCGGATTCCGGACAGCTCAATCTTCGGAGGGGTCGAGCACGCGATGGAGATGGACGACGAAATAACGCATCTGCGCGTTGTCCACCGTCGACTGCGACTTGGCTTTCCAGGCGGCATGGGCGGATTTGTAGTCGGGATAGACGCCGACCATGTCGATCTTGCTCAGATCCTTGAATTCGGTGGTGGAGAGATCCTGCAATTCGCCGCCAAACACCAGGTGCAGCAATTGTTTGGTTTCGACTTCGTGGCTCATGCGAATCTCCGTAGCAATTTCAGTTTTCAGGAAGGGCGGATTGTTACGCCTGCGGGCTCTTGACCGCGCCGCCGGTCGCAGCTGCGATCAATTTGGCGTGCAGGCCGGGCGATCCCGCCGCGAGGACGGGGTGTTTCGTCGCGGCGCGATTATAGGATGGCGCGCGCCCCTGCAAATCGGTCAGGACGCCGCCTGCTTCATTCAGGATCAGGTCGGCGGCGGCAATATCCCAGTCGCTGGAATTTTCGCGCGCCAGCGCGGCGTCGAATTCGCCGTCGGCGACGCTCAGCAGCCGCATGGCCAGCGAGGGCAGGCGCGGCTGTCTCACATAAGCAAGGCCGGAACCGGCGAGGATGCGGTGCAGGTGTTCCGGTCCCGCCAGGCGCGCGCCGGTCAGATCCTGGCGCGACGAAACCGCGATCGGCGCGCCGTTGAGCGTCGCGCCGCCGCCGAGCGAAGCGACGAACGTCTGGGCGAGCGCCGGGGCGTGGACGATCCCGTAAACCGGGCGATCGCCGATCACGAGAGCGACGCAGACGGCGAAACAGGGGTCGCCGCCCATGAAGCCGCGCGTGCCGTCAATCGGATCGACGACGAACAGGGCCTCGCGGGAGAGACGATCGGGCGAATCCACGGTTTCTTCCGACAGCCAGCCGACCTCCGGGGCCAGCGCCGAAAGACGGTCGTATAAAAAGCGGTCGATGCGCAGATCCGCCTCGGTCACCGGCGAGCCGCAACTTTTGAGGGTTACCTGCGCCTCGGTCTTCGCGCCTCGGCGGAAGAACTCTAGCGCGATTTCGCCAGCCTCGCGGACAATCGCCTCGATGCGAGGCAGAATGGCGGCATAGGCGGAAAGATCGGGCAAGGGCGCGGCCTAGGTCTAAAGAAGGAGCCTTCCTGTAAACGCCGCGCCGCGCCGGCGCAAGCCATTTGCTTGTGCAAAAAAGCGCTGGCTTCTGGCTGGATTGCCGACAATTTGAACGATTCTTTTATTCGGGCTTTCGCCAAGCCGGGCGCCAGCGCCGATTAGATAAAATGCCGCCTATTTCTTTAGCCGGGCTTTGGGCGGTCCAGGGCGACAAGGATGGCGTGAAAGCCTGAAATTGCGGACTGGAGCCTTCAAGATGACGCATCAAGCCGAAGCGACCGCGAATTTGATCGCCCGCGATCCCCGCGCCGACGGTGGGCAGCGCCAGATTTCGATCGCCGCCGACGCGATCGCCATCGACCGCCGCGTGGCGGGCGTGCGCATGAGGCTGGCGCTGCCGATCCGCGCGTTTCGCGGCGTTTCGCTGGCGATGGTGGAAAATGCGCACGGATGCTTTTATCGCGTCACGCTCGATCATCGGGATCCCGATCTGACGGTGACGCTGGCCGAAGCCAGGAGCGAAAACGAGATTGCGCCGGAATGGAAAGCCTGGGCGCAATTCTTTCAGCTGCCGCGCCTGACGCTTGGCCTCGATCAGAAAATAACCGTCCTCGACCGCAGCCTGGGCGAGCTGGCCCTGGGCGCCGTTCAGCCGCGCAAACGCGGCTGGCCGCTGAAACAGCGGCGCTCGAAGATTTCCGCCTTTCGCAAGGCGGGACCGAACGGGCGCGTGATGGCGGTTTTCCGCGAACGCGAGATCGTCTGCTACGAGTGAAGGGGTTGGCAGCGAGCTAAAGCCTTTTCGGGTCGAAAACGCCGTGATCAACCCGAACGGTTTGTTTTGCGCCGACCTCTCACCCCGTCATTGCGAGCCAGAGCGAAGCAATCCAGTCTAAATGATTCAAGTTGGTCCGCAAAGTTAAAGCTTCCTGCCGATCCACACAGCGAGCTTGTGGCCTTGGCCTGGATTGCTTCGCTGTCGCTCGCAATGACGCCTGCTGAGGTTGGCGGTTCATTTCACCAAATAAAACAGCATGTTTTCCGCCAGCAGGCCGCCGAAAAGCAAAAAACCGGCGGGGCCGTTGGAGCGGAACAGCCTCAGGGCCATCGCCTCATTGGCCCCATCGATGTGTCTCACCTGCCAGGCCAGCTGAACGGCGAAGGCGATCAGGCCGAGATGCGCAAAAAATCCCGCGCCGGCGCCGATCAAAGCTATTTCGGCGAACAGCACCGCCGCCAGATAAAGCAGCGACACCGCGATTTTCACATGGGCGCCAAACAGCAGGGCGGTGGATTTGACGCCGGCGCTGACGTCGTCCTTGCTGTCCTGCAGGGCGTAGATCGTGTCATAGCCAATGGTCCAGACGATGCACGAGGCATAGAGCCACAAGGCCGGCGCGCGGAGATCGCCGGTCCGCGCCGCCCAGCCCATCAGCGCTCCCCAGGAAAAAGCCAGGCCAAGCATGGCCTGCGGCCAGGAGGTGACTCGTTTCAAATAGGGATAGATCGCCACCGGCAGCAGCGAGCACAGGCCCAGTACGATCGCAAAACCATTGAAGCTCAACAGCACGGCTAGGCCGACGAGAGCCTGCGCCGCCATGAACAGAGCCGCCGCGCGGGGGCTGACCCGGCGAGAAGGCAGCGGACGGCCGCGGGTGCGCTCGACCTTGGCGTCTATGTTGCGGTCGATCAGGTCGTTGAAGGTCGATCCCGCGCCGCGCATGACGACAGCGCCGAGGAAGAACAGCGCAAGCTGCGCGTAATCGGGCTTTTGCAGGCTATAGACGCCGGCGAGGCAGGAGGAATCAAGGCAGGGCGCGAGCAGCAGTTGCCAGCCGGTCGGCCGGTCGAGCCGCGCGAGCTGGATATAGGGCAGCCAGTTCGCCGGCAGGCGACGCCAGATGTTCGAGGCGCCAGCATCCGGCAGCAGAGTTGCGCTGCTTTCTCTGACGCGAGGCGCCGGAGCGCCCACGGATCAGAGCGGCCCGGCGGGCAGTTTGGGCGGCGGCGGCAGGTTCCCGCCTCCGGCGAGCCCTCCGCCCTGGCTCTGCATCTTCTTGACCTTCTCGGCGAGTTCGCAGGCCTGTTTGGATATCCCCGCGGTCTTTTCGGTGTTGGCTTTGAAACCATTGATGAAATCGTCGGGAATGTTGCACCATTCCTTGTTTTTGGTGAGATAGGCCAGCATCTGGCTCTCGATCGCGCCCATGGCGCGAAAATGCGGGCAGGCCCCGACTGGATCGAGCTTGCCGCCATGGGATTTGGAAATGGCGTTCAGCGCCTCGATCTCGGTATTGCGCTTCTTGCCGAAAACCGCGAGGTCTTCGTTGCAACTTTGCGCCCGAGCGCCCGAAGCGCCGGCGAGCAACAGGATCAACAACCCGGCGAGCAGAAGAAAATAACGCGCCGGGGCGAATATTGGCTTGGCCATCATGTGTCCGCTTTGTTTGCCGCCCCGCCCCGCAATCCGGGGCTCCAGCGCGTATCTAGCAAAAGACGCTGGAGCGAGGCAAGTTTTCCCTTATGACGACCCATTCTTGCGCAAATAAGGCGCCACTGGTCCTCACACCCGAGGACCAGCTAGGAGCGAATGCGACGCCGAGCTTATGCGAGGTATTCGCTGAGCGCGCAGCGATCAGCGAGATGAAATAAAAGGCGCCATTCCGGCGCGGGCCAGGGCGTCAGCGCGTTCGTTCATCTCGTCGCCGGCATGGCCCCTGACCCAGAACCATTCGACCTGATGGCGCGCGGACGCCTCATCCAGCCTCTTCCACAGGTCGTCGTTCTTCACCGGCTTGCGGTCGGCGGTGCGCCAGCCATTGCGTTTCCAGTTGTGCATCCAGGACGTGACGCCCTGTCGGACATATTGCGAATCCGTATGCAGGTCCACGGCGCAGGGGCGGGTCAGCGCCTCAAGCGCCGAAATGGCCGCCATCAATTCCATGCGGTTGTTGGTGGTCGCGGCTTCGCCCCCGCAAAATTCCTTCTCGACGCCATTGAACTGTAGAATGGCGCCCCAGCCGCCGGGGCCGGGATTGCCGGAACAGGCCCCGTCGGTCCAGATTTTTACGCGTTTCGTCATTCGCTCAGGCCATATTCGCCGGCATGGTCGATCATCTGGTGGAAGCGAAGCTTGTCGAGATATTCCAGCGGGTTCTTCGGCTTGACCAGGGCGCCGGGAGGCACGTTGAGCCAATCGTAGAGCCGCGTCAGGAGAAAGCGCAATGCCGCGCCGCGCGCCAGGATGGGCAGGGCAAGGCGCTCTTCCCGGTCGAGCTTGCGCAGGCTCTGGTAGCCCTGCAGCAAGGCGCGGCCCTTGGTGGCGTTGAACGAACCGTCCGCCTCGAAACACCAGGCGTTGAGGCAGATGGCGAGATCATAGGAGAGAGCGTCGTTGCAGGCGAAATAGAAGTCGATCACGCCGGAGAGTTTTTCGCCGATGAAAAGCACATTGTCGGGAAATAGATCGGCGTGAATGACCCCCTGCGGCAGGTCACAGGGCCATTGCCGCTGCAAGGCGTCGAGTTCCTGGGCGATTTCATTGGCGAGGCCGGGCGAAACCTTATCGGCTTCGGCGCGGCAGGCGTCGAACAAAGGCGCCCAGTCGTCGAGCGCCAGGGCGTTGGGGCGCGACAGCGGAAAGCCCTGGCCGGCGAGATGCAATTGCGCCAGCGCCTTGCCGGTCTCGAAGCAATGAAACGTCTGCGGCTTGCGGGTGGAGACGCCGTCAAGAAAGGTGACGATGGCGGCGGGACGCCCCGCGAGTTCGCCGAGAGCCTTGCCTTCGCTGTTCTTGACAGGCAGGGGGCAGGACAGGCCCTTTGCCGCCAGATGCTCCATCAGACCGATAAAAAACGGCAGATCGTCAGAATTTACCCGCTTTTCGTAAAGGGTGAGGATGAAGCGCCCGCGCTCGCAATGCAGCAGGAAATTGGAGTTTTCGACGCCTTCGGCTATGCCTTTGAAGGACAGGGCGGCCCCGAGATCATAAGGAGCGAGGAAGGCGAACAAAGCCTCGTCCGTGACATCCGTATAGACCGCCATCGCGCAAAAAACCCATGGCCCCACTGGCCGACTTCCTGTTAGCGGCGCGCGGGGCGGGCGTCAAACGTCAGGCTCGGCAAAAAAACGGCCTTGCCGGCGATTGCCCAAACTTATCCCGCGCGCTATCGAAAGCCATGGTGCAGATTAAACCCCACCCGCCGCTCGCCCTGGTCAATGCCCGCCTGATCGATCCTGAAAAAGGCGTCGAACTGCGCGGGGGCGTGCTTGTCGAAAACGGCGCGATCAAGGCCTTCGGCTCCGGTGTGACGGCGGGGAGCCTGCCGCAAGGTTTGGCTGTCGTTGATTGCCGTGGCGAAGTCCTGTCTCCCGGCCTGATCGACCTTCGCGCTTTCGTCGGCGAACCGGGCGCGGAATTTCGCGAGACCATCGCCACCGCCACCGCCGCCGCGGCGGCCGGCGGCGTCACCCCGATCATCTCCAGTCCGGAAACCCATCCGCCGGTCGACGATCCCGCCGTGGTGGATTTTCTCAAGCGCCGCGCCCGCGACCACGGGCGCGTCCGCGTCCTGCCCGCCGCCGCCGTCACCAAACAGCTTGAAGGCCGGGAAATTTCCGAATTCGGCCTTTTACGCGAAGCCGGCGCGGTGGCGTTCACCGACGGCTCGCACTCGATCCGCAACAGCCAGACCCTACGCCGCGCCATGACTTACGCGCGCGATTTCGACGCTCTTATCGTGCATTTCCCTGAGGACCGCGATCTCGCCGGCTCCGGGGTGATGAACGCCGGCGAACTGGCGACGCGGCTCGGCCTGTCCGGCATACCGCGCGAGGCGGAAGCCATCGCGCTCGACCGCGACATCCGGCTGGTGCGGATGACCGGCGCGCGTTATTGCGCCGCGCCGATCTCGACCACGCTGGCGCTCGACGTCATCGCCAAAGCCAAGGCCGAAGGGCTGAACGTCTCCTGTGGCGTGTCGATCAACCACCTGACCCTGAACGAAAATGACATCGGCGACTATCGCACTTTCCTCAAGCTCCAGCCGCCCCTGCGGCGCGAAGAGGAAAGGCTGGCTCTGGTCGAGGCGGTGGGCGGCGGCCTGATCGACATCATCTTCTCCGACCATAATCCGCAGGACGTCGAAACCAAGCGCCTGCCTTTCGCCGAAGCCGATTTCGGCGCCATCGGGCTGGAGACCTTGCTGGCGGCGGGCCTGCGGCTGGTTCACGCCGGCCAGCTTTCGCTGCCGAGCCTGCTGCGCGCCATGACCAGCCGTCCGGCCGAAATTTTACGCTTGCCGCAGGGACGGTTGGCGACAGGCGCGCCGGCGGACCTGATCCTGTTCGATCCTGACGAGCCTTACGTGTTGCAAAAAGAAGATCTGAAATCGCGCAGCAAGAATACGCCATTCGACGAGGCGCGACTGCAAGGCGTGGTCAAGATGACCATGGTCGCCGGCCAGTTCGTGCATGGCGGCCCGGCCCCTGGGGAGAGCGCATGACATTTGTTCCGCCGTCCCCCTCGCTGGCGCTCGCGGCGCTCGTCGTCGGCTACCTTCTCGGCTCGATCCCCTTCGGCCTGTTGCTGACGCGGGCGGCGGGGCTGGGCGACGTGCGCGCCATCGGCTCCGGCAATATCGGCGCGACCAACGTTTTGCGCACGGGGCGGAAGGATATCGCCGCCGCCACCTTGTTGCTCGACGGGCTGAAAGGGACGGCCGCCGTCCTGATCTTTTCGCATTTTTCCATCGCAGCGGGAGTTCTCGCGGGCTTTGCCGCCTTTCTCGGCCATATTTTTCCCGTCTGGCTGAATTTCAAAGGCGGCAAAGGCGTCGCTGTGTTTGTTGGCTGCCTGTTCGGACTGGCTTGGCCGGCAGGCCTCGCCTTCGCCGCGATCTGGCTGACCACGGCCAAGCTTTCACGCTACTCTTCGCTTTCGGCTCTGGTCGCCAGCGCCGCCTCGCCCCTGGTCCTTTGGGCGCTGGGTCTTCCCTTGCAGTCTCTGGCTATCGCCGTGATGGCGGCGATCCTGTGGCGGAAACATGGGGAAAACATTTCCCGCCTGCGCGCCGGGACCGAAGGACGTATCGGCGAGAAGAAATGAGCGACCGGCGTCTGACGACCGAGCAGAAGCTGGATTGGCTGCAACTGATCCGCTGCGAAAATGTCGGGCCGCGCACCTTCCACAGCTTGCTCAACCGCCATGGCGGCGCCGCCCAGGCGCTGGCGGCCTTGCCGGAACTGATCCGCAAGGGCAAGGGCCGCCCCATCAAGATGGCGACACGCGACAGCGCGCTCCGTGAATGGGAAACGGCGGAGAAGTTTGGCGCGCGTTTCATCGCCCTCGGCGAAAAGGACTATCCGGCGGGCCTGCGCGCCATCGAAGCGCCTCCGCCGATGATCGCTTTGCGCGGGCGCCCGGAGGTTTTTGAAAAGCCGATGGTCGCGCTGGTGGGATCGCGCAACGCCTCGGCGGCCGGTCTGGCGATGACCGAAAAACTGACGCGAGCGCTTGGCGCCGCCGGCTTTGGCGTCGTCTCGGGTCTGGCGCGCGGCATCGACGCCTGCGCCCACAGGGCTTCGTTGGCGACCGGCGCGGTCGGCGTGCTGGCGGGCGGGCTCGACCGGCCCTATCCGCCCGAAAACCTTGGCCTGATCGAGAAGATCACGGAAACCGGGGCGGTGGTTTCGGAAATGCCTTTCGGCTACGAGCCGCGCGGCCGCGATTTTCCGCGCCGCAACCGTATCGTCTCCGGCCTGTCGCTGGGCGTCGTGGTCGTCGAGGCGGCGCGCCGCTCCGGTTCGCTGATCACCGCGCGTTTCGCCCAGGAACAGGGCCGTGAGGTTTTCGCCGTGCCGGGTTCGCCGCTCGATCCCCGCGCGGAAGGCGCCAATGACCTCATCCGCGAGGGGGCCTATCTCTGCTGCGGCGCCAGCGAGATCATCGACCTGCTGGCGCCCTTGGCGGCGCGCGGCGCCACACGCTACGACCTGTTTTTCGAGCCCGACGCGATCCCCTTCGACGAGCCTTTGTGGGACGAACTGGAAGGTTTGGAATCCCAGGTCGGCTACCTGGCGCCGGCGCCGTATCGCGAAGCCAAGGCCGACGATTCGCCGCAGCCCTTGCCGGAGCCCGAAGCGCCGCCGCGCCAACGCGTTGAGAACCTGCTGGGGCCGTCGCCGATCGGAATGGACGATCTGGCCCGCGCCAGCGCCTGTTCGGCCGGTGAAATTCGCCTTATACTTCAGGAACTGGAGATCGAAGGCCGCATCGAGCGGCATGGCGGCGACCGCGTCTCGCTGATCGATCGCAATTGGCGGAGTTAAAAATCTTCGCCGGGCTCCTCGCTCTGGCGGCCCTGCAATTCAGCCTCGACTCGCGCCATGTTCAAGAGATAGGTCAGAAGGTCGAGCCGCGCTTCGCCAGCCATGAGGGCGAGAGCGCCAATCATGTCAGCGATGTAGCGCGCGGTTTCTTCTGCTGAGCCTTCGCCGGAATCGTCATCGTCCTCGTCGTAGCGCAGTTCGGCCTCGTTTTGTGCGATCTGTTCGCTTTCGGTGCTCTCGCTCGAAGCAGGGTCGGCGGGTCGCGCGCTTTTGGTTTTCTTGAACATGACTTTCCGATTCATATTCGCCCGGCGGGCCCACTCGGAGTGAAGCAGCAATATCGGCTATAGCCAAGTGTGGCGACAATCTTATTTTCAAGAAACTCCAGGAAATCGGCGATAGTCAGCCCAGCGCCTGCGCTGCGGCGGCATCGACGAACTGCCAAAGGTCGCCGACTGGATTTACGTGCGCCGCGGGCAAGGCGCCGTCGCCCCTGCGAAGGCGCGCAAAAATGGCGTTCTTTTCCTTCCCCGCCACCAGAAACGCCACCCGTCTGCTGCTCTCGATCGCCGGATAGGTCAGCGTGATGCGCGCGAGGCCCTTGGCGTCGGTGACGGCGGCGACCCAGCGCCTGCGCTCCGCGAGGGCGGCGGCGCCTGGAAACAGCGAGGCCGTGTGCCCGTCCGCGCCCAGCCCCAGCAGCGTCACCCCGAACAAGGGCCTTTTGGGGTCGAGCTTTTCGGCGCCGTAGAACGTCATGAGTTCGCGTTGGTAAGCTGCGGCGGCGGCCTCCGGGCTGAAACCCTGCGTGGGGACAGGATGGATATTTTCCGCGGGGATTGGAACATGCGAAAGCAACGCCTCGCGCGTCATGCGAAAATTGCTCTGCGGGTCATCATGCGGCACGAACCGTTCATCGCCCCAGAAGAAATGGCTTCGCGCCCATGGAAAAGCGTCGCGATAGGGCGGTCCAGCCAAGAGTTCATAAAGCGCGCGTGGCGTGGAGCCGCCCGAGAGAGCGACGCTAAAAATCCCGGCTTCCGACGTTGCGACGTCCAGCAGCCAATCCGCAGCCCGTTTTGCCAGAGTTTCGGGATCGGCCAGAATTTCCAGCCGCTGTCGGGAAACGGGCGCTGCGCCCACCTGCGAGCTGGAGGCCATCATGCTCTCCTTCGCGATGACATGCCGGCGGGATGCGAGCGCGAGTCCTGTTCCGATTGGCCCAGGACAAACCGGCGCATCGCCTTGGCGAAGCCTTCGGCGTCATTGCTGTCGGTCACCGCGCTGGCTTGCGCTTTCACTTCGTCGCTGGCGTTTCCCATGGCGATGGAAAACCCCGCCTTGCGGAACATCAGCACATCGTTCGGCATGTCACCGATGGTAACGATTCTTTCGGCGGGAATTTCCAGCAGCCTCGACAGATCGGCCGCAACCGCCCCCTTGTTGGCGCAGGGATGGGTGATGTCGAGATAATAGGGTTGCGAACGCGCGACGCTGGCTTTCGCCTCCAGGCTTTTCCTCAGCCCCGACTCGGCCGCGGCGATCAGATCGGGATCGTCGGAGACGCCGACAATTTTTGCCGCATGGGCGAGATGCGCGCTCTCGAAGCGCGGCACGACCTTGGCGGCGAATTTCACCGTCGCCGTTTCGCGCGCCACATGCGGCGCCTTCGGGTCGCGGATCAGCCATTCATCCTGCGTGTAAACCCAGGCGTCCAGACCTTCATCCAGCAGCAACTCCACAGATTTGCGCGCGGCGGACGGAGCGAGACTGCGGCTCTCGATCAAGGTGAGATCGGGATGGGTAAGCACGCCGCCGTTGAAACCGGCGATTGGGGTACGCAGCGTCAGCGGTTCGATCAGCATCGCCATCCCGCGAGGCGGCCGGCCGCTGGTGATCGCAAAAGCGATCCCGGCGTCATTGAGCTCCTTCACGGAGGCGATAGCGCGCGAAGTCAGGGTTTTTCGCGAAGTGACGAGGGTGCCGTCGACATCCGCGAGGACCAGCGAAAACTTTTTTGAAGGCGCGATCATTGGCGTTCTCCCGCCGGGCCGTCGCCAACACGATTGAGAATGAACCGCTCGACCGCCTTGGCGAAGCCGTTGTCGCGATTGCTGGCGGTCACGAAATCCGCGCGGGCTTGCACCTGCGGCGCGGCATTGCCCATGGCGATGGCGAGACCGCTTCTCTCGAACATGGCGACATCATTGGCCCCGTCGCCGATGACTGCGATCTCGGCCGCCGGCGCACCCAGAAGCTTGGCGATTTCCGACATGGCGTCGCCCTTGTTGGCGAGGGGATGCGTGATATCGAGGTAGTAGGCTTGCGACCGCGAGACGCTCGCCTGCGTCCCGAGCGCGGCGCGCAACTCCTCTTCGCAGTGGTCGAGAAGTTTGAAATCCTCGCTGACCCCGACAATCTTGGCCGATGACTCAAAAGCCCATTCGAAAGCGTCTACGCGGGTTGGCGGAAATTCGACCGTGCGTTGTTCGAGCCCGACATAGGCGCCGCCCAGATCGCGAACCAGCCAGTCCGCTCCGCTGAATATCCAGACCTCGACCTTGTGCGCATCCAGAAGAGCGATCGCCCGCCGCGCCGTTTGAGGCGGCAAGACATGCTCGGCGATGGGCGTCAGGTCGGGGCCGGTCAAGGCGCCGCCATTGAAGCCGGCGACCGGCGCCGAGATTTCGAGGGTTTCGATCAATTTGCGCAAGCCACGCGGAGGACGGCTGCTGATCAGCGAAAAAATGATCCCGTTTTCATGCAACCGCGCGACAGCGCTTTTCGCGTCCGCCGTCAATTTCTTGTCGTCGCTGACCAACGAGCCGTCGACGTCGGAGAGCAAGGCGCAGATTTTCGTCGCGGGTTGTCGCGTTTGCGCGGTCATGGTTGTCCCGAGCCCGCGTCGTCGATCGGCCGCCAGGATCTTCCGTCGCGCGCCAGAAGCGCGGCGGCTTCGCTCGGGCCGGCGCTGCCGGAGGGATAGGCGGGCATTTCCGCAGCGCTCCCGGGGGCCCAGGCGTCGAGCACCGGCTGCACGATGCGCCAGGTCTGCTCGACCATGTCGGCGCGCATGAACAAGGTCTGGTCGCCGATCATCACGTCGTAGATCAGCGTCTCGTAGCCGACATTGGCCTCCTTCGGGAACCAGTCGTTATAGCGAAAATCCATTTTCACCGAGGCCAGATCCATCGCCGGGCCCGGCCGCTTGATTTCAAACTGCAGGGAAATCCCTTCGTCCGGCGCGATGCGCAGCAGCAGCCAGTTGGGTCGCAACGCGTCGACATGCGTCTCCTGAAACGGCGTGTAGGGCGCCTGCTTGAAGCGGATGGCGATTTCGGTCACGCGCTGCGAAAGGTGCTTGCCGGTGCGCAGGTAGAACGGCACGCCGGCCCAGCGCCAATTGTCGACTTCAAGCCGCATTGCGACATAGGTTTCGATGTTGGAGTCCGGCGCGACATTCGCCTCTTGCCGATAGGGCTTTGCGGGTTTGTCCAGCACCTCGCCGGCGCCATATTGGCCGCGCACCGCGCGATGGGGCTTCACCTCGGGAATGGCGGCCAGCACTTCGGCCTTTTTCGAGCGAATGGTCGCGGCGTCAAAGCCGACGGGCGGCTCCATCGCCACCATCGACAAAAGGGTCAGCAGATGGTTGGGCAGCATGTCGCGCAACGCGCCTGTAGCCTCGTAGAATTTGCCCCTTGTCTCCACGCCGACCGTTTCCGCTGCAGTGATCTGCACGTGGTCGATGCGGTCGCGGTTCCAGATCGGTTCGAACAGGCCGTTGCCGAAGCGGAAGGCCATGATGCTCTGGACCGTGTCCTTGCCGAGAAAATGATCGATCCTGAAAATCTGGTCTTCGTGCAGGATGTTTCGCAGCCGCGCGTTCAATTTCCGCGCCGAATCCAGGTCATGGCCAAAGGGCTTTTCGATCACCACGCGCCGCCAGAATTTTGCGTGGCCGTTCGCCTCCAGCGGTTGTTCGACCAGCTTCGCCTTGCAAAGCTGCTCCACGACCGTGCAGAACTGTTGCGCGGCGATGGCCAGATAGAAGATCGCGTTGCCCTGTGTCTTGTTGTCCCGTTCGGCCTGGTCGAGGGCGCCGCGCAGCCTTTCGTAAAGCGCCGGTTCTGTCAGATCGCCCCGGACATAGATCATTTTCTCGGCAAGCCGTCGCCACGCCCCCGCATCGATGTTGTCGGGATCGAATTCGGCATTGGCGGCGCCGATGAATTTTTTCAACGAACCGTAAAGATCGTTGCGCCAATCCTCCGTCGTCATGTTCCCCCGCGCCACGCCGATCAGCGTGAAACTCTCCGGCAGGGCGTTGGTGCGGGAAAGATTGTAGAGCGCCGGGATCACCAGCCGGTGCGTCAGGTCGCCGGTGGCGCCGAAAAGCACCATCGAGCAGGGATCGGCCGGCCTCGGGGCGCGGCGCGGCGGCGACGACATCATCTGCGCCACCATTTGCGCAGTCTGGGTTTGATCCATGCTGGCCATGGCTTTATCTCGAAGCTTGCCGGCGGGTCGCAGTCTTCGACGCCGGATCAATGGGCTCCTGACCTTCGACATGGCCGCCGAAACCGAACCGCATCGCCGAAAGCAGCTTCTCGCCAAAACTATGCGTTTGTCGCGAGCGGAACCTTGTGTAGAGCGCGGTGGAGAGGACAGTCGCGGGAACCGATTCCTCTATCGCCGCCTCGACGGTCCAGCGGCCTTCGCCGGAATCCTGAACATAGCCGGAGAAGTTTTCGAGGCTCGCATCCTTCGTCAGAGCCGCCGCGCCAAGGTCGAGCAGCCAGGACGAAATGACGCTGCCGCGCCGCCAGACTTCGGCGATGTCGGCCAGGTTCAGCTCGAAGCGTTCGCCTGAGGGAAGGTCCGTCGAATCCTTGTTGCGCAGGATCTCGAAGCCTTCGGCATAGGCCTGCATCAAGCCGTACTCGATGCCGTTATGCACCATCTTGACGAAATGACCGGCGCCCGAAGGCCCGGCGTGAATATAGCCGCGCTCGGCGCGCGGATCGCCCTTGTCGCGGCCGGGCGTACGCGGGATGTCGCCGCAGCCGGGCGCCAGCGCCGAGAAGATCGGGTCGAGAAAATCAACCGCCTCCTTGGGGCCGCCGACCATCATGCAATAGCCGCGCTCAACGCCCCAGATACCGCCGGATGTTCCGCAATCGACGTAGCGAATATTCTTCTCGGCCAGCTTTCTGGCGCGGCTTATGTCGTCCTTGTAGAAAGAATTGCCGCCATCGACGATAATGTCGCCCTGCTCCAGCAAAGCGGCGATCGCTGTGACCGTTTCCTCGGTCACCAGACCGGCGGGCAGCATCAGCCAGATCACGCGCGGCTTGTCGCCGAGCTGTTTCACCAGGTCCGCCAGCGAGTGGGATGCGGTCGCTCCGTCCTTGGCCAGCGCCTCGCGGGGCTGGGCGGAGTGATCGTAGACGACGCATTGATGTCCCGCCTTCATAAGGCGACGGGCCATGTTGCCGCCCATCCGGCCCAGTCCGATCATGCCAATCCGCATCGTTGCACTCCTGGCGAAAGCGTTCACGCGAGAGCCTCTGCGATCCCTCGCGCCAATTCGGCCATGCCTGCATCGACATCCCTGAGATGGACCCGCAACGCGCGCCGGCCGCGTTGCGCCAGCACGTCGAAATCGCCCCGCGCCTGCGCCGCCTTGACGACGCCAAAACTGTACGAATGGCCCGGAACGTCGATATCATAGGGATCGTCGCAGGTGATCTGAAGGAACACGCCGGTGTTCGGGCCGCCCTTGTAGGCTTGCCCGGTCGAATGCTGGAAACGGGGTCCAAAGCCCAGGCAGGTCGCGGCGCGGGTCTTGTCGCGGATTTCCGCGCGAACGTCGGCCAGGGTCTTTTCATGCGCTGCGTTGCGTTCAACATAGGCGAGCAGGGCGACATAATCGCCGGCATGGGCGCGGCCGAAATGGCTTTTCAGATAGCCGGCTAGCGTGTCGTGCCGGCCAAGCTCGGCGGCGTTGCGAGGATCGGCGTATAGCGCCAACCCGTTCTCGCGAAATAGCGGCGCCTCGTCGGGAAGGCGGCGCGATTTTTCGTAAGACTCGGTCAGCTCTTTCGTGCGCATCTTGCTCGCCTCGACATCGGGCTGGTCGAACGGGTGGATGCCGATGATCGCGCCGGCGACCGCCGTGGCGATCTCCCAGCGGAAGAACTCGCCGGCAATATGCCAGATGTCCTTCACCCGGATGATGGCGACCGGATGGCTGGCCTTTTCCAGCGCCTCGATGGCCGCGCTTTGCGCTGGATCGCTCCGCCCCTCCAGCTCCAGATAGGCGAAGATTCGGTCGTGGCTATAGTTTTCCGGCGCAGCAAGCGGTTCCCCAGCCAGTGGAATCAGGCCGCGACCCTGTTTGCCCGTGCTCTCGGCCAGAAGTTGCTCAAGCCACGCGCCGAAGCTGGCTAGGCCGGGCGAAGCGACGATCGTCACCTTATCGCGACCGAAGCGCGTCGCGGCCACGCCCAGGGCGACTCCCAGTTCCACGCCGGGATTTTCCTGCGGCGGAACATCCGGGCCGCAGCTTCTTTCCATTTCAAGCCCGGTCTCCAACAGGCGCCGGACGTCGAGACCCATCGCCGCCGCCGGCGCGACGCCGAATTCCGAAAGAACGGAATAGCGCCCGCCAATCGACGGCGCCCCATGGGCGACATGGGCGAAATGCAGCTCCTTGGCGCGCTGTTCGAGCGAAGAGCCGGGATCGGTCACGGCGATGAACGAGTGGCCAGCGTTCTCAACGCCGGGCACGGCGCCGACCCGCTCAAAGAAATAATCCAGCAGGATATTGGGCTCCAGCGTCCCGCCCGATTTGGAAGAGACGATGAACAGCGTCTTGTCCAAGTCGATCGCTTCCTCCACCGCCTTGATCTGGGCGGGATCGGTGCTGTCCAGCATGTGAAAGCGCGGCCAGCCGGATTGCGGTCCGAAAATTTCAGCCACCACTTCAGGCCCAAGGCTCGACCCGCCCATTCCCAGCAGGAGAACGTCGGCGAAACCGCGCTGCTTGATTTCTTCCGCCATCGTCGTCGGGCTCGCCGCAAGCTCCTGCTCGACGATATGCAGCCAGCCGAGCCATTTGTCCTCGTCGGTCCCGGTCCACAGCGACTTGTCGCCGGCCCAAAGACGGCGAATGAGCCCCTCCTTGCGCCAAAGCTCCATTTCCTCGTCGAGGGCGGCGCGCATTTCCGCCGAACCGGCCCGGATATCGAGACTTCGACGTTCGCCGTCGAGCAGGATGCGGCGCTGCTTCGCCAGGGCGGCAAAAAGCTTGTCGAACGCGTCGGCGAATTGCCGCACGCCGTCTTCGACGAGTTGCCGCGTGATCTCAATGAGCGAAACGCCCCGCTTCTCCAATTCGGACAGCGTTTTTTTTGCCCCGGCGAGATCATGCTCGATGGCGCCGGGTTCGATCTTGCCATGGTCGCGGAAGGCGTCCATCGTTGCGGGCGGCATGGTGTTCACCGTATCGACGCCGATCAGGTCTTCGACGTAGATCGTGTCCCTGTACGACGGATTCTTGGCGCTGGTGGAGGCCCAGAGCAGCCGCTGCGTCCTGGCGCCAGCGTCGGCCAAAGCCTGCCAGCGCGGCCCGGAAAACAGGGCCTTGTAACGGTCGTAGGCGATCTTGGCGTTGGCGATCGCCGCTTTGCCGCGAAGGCGATCGCCCGCTTGCCTGTCGGCCAGCTCGGCGAGCCGCTTGTCGACTTCGGTGTCGATGCGGCTGACGAAAAAACTGGCGACGCTGGCGACGTTCGAAACATCGCCGCCCGCTTGCAAAAGCTCCTCAAGCCCGGCGATATAGGCCTCGACCACCTGCTCGTAGACCTCCACGGAAAACAAGAGGGTGATGTTGATGTTCAATCCGCGCGCGATCAGCCGGCGAATGGCGGGTATGCCGGCGGGGGTCGCGGGAACCTTCACCAGCAGGTTGGAGCGCTCGACGGCTTGCCACAGCCGCAGCGCTTCCGCCACTGTGGCCTCGGTATCGTTGGCGAGGTAGGGCGAGCATTCGAGGCTGACATAGCCATCGCGGCCTTGCGTCTGCTCATGGACGGGACGCAGGATGTCGGCGGCGGCGCGTATGTCGGCGATGGCCAGATGTTCGTAGATTTCCGAAACGCCACGGTCGCCCTCTGCGAGAAATTGCTTGAGCGCGTCGGCATATTCGTCGGATTCGCCGATGGCTTTTTCGAAAATCGAAGGGTTGGAAGTGACGCCTTTCAAGCCGTCGCGCTCGATCGATCCTTGAAGGTCGCCGTTTTCGATGAAGCTGCGCTTGAGATAATCAAGCCAGGGAGATTGCCCGCAGGTAGCGAGCCGCTTCAGCGTGTTCATCGCGATCTCCCCCGGCCTCGCTCGAGTTGCCGCCGCGCGGCGGCGAGCACCGCCTCACGGGTAAAGCCGAACTTCTTCAAAAGATCCGCGATCGGCGCCGAAGCGCCAAAACCGTGCATGCCGATCTTTTCGCCGGTCGCTCCGGCGTAGCGATCCCAGCCGATCGTCGAGGCCGCTTCGACCGAAACCCGCGCGGTGATTTCCGGCGGCAGAATCTCGTCGCGATAGGCTTGATCCTGTTGTTCGAACAATTCCCACGAAGGCATGCTCACGACACGCGCGGCAATGCCGTCGCGTTCGAGCTGCTCGAAGGCTTCCAGGCATAAAGACACTTCGCTGCCGGTCCCGATCAGGATCACCGCCGGGTTTTTTTTAGGCGAGTCGGCCAGCACATAGGCGCCCCGGGCGACGCCCCCGGCGGAAGCGTAGCGCGCGCGATCGATGGTCGGCAGTTTCTGGCGGGTCAGCGCCAGGCAGACAGGCTGCGTCTGCCGGATGATGACGCGCCAGGCTTCGACCACTTCGTTGGCGTCGGCGGGTCGCAGCGTCACCAGTCTCGGCACCGCGCGCAGCCCGACGAGTTGCTCGATCGGCTGGTGGGTCGGGCCGTCCTCGCCGAGGCCGATGGAATCATGGGTGAAAACATAGATCACCGGCAGGCCCATCAGGGCGCTCAGCCGGATCGCCGGCTTCATGTAATCGGAGAAGATCAGGAAGCTCGAGCCGTAGACGCGCAGCTTGGACAAGGCCAGGCCATTCAGGATCGCGCCCATGGCGTGTTCCCGGATGCCGAAATGCAGGTTGCGTCCGCCATAATAGCCGGACTCGAATTCTCCAGCCCCCTCGAACGTCAGGTCGGTCTTGGTCGAGGGCGCGAGATCGGCCGCGCCGCCGATCAGCCAGGGAAAATGCGCGGCGATGGCGTTAAGCGCTTTCCCCGACGACTCGCGGGTGGCGAGCCCTTTGGCGTCGGGGGCGAAGCTTGGCAGAGCGCTGTCCCAGCCCTTGGGTAATTCTCCCCGCTGCATCTGGTCGAGGCGCGCCGCCAGTTCTGGATGTTTTTCGCGATAGTCCTGCATGCGCTCAAGCCAGCTTCGCCGCAACTCGCCGCCGCGGCGGCCGGAGCTTTCGTGAAAATGTTCGCGTACGCCATCGGGCACGAGAAAGCTGGATTCTTCCGGCCAACCATAGGCGCGCTTGGTAAGGCGGACCTCCTCGACGCCGAGCGCTTCGCCATGGGCGGCGCTGGTGTCGTGCTTGTGCGGCGCCCCATATCCGATGTGGCTCTCCACAATGATCAGCATTGGCGCGTCCGGCGAGGCTTTGAACGCCTTGAGCGCCTCGGCCATCCGCCTGGTGTCGTTGGCGTCGCCGACGTGCTGGACATTCCAGCCATAGGCGCGGAAGCGCGCAGCCACGTCATCGCTGAACGCCAGTTCCGTGTGGCCCTCGATCGTCACCTGATTGGAATCGTAGATCCAGCAGAGATTGCCGAGCATCAGATGCCCGGCGAGCGAAGCCGCCTCGTTGCTGACGCCTTCCATCATGTCGCCGTCGCTGCAGATGGCGTAGACGTCGTAATCGACGATCTTGAGGCCCGGCCGGTTGAAATTCTGCGCCAGCCAGCGCTCGCCCATCGCCATGCCGACGCTCATGCCGCAGCCCTGGCCAAGCGGGCCGGTGGTCGCTTCGACGCCGGTGGTGATGTGATGCTCGGGATGACCTGGGCATCTGCTGTCAAGCTGGCGGAAGGCCTTGATGTCGTCCAGCGAGACCGCAGGCTGGTCGAGAATTTCATGCGCGGCGTTGACTGCTTTTACGCCCGCGAGATGCAGCGTCGCGTAGAGCAGCATCGACGCGTGTCCATTGGACAGGATGAAACGGTCGCGGTTGAGCCAGGTGGGGTCTTCCGGGTCATAGCGCAAAAATTGACGCCAGAGGGTGTACATCACCGGCGCCAGGGCCATCGGCGCTCCGGGGTGCCCCGATTCGGCCTTCTGCACGGCGTCCATCGACAGCGTGCGGATCGTGTCGATGCAAACGTCGTCGATCGGACGGCTGGCCAGCGCCACTTGCGCGTTTGAATCGGCAGGACGGCGCGTGGGCGCTCGCTCGCTTGTCGGGCGCCCGCGCCTCGGCTTTGCCAATGAGCGGGCGGTTTGGGCGGCGTTTTTCTCCGGCGCGGAAGATTTGGCATTCCGCGGAGCGGAAGATTTGGCCTGTTCTCGATCGGTCATGTTTCCTCCGCGCCGCAGCGAGAGATGAATGGGAGTCGAGCAGAAATGAAGGGCTGGACTCGCTAGGCTAAACTCCGCAGGAAGGCGAAAAAACTTCCGATTCTGCCGCGGCCTGCGCAACGCTTTGGGGCGCGTGACAGTTTCGCAAGGCGGTGCAGGCGGCGGCGTCTCACCCGCCTATAACGCCGGGCCCGCGAATTTGATCGATCCGTTCCGACTCTTTTTCAGCCGAGAGCAAGGAAGATTGGAACCGTGGAGGCATTTGCGCATGACCGCCCGCATAGAAGACTATGGATTGATCGGCGATGGCGAAACGGCGGCGCTTGTGTCCAGGGACGGATCGATCGACTGGCTGTGCTGGCCGCGATTTGACTCGAGCGCATGCTTTGCCGCCCTGCTCGGGGACACCGGCAACGGCCGCTGGCGCGTGACGCCGAAGAGCGAAAATCCGCGAATGGAGCGGCGTTACAGGCCGAATACGCTGATTCTCGAAACGAGCTTCGTCTCAAAAGAAGGCGAGGTCACTTTGATCGACTTCTTTCCGTTGCGCGGCCGCGCGTCTCAAATCGTGCGTCTGGTCGTCGGCAAGCGCGGCGCCGTTCGAATGCATTCCGAACTGGTCATCCGCTTCGACTACGGCGCCTCCATTCCCTGGGTGCGGCGAACGGATGACGGCGCGCTTCTGGCGATTTCCGGTCCCGACAAGGTTGTCCTTTACACGCCCGTCCAGCTTCGCGGCGAAGGCATGACGACCGTCGCCGAATTCACGGTTTCAGCCGGGCAAACCATTCCGTTCGTTCTCATGCATACTCAGTCGCATCTTCCAACGCCCGACCCCGTCGATGCGCTGGACGCCTTGCGGCAGACACAACAATTCTGGGAGGGCTGGGCGGCGGCCCATCGGAACAAAGGCGTCGCTGACGCCTATGCGAGCGCCGTGACCCGATCGCTCATCACCCTCAAGGCGCTGATCTACGCGCCGACAGGCGGCATCGTCGCCGCTCCGACGACGTCGCTGCCGGAACGGATCGGCGGCCCCCGCAACTGGGACTACCGCATCTGCTGGTTGCGCGACGCAACGCTGACGCTGCTCGCCTTCATGAACGCCGGCTATTACGATGAAGCCCGGGACTGGCGAGACTGGCTGCTTCGCGCCGCCGCAGGGAGTCCTTCCCAGATGCAGATCATGTACGGGCTGGCGGGAGAAAAGCGCCTGGCGGAATGGGAGGTCCCCTGGCTGGCTGGCTACGAGGGCTCGAAGCCGGTGCGGGTCGGCAATGCCGCCTCCGAGCAACTGCAGATCGATGTCTTCGGCGAAGTCATGGATGCGCTGCACCAGGCGCGCGTGGGCACCCTGCGAAATCCCGGCGAAGGTTGGGATTTCCAGCGCGCGCTAACCGACCACGTCGAAGAAATATGGTCGTCGGCCGACGAGGGAATTTGGGAAGTGCGCGGCGGCCGCCAGCAGTTCACCCATTCGAAAGTGATGGCCTGGGTGGCGTTGGACCGCGCCATCAAGAGCGCCGAGACTTTCGGTCTCGAAGGGCCGGTCGACCGATGGCGCAAGCTCCGCGATAAAATTCACCGGGATGTCTGCGAAAAGGCGTTTAACCGCAGTCTCGGGGCCTTCGTCCAGGCTTACGGATCGGAAAATCTCGACGCCAGCACCCTGCTGATTCCCGCAGTCGGCTTCCTGACGGCGACCGACCCGCGCGTCAAAGGCACCATCGAGGCGATCGAGCGCAAGCTCATGCCGGACGGGTTGGTGCTGAGATACGAAACCGGCGAGACGCGCGACGGCCTGCCGCCGGGAGAAGGCGCCTTCCTGGCCTGCAGTTTCTGGCTGGCGGACGCCTATATTCTGGCCGGGAGGCGCGATGACGCGCGAAAGCTTTACGAGCGGCTGCTCTCATTGCGCAACGATCTCGGCCTGCTGTCGGAAGAATACGACCCGCGGGCCAAGCGGCTGCTTGGCAATTTTCCGCAGGCCTTCTCCCATATCGCCATGATCAACACGGCGCATAATATCAACACTCACGCCAGGCCGTGCCAGCAGCGCTCGGGGCTAGCGTTGCACGCCGCAGCGGAAAAGTGACGCGTCGCCTTTCAATGCCTGCTGTCAGGCTGCCGCCTTCTGCGGCTGCGTGGCCTTGGCGTATTCCTCGATCAGAACGCGCGAAATGGCGCCCGGCGCGAAATTATAGGGGCCGATCTCCGAGACCGGCGTGACTTCGGCGCCCGTGCCGCAGATGAAGCATTCCTCGAAGCTCGCCAGTTCTTCCGGCATGATGCGCCGTTCGATGACTTCGATGCCGCGAGCCCTGGCGAGGCCGATCACCGTCTGTCGGGTGATGCCATTCAGGAAGCAATCGGCGATCGGCGTATGGATCGCGCCGTCCTTGGTGAACAGGATGTTGGCGCCGGTGCATTCGGCGACGCGTCCCTGCCAGTCGAGCATCAGGGCGTCGGCATAGCCGCGCCGCTCCGCGCGGTGCTTCGAGATGGTGCAGATCATATAGAGGCCGGCGGCCTTTGAATGGCACGGCGCGGTCAGCGGATCGGGGCGGCGGTATTCCGCGATGTCGACCTTGATGCCCTTCATCTTGGTCTCGACGTCGAACATCGATGGCCAGTCCCAGCAGGCGATGGCGACATGGATTGTGGCGTGTTGCGCCGCCACCGCCATCATTTCCGAACCGCGCCAGGCGACCGGACGGACATAGCAGTTGTCAAAGCCGTTCTTCGCCACCACCAGAGCCTTGGCGGCGCCAATCTCCTCGACCGAATAGGGGATCTCGAAATCGAGCAGGTTGGCGGAATTCCTGAAACGCTCGGAATGTTCGCGCGACTTGAAGATCACGCCGCCATAGGCCCGCTCGCCCTCGAAACAGCAGGAGGCGTAATGCAGGCCATGCGACAGGACATGAAGCTTGGCGTCTTGCCATGGAACGAGCGCGCCATCCATCCAGATGAACCCGTCGCGCTGGTCGAAAGGCAGGACAGACATCGCAAGCTCCTTGTAAAACGGCTTGTGCGAGTTTTCGGCGATTCGCCAATCGCAAAAACTCGGATTTCCATGGGTTTCACGGCGCTTCGCGCAAAAGCGGCGAATAAATCGTGCTTTCATTTTGGCACGCCGCAGCGGACTTGACGACTAGCAATCGACCTGAAATATGTCAATAGAACTGACATATTTTCCGGCCTGCCGCCGGGAGGGATTTGGGGCGTCGGCATGGAAGACGCTGTTCAGGGAAAGGCCACGCCGCTGCGCGCGGTTTCGCGGGACGCGGAGGCTTGTAAGGAAATCCCGCAGGAGCCGATGTTCGACCTGATCGAACTGTTCTTTTTCGCCTATCGCGATTTCGTCGGCGATGCGGACCGGCTGCTGCTGCGCTATAATTTCGGGCGCGCCCATCACCGCGTGCTTTATTTCGTCGATCGCCGTCCCGGCCTCGCGGTCGCCGAACTGCTGGACCTCCTGAAAATCACCAAGCAGAGCCTGTCTCGCGTGCTCAAAGATCTGCTCGACCAGAACTATCTCGAACAAAAGCTCGGCCTGTCCGACCGGCGCCAGCGCCTGCTCTATCCCACCGACAAGGGCCGCGCCCTGGCGCTGGATCTGGCGCAGCTGCAATCGCGCCGTTTCGCCCGCGCGCTGGAAAGCCTGCCGGCCGGGACGCGCGAACAGACGACGGCTTTTCTTGCCGCCATTCGCGATTCCGCGCCGGGAGAGACGCCATGAACCCGCCCGAAACCGTCGCCCCCGCCGACGACGCCATGCATCTGCTGATCGTCGACGACGACCGGCGCATTCGCCAGCTGCTCACCCGCTTCTTGCAAAGCGAGGGTTTTCGCGTCACGGCGGCGGTGAGCGCCGAGGACGCTTATGCCCGCCTGCGCGGCCTGCATTTCGACCTGATCATTCTCGACGTGATGATGCCTGGACAGAGCGGCTATGAATTCGCCGCGCGGATTCGCGCCGAAAATTCGCATTTGGCCGAGGCGCCGATCCTTATGCTGACCGCCCGCGCGGAGACGGAAGACCGGGTCAGGGGGCTTGAAGCCGGCGCCGACGATTATCTGTCGAAACCCTTCGATCCGCGCGAATTGGCCCTGCGTGTCGCCTCCATCTTGCGCCGCTCGGCTCCGCGCATGGCGGCGCAGGGCGCGCCGGGCCAGAACGCCGTCCGCTTTGGCGATTTCACCTTCGATCCCGACCGGGGCGAATTGCGCCAGGGCGACGACATCATCCGCATCACCGAGCGCGAGCGCGACATGCTGCGCATTCTCGTTGAAAATCCCGGCGAGACGGTTTCGCGCGAGGCGCTCGGCGGGGGAGGGGGCGCGGCCAACGAGCGCACCGTCGATGTGCAGGTCAACCGGCTGCGAAGAAAGATCGAGACCGATCCGGCCAATCCCCTGCATTTGCAGACCGTGCGCGGACTCGGTTACAAACTGGCGATCGAGCGATGAATCCGGCGGCCAAAGCGCTGCTCATGGGCCGCCGCTTCTGGCGCCATTTTTCGCGCGCGCTCGCCGGAATCATGCCCAAGGGGCTTTACGCCCGCTCGCTGCTGATCGTCATCATACCCATGGTCATCCTGCAATCGGCCATCGCGCTGGTGTTCATGGAGCGCCATTGGAATTTGGTGACTTTTCGCCTCTCCAATGCGGTGACGCAGGATATTGCCGCGCTGATCGACATGCACCGCGATTTCGGCAAGCTCGATCCCGACAATTCCAAACTGGAGACCATCGCCCGCCAGAGGCTCAATCTCGAAGCGGAGATCCTGCCCGCCGGGCCGCTGCCGCCGGCTTTGCCCAGACCCTTCTTCTCGCTGGTCGACAAGGCCATGTCGTCGGAAATCGAGCGGCTGATCCGCCTGCCGTTCTGGATCGACACGGTGGGCAAGTCCGATTTCATCGAGGTGCGCATCGACATGGGCGACGCGATTCTGCGCGTCGTCGCCCATCGCAGCCAGGCCTATGCCTCCAACACCCATATTTTCATCGTCTGGATGGTTGGCACGGCGCTGGTGCTGATCGTCGTCGCCATATTGTTCATGCGCAACCAGATCAGGCCCATTCTCGCCTTGGCCGACGCGGCGGAGGAATTCGGCAAGGGGCGCGAGGTCGAATTCCGCCCGCGCGGCGCGCGCGAAGTGCGGCGCGCGTCTTACGCTTTTCTTGAAATGAAGCGGCGCATCGAACGGGCGATGGAGCAGCGCACGACCATGCTCAACGGCGTCAGCCACGATCTGCGCACCATCCTGACCCGCTTCAAACTATCGCTCGCCCTGCTCGACGACGAGGCGGAAGTCGAGGAACTCACCGGCGACGTCGATGAAATGCAGCGCATGCTGGAAGCCTATCTGGCCTTTGCACGTGGAGATATCGGGGAACTCGCGTCGCCGACCGACATACCGGCCATGCTGGAAACCCTCCGGCAGGAGTCGGAACGTCTCGGCCACGAAACCGATGTGGTTTACGCCGGCGAACCTGTCGCGACGGTACGGCCCGACGCGTTCAAGCGTTGTCTCGCCAATCTGCTCAACAACGCCCTGCGGCATGGCGAGAAGATCAGGCTGGAAGGCTCGTGCGACCAGAAATTCCTGATGATCCATGTCGATGACGACGGCCCGGGCATCCCGCCCGACGCGCGCGAAAACGTCTTTCGCCCCTTCGTGCGACTGGACGAAGCGCGCAATCAGGACGAGGGCGGCACCGGCTTGGGACTTTCCATCGCCCGCGACATCGCGCGGTCGCACGGCGGCGATGTTTTTCTGGTAAACAGTCCGCTCGGCGGCCTTCGAGCCAGCGTCCGCGTGCCGGTTTGACTTCCAGGAGAGCGAAATGAATCTCGTTGAAATGGCTCTGGCCGATCTCGCCGGGGCGGAGACTTTTCCGCTCGACGCGATTCTCACCTTGCGGCAGAAATGGGCCTCGGCAAAGGAGCCCCTGCTGGCGAGCCTGAACGCCTGCGCTTCGGGCGTCGACCGCACCCCGGAGAATGCCGAGACAGTGTTTTTCGCCCTGCACCTGCTCGCGGAAAAGCGCGAGACGGAAGCTTTCGCGCCACTGGTCTCGATGGCGCTGGAAGGCGACCAACTCTATGAGATCATCGGCGACGCCACCACCGAAACCCTGCCGCAGATCTTTCTCAGCCTTTACGATGGCGATCTGGAAAAGCTCAAGGGCCTGATTGCGGCGCCGGGCGCCG
>NZ_JBKQOU010000078.1:0-3778 GCF_052145335.1 Rhodoblastus sp.
GCGTCAAGGAGGAAAAAATGTCGAGACTTGATGAGCTGAACAAGATTTTGCGCAAGCTGCAAAGCGATTCTCCCGGTCTCGAAGCCAGCGCGCTGATTTCGGAAGACGGATTGATGATCGCCAGCGCTTTGACGCCGGAACTCGACGAGACGCGCGTCGCCGGCATGACCGCGACCTTGCTCAATCTCGGCACACGCGCCGCCGTCGAACTGGCGCGCGGCGAGGTCAAGGAAGTGATCATTCGCGGCGAACGCGGTTATGCCGTCATGATCGACGCGGGTCGCGGCGCCCTGTTATTGGCCTTGGCTAACGAAACGGCCAAGCTCGGATTGATCTTCTTCGATATGCACGAGGCAATCCGCAGCCTCAGGAAAGTGCTCTAGGAATATCGTCATTGAATTCATCCGGAGCGCTTGATGGCTAATATCGAATTGTTCAACAATGGCGCCCACAGAAATATCCTGCTCGAGGATTTCGACGGCGGCGGTCTGGCGGTGCAAACCAACCAGCATGTGATCGTTCATCGCGACGCCGGAATGATACTCGATCCGGGCGGCCACAAGATCTATAGCAAGGTTCTGGCGGAAACCTTCGCCGTCCTCGGGCGCGCCAAGCTGCGCCAGATCTTTCTGTCCCATCAGGATCCCGACATTGTCGCCGCGCTGAACGGATGGCTGATGACCACAGACGCGGAGGCTTACGTGTCGGCCCTGTGGGTGCGTTTTGTGCCTCATTTCGGGCTCGACCGTCTGGTCGCCGACCGCTTGCACGGCATTCCCGACGAGGGACAGATTTTCGATTTAAATGGAGCCAAGCTGTATGCCTTGCCGGCGCATTTCCTGCATTCGGAGGGCAATTTCCAGCTTTATGACCCGACGTCGAAAATTCTCTATTCGGGAGATCTGGGCGCGTCAATCGGCCAGACTTACAGAGAGGTCTCCGATTTCGACGCGCATCTTCGTTATATGGAAGGATTCCATCGTCGTTATATGTGCTCGCGTCGCGTCATGCGCGCCTGGGCCGACATGGTGCGCACTCTCGATATTGAAATGATCGCGCCGCAGCATGGCGCGTTCTTTCGCGGCAAGGAAATGGTGAAGAAATTCATCGACTGGTGCGCCAATCTCGAATGTGGCGTCGATCTGATCACGCCGATCTTCAAAATCCCCGAAGCCTGATCTTGTCGGCGTTCCCCAAAACAGCGAGCATGGCGATCCAATTCCATGATGACAGTGAAGACCGGCAATTCCGTCTGGCCGGCGAAGACGCGCCGCTCTGGCCGGCGGTGGCCTTCGCCGCACTTGGCGTCTTGCTGGCGCTGACCGCCAGCGCCCGGGTTTTCGACGCGTGGGAAAACAAGCCGAGAGAGGTTTCAGCGACGCTCGAAGAAGGGCTGCCGCATCCCGAACCCGCGACCACTTCCGTCCCGGCCACCGAAGCCAGCGCCGAGGTCAAGCCTCCGCCGCCGAATCCTGTTGCAGTCGAGGCGCCGCCGCCGGTCGAAACGCCCGCCGCAAGTCCCTCTGTCGCCGCGCCTAGCGAAACAGTGCCGGCGCCGGCGACGGAGCCTACCAGCGAAAGTGCGTCCTCCGTCGCGAACCCGCCTGCGTCCATCGCGGCGCCGCCGACGCCAATTTGTCTGCCGGTTGTCTCGATCCCCTTCGAACGCAACAGCGCCAAACTCAAGGCCGCCGGCTCGGACCCCGCGATCACACGCTTGCTTGAATGGTTGACGACGCACAAGGACGCGATCTTGTCGGTGGAGGGCCATGCCGATTCCAGCGGGGCTGAATCATACAACGTATTGCTGAGCTTTACGCGGGCGCAAAATGTGGTGACATGGCTGGTTCATTCGGGGGCGCCCGAAGCGCGACTGGCGTCGCGCGCCGCGGGAACGCGACCGCCGACCCGCCTGACGGCCAAGGCGACGACCAATCGCCAGGTTATTCTCCAGATCGAGGGCGTCGATGCCTGCCGTGAAGACGGCGCGCCGGCGCAAGACCCATGACTCTTCTTTCCATAACCGTCGCTCTCGCCGCCGCCGTTCTGCTTTTGACGGCCGGCTATCTCATTGGCGTGCGTCGCGGCTACCATGCGCGCGAACAAATGCGCGAGGTGATTCAGCAGCAGAAACAGGCGCTGCGACTCGCGCAGCGCGAAATGGCGCGCAAGGTCGATTTGCAGGAGCAGGGCCTACGAACGACGATCGAGCAGGCTCTGGCGCCGCTGGTCGACCGCGAACGACTCGTCGTCGATCTGTCGAGTCTCAAGACCGGCGAGGGTGCGCGCGACCTGACCCTTCTGCTCGACAAGATCGCCGAAGCCGGCGGCTTCTCGACGGTCGCCTTGAGCGATTCCGAGGGCTTGCCGCTGGCGGGAAATAGCGCGGCCCAGGGTCTCGACCGCATCGCGGTGAATTCCTCCTTCGTCCTTCTGATGGCGGAGCGCATCGGCTCGAACAATCATCCAGCGCCGACATCGATCCTCGCGCGCGACACGGCTGGTCAGACGACGCTCTACCGCATCTTCGAAGTGCAGGATCAGCGCATTTCGCTTGCCGCTGTCTCCAGCGGCTCCAATCTGACGCTGGCCACCCTCGATCCGGCCCTGGCAAAAGTTTCGGGCATGCTGGCGGCAAAAGGCTGAAGTGGAAACAGCCGCGGGTAAGGCGGAATAGGAAAACGTCGGCGCAAAAAACATCGATCCCGGCGAGAATCTCTTAAGCTGAGCCGCCGTCGGTAAACTCGGCGGGACCTTGGCCAATTGCGCCCCGGACAGCCGATGCCGTCCGGGACCCGTTTTACAATACCGAATTAGGTTAGTGGCAAGGAGGCTCGCCTGGGGCGCCGCAACGCGGATGTTCGCCGGGCGGCTTGCCCTGAGGCGGAGCATGGACCTGCGGTTTGGGCTCCTGGGCAGGTTTGGCGGGTGCGGCTGCCTGCGGTTTGGGCGGCTCGACGGCATGCGGTTTGGGCGCCTCGTGCTGCGGTTGCGGCGATGCGTGCTGGGGCTGGGGTGATGCGTGCTGCGGTTGCGGCGATGCGTGCTGGGGCTGGGGCAAGGCGTGCTGTGGCTGCGGCGCCTCGTGCTGCGGCTGGGGCAAGGCGTGCTGCGACTGCGGCGCCTCGTGCTGCGGCTGGGGCAAGGCGTGCTGAGGCTGCGGCGCTTCGCGCTGCGGCTGGGGCAACGCATGTTGGGGCTGCGGCAATTCGTGCTCCGCCTTGGGCGGCATTTGTTGCGGCTGAGGCGCGGTCGGGGTGACGGTGGCGCCTTTGGGCGTTACGGCTTCGCCAGCGGGCCGGGACCGAACGACGGCGGGATCGGTCAGGGCGCCAGGACGGGGGGTGGCGGCGACCGCTGGCAGGCCATGATTTGTCGAAGCGAAAGAGGCCTCGTTCGTACTCGCCGCGCGGCGGTTTTGCAGCTGCGCTGAAGTGGGCTTTTCATGCGGTTCGTTCGCCGCCGCTGCTTCCTCGGGCGTCGGCCTGGCGGTCGTTCCACCTGCGCCGCCGTTGAAGCTGGCGTGGCCGGGGGTCACGGCTCCTGGAGGCACGGGCTCGTTATAGACATTCACGACATTATGGGAGCCGAAATTATTGACGTTCTGGTTATAGAAGAAGGCGCCATTGTTCCACCGGCCGCCCAAGTAGCCTGAACCGCCATAGCCGAAGCCATAGGCGACGCCGCCGTAAAAGCCGACATGCGGTCCCCAATAGCCGGCGTTGAAGACATAAATGCCGTTTGAAAATCCCCAATAGCCCGGCGTCCAGAGCACACC
>NZ_JBKQOU010000079.1:0-6714 GCF_052145335.1 Rhodoblastus sp.
CAATCAAGACGAGTATAAACACGACGGGCTAACAGCAACAGAGCCGTCGCACGATCTTGCTCATCTCTTCGTCGCAGCCAATGGATCACTGCTTTGGGCACCTGGCAGCGGTGCGGTGAACTCAAAGCTAGCCGAATACAACTCGGTGTTCATTGAATATATTCTGCACTTAATTTACAATCATGTATATCGCCAAAATGTTGCCGAAGCTGATATCATCGATAAATTGAAAAAGCACATGCAGTGGTTTGCCAACGTCCATTACGCGCCCTTTCCCATAGGAGACGAGGCAGCCCACCGAGTGATTACGTCGGAACTCGACATTGCTCTCATTACGCGGTTATCACCACTGTTTTTTAATTTGCACCATCGCGAATACAATGATCGCTCATGCAAGATCGATGGCGTCCATATCGAATTTACGCCTGCGGACACACCTCAGGCATCCGGAAATTGTCTTCATGCCGCAGTCGTGACGCGCGACCTCCTCATCCAATTGTGTCGGTCCTAGATGCTTGATCCCAGGGTTTGATGGTGCAATCTTCTCCTCGGGCTGGAGGGATGCGCTATGGGACAGATTCTTCACGGGAGCGACCGCACGACAGAGGCAGTGCGTCGAGCGATACAGCATGGTCAAGAGAGCCTGAGAGCGCTCGCCAAGCGATCCGGCGTCCGGAAGAATTTCGCACGGTGACGCGCGCGCATCTGATCGCCTGGCGCGACGAGCTGCGCCGGCGCGAGTTCGGCGGAGCCACCATCAGGCACCGGCTCGCGGCGCTGGCCTCGCTGTTCGAGTATCTGTGCGAGAAGAACGCCGTCACCCATAACCCGGTCAAAGGCGTCGAGCGGTCGAAGACCAAAAGCGGCGAAGGCAAGACGCCAGCGATCGGCGATTATCAGGCGCGCGACCTGCTCGCAGCGCCCGGCGGGGACACCGTCAAGAGCCGTCGCGATCGCGCCATCCTGTCGACGTTGCTGTTCCACGCGCTGCGCCGCGAGGAGCTGTGCAAGCTGAAGGCGAAGGATTTGCGGCACGCGCGCAAAGGCGTACCGCACCTGAAGGTCTCCGGCAAGGGAGGCAAGACGCGCTATCTGCCGCTGCATCCAAGCACCAATGGACTCATCAACGACTACCTCGACGCCGCCGGCCACGGCCTCGACGAGGCCGGTGCGCTGTTCCGGCCGGTCCGCAACAACCGCACTGGACGGCTAGAAGCGGCGATCACTGCGGAGGGCGTCTATCGCCTGGTGCGGCGCTATTCGGGGGAGCTGGGGTTTTGATCGGCGCGCACGCGCCGCGCGCGACCGCCGCTACCAACGCGCTCGATCACCAGGCCGACATCGCGAAAGTGCAGGAGTGGCTCGGTCACGCCAACATCGCCACAACGCGCATCTACGATCACCGCCGCACCCGTCCGGAGGACAGCCCGACCTTCAAGGTTGCCTGCTGACGCGGGCAGGAGAGTTCAGCTAGGTAAGGGCAATTGTCTGACGGATGACGTTGAACAAGGTCGTGTAGCAATGAACTGTGACGTCAAGCACCGCCTAACGGAACGCGCGAAAAGATATAACGCGGAAACGGCCCGTTCAGCGAATGAGGCCTTTGATTCTTGGCTTGACAAATCGATGATCGGCGACGACCAGGACGGCCACGCGAGCTTCCTGCGATCCGCGCAACTTCTTTATCAATGGGGCGCGCCCCGTCCACTGGTAAAAGCGTTTCGCCACCCTGGACTTAGGGCTTCCCCCAGTCATCGAAGTTCCTCGGTTGTGCAAGGCGAGCGTTGCGGGGAGCCTCAAGCGCTTGAGAGGCTGATAGATGTGTATTGTGGAATGGACCCCACGTGGTTTAAGCAGCTTCTTTCGTCACTGCAGGGATCGGCGCTCTCACAAGGTCCATGGCTACTCCATCTACGAAGTAATAATGACCGATATTGGCTAACTCGCGCCGAGTTGCCCGTTCTCTGCGCATTTTCTCTTGCTATTAACGTTGAGAGAGCCAGTCGTTTGCCGTTATGCTGCATCGATGATTCAGAGATGCAGTTCCTAACGTCCATTGCTCGCGAAATTTGCCCTCGCTTGTCAATGACGAGACCTCTGTGGTCGCTAGAGCGAGCGGACACGTTATCAGAAATCGAAGAGCTCATCGTTGGACTATCGTGGGGCGAATACAAACAAAGAGAGCGAGTTGTTGCTAGATTCGACACTCATTGTCTTATAGCGGTAGGAAAATATCTTTCGCTGTTACAGTTAATAGAGTCTGTGACCCTACCTGTACATAGCCTATGGCTACAGTTTTCTGATGAATCAAGAATGCGAACGAGCCTTTCTCCGAAGATTGCTGGCTTATCCATGCGGACTCGCAAACTACATCCGCAACAACTACCATCGGAGATCGAGAGTCGTATAAAAGCGCAGGCTGTTAAAGATGGCTTACTTCCGAAGGATCCAACACTGGCGGGTGTAACAGCTGACGACCGGTGGGTCTATCACCCGCATATTGACGACCCAGTGCCAGCCTTACATGTCGCCGGCTTCCTTCCGCTTGATTTTGGCATTGGCTATGAGGACGTGCTGGGACCGATCGGACCGCGTTTCACTGAAGACGATATGTCAATGTTGACTGAGAAGGTTGAACGAGCGATTGCATTGATCGCGGAAAGTTCTCCGTCTGCCTTCCGATGGATTGTCGATGGAGTGCGGGTAATTTGGATACGGCCTGGCGATAATGACCGCAGCTTGTTTGGCTCGTCGTCATGGAGAGAGTATCCGGGATTAATTTCTTTGCGTGGAATTGAAAACAATCAAGTTTCGGTCGCGTCAATATCTAATGCTATACTGCACGAATCTATCCATACGTTCCTTGACCAGGTTGAAATATTTTACCCGTTTTGCGCAAATCCGAACCGATTGTATCCGTTGTATTCCATATCTCCATGGACTGGCAGGTCATTACCCATAGATTCATTTGTCCAAGCCTGTTGCGTCTGGTATGGGCTCGCGCGATTTTGGGCGATTGCGCGGAGTAATGTTGCTTCGCATGACGCAACAGAAGAGCTAAATCGAGCGCGTCGTGGATTCTTAGGCAAAGAATACAAGCAGCAACTTGTAACAATCGGGCCGCTTTTGCGGCCCGATATTAATCGGTTGCTGTTAGAATTCCAGTCGGCACTGTGACCCGTGTTCCGGGTTGACCGTGCTTACCGCGCGTGAGCAAGCGGCCCGGTTCCAAAGGCGTCCCCTCCGCGGGCACCAGAGGCAATGGTCGATTGCCTATCGTGGAGAAGACGCCCTACTCTATAACCTATAAACCGTCGCGGAAAGTGTCTGGTGCGAAGGTTCCGAGGATAGTCAGAGTTATGTCGATTAGACGCTTATCCTCAGTTGAGCCGTCATGCACCACATTCTCCGTTGGGGCTAAGTAAGCCTCCCCTGGGGCAATACGCAGTCTTACGATGGGATAAGACGGAAAAGACTCAAAGAACGCCCAAGCCAATCCTCGCCCAGTATCGTTGATACGTGCATCGCGAACGCCAAGCTGCTCGAGCTGCCGGCGCATTTCCCGCAGCGGGAGATTGACAAACAACAGGTATCTGTCCTCAGCTCCAAGGTTTATACAAATCCGATTGGGAGATAACGCCCTTAGCTCAAGCTCGCGAGAATAAAAGGTATCGACATGCATTCCAGTGAGCAAACCCGTATTCGAATTAACAGTACAGGTGGAAAGACCAGTAGGTCTCGTATTAATGCCAGCACCGTCATATCGTGGCTTGCAACATCGCGCAGTCATCTCGGCCAGCAGTTCCCTTAACCCTAATGCGTATTCTTCGGAGCCGGCGAGTTGGAAAACTACGTCAGCGGACTTGTTTTGAAGGCCCGCATCGCGGATGGCACGAAAGTGACGCAGAATCCGCTCTGGCACCTGAACAATGGCGACCCATTGCCCGACTTCTATTGGCTCGGCGCCAACCAACGTGGCCACGTCGGAGCCGGCGAGAGTCCGCCAAGGCGGTCGCGGCACGACGGCCCCCGAGCCATAGCTGGCCGCAATATTGGTAAGTGCGGTAGCTTGGCATGAGCCATCACTTAGGGATACGCGCGGGCCGCTCAATCCAGCAGTTTGTGAGTGTTGTTGAAGGAGCACTACGCCTGGCAACAGCTCCTTCGTCTCAGAAGAAAGTTGCATCGAAAGGGTTGCCATCGCTGCTCCGCACATCAAAGTCCATGAGTCATGGTCACCCACGATACATAACAAACGTGTGAATAGCGTACTTTGTGCCGTGCTCAATCAACAAGCCTTCATGACGCAGATCGTGCGGAAAAAGAAGCGCCATACCGGCTTCAGGCGCTACAATTTGTCCGGTATCTGGAAAACTAGCTGCGCCGCCCAAAAAATCGTCATTTAGATATATAACGAGTGTATATATGCTCGTATGTCTGTCATCAACGCGAAAAGGCGTGTCTTGGTGTATGGGAAAGCAGTCTCCCGCAACGTATCGAAGAAATATAGCGCGATCGTCTGCGATTCGTTCGATCCGCAAACCGTTGACCTGTGACGGCAGAGCGGATTTGATTTTGGCAAAAATTGGAGCTGCATCAATTTGAGCGGGGGAATAGTGCCTATTTGACACCCCGTTCCCATTAACGTTGGACGCGAGCCAATTGGAGTTATGCGCTTTCTCTAGGTACGAACGACAGGTCGTCGTATCAAGAACACCGGGGAGCCTGATTATAGTTGATGCGGCGCGTGTGTTGATAGGCTCGTAGTGGCGTTTATGCCGTCGGGCTTCAGATAAAAGTGCGTCGATAACGGACATCTTTATTGCACGACAATAATTTGTCGAGGTACTATCGAACGTGCCGTTTTCGAACAACTTATTTGAAGGTGCGCCGCCACCACACAGCTCAAAATACGAACACTCAGTCGCGCATTTCGACACCCCTGCGGCAACTTCGGCTGTCATTGCTAAAAAGCGCGGATTGTGAGCCATGCCGTTAAGGGGCTCTGACGAAATTTGCCCGATGGAAAAATTGCCGAACCGGTCGTGATGTTGGCCGAGAAGTTCCGGCGAGAATGTCCCAACGGCCCCGTCGACAGAGACAGCAAGGATTGCGAACGGCGTCGCTTGCTGATTGTGAACCTTGCCAGGCTTGCTGTGACGAATAGAACTAACCAGAGTATCGGCTTCACGCAAAACGAAGGCACGTCGCTCGAAGTGAACTTGAAAAAGGTCCTTCCAAAACACTGCAACGCGGTCCAAGAAACCAGCTTCGTCCATCGACGAAATGAGGTTAGTGCCCTCGACCTCATCGATATTGAAGCCTACAGATGCGGCACCGAGTTCCTCAAAAAACGTATACAGTTCACGCGCTTTGTCCACTGAGGCGGACGTCACCACACAGATTACGCTGAACGCAATATTGTGCTCTCGCAAGAGCTGAACACCACGCATCACCTTGTCATGCGTGCCAGTCTTTCCGCGCGTAATACGATGAACGTCATGAACGTACTGAGGTCCGTCGATGCTTATCCCGACCCGTACGCGTTGCCTTTTGAACAAATCACAAAAGGCATCGTTTAGGAGCGTTGCGTTCGTCTGTACATGATGCAAAACTCGAGTCACATCATTGAGCGGACCACACGCGTCAATCAATCGGTTGAGATGTTCGGCGCCTACCGCCAACGGTTCACCAGCGTGCCACACCACGCTGAGCGTTGAACCGACCCAATTTGCGCTCGCGATTTGGCGCGCCGCATCCGCAACTATTGACGGATCGAGTCTCGCTTTAGATTGACGGTGTGGGAGGTAGCAGTAGTTACAATCAATGTTGCAAAACGGGGTCGTTTGGAAAATTAGCATCTCAACGCTTGGATGAGCTTCCACTGTTGCGCCCGCCCTGAGGTAGCATATAGCCGTCAAATTTTAATAGAATCAGTGTATCAAGTGGTGCTAGATTGCACGCCGCAACACCCGGCGCACAAACCAAGCCGGTTGATCGCTGCTGCCGCAATTAGCTTAGCTTTGGTACGTACGGCGAAAACTACTGCCCCCATTGATTCCATTGCACGAAAGGCGAACCGGGAGGGGCCTGACCGAAATCGTTAAACTCAAACCGAACCGCATCATCCAACGCCGCCCACCTCGAAGGTGTTGGACTACCGCCTTGCATTCGGGTCTCGTCCTCTTTAAGCCACTGACGAAGTTCGGCGATCTGTTCCTCAGTGCTCATTTTACACCTCCCCAGACATATGCAATTTGATATGGGACCATGCGTAAATCTGTCAGCGACCGAAGTCAAGGACGGAGTGTCAGGAGCCATCTTGGCTTGAGAATATCGAACTTCAGGACGAAAAAGCCATTTAACTCCAGAATATCAGATCAAAATAGCCAATTATATCAAGACATTAAGTTATAATACTGCGGCAACAAATTATCGAGTTAAATGGCTTTTTCAAGTCATATTCTCAAATCAAACGGATTCTCAAGTATTATGGCTTCCGATTAAGTCATTGAATTGTTTGGTAACAAATTCTCAAGCCAAGATGGCTCCTGACACCCGAACCCACCAGAAAACCGCCGCACTAAACAGCCCTGGGCTGAGGCCCCCCTCGCGTGCCGATAGATCAGAGCACTCTCAGTTCTATGCACCCTGAAGCGATCTCGTGCATCGCCGCCTTCACGCTCGTAATGGTGCTGATTTTTTGCTGAGCCG
>NZ_JBKQOU010000080.1:0-13086 GCF_052145335.1 Rhodoblastus sp.
GGTGTGGAGCCTTCCATCACGGCGACGCAGGAATTGGTGGTGCCGAGATCGATGCCGATAACTTTAGCCATGTGTAATTTTTCCTTTCCTGGCAGAACCGCCGGACCCCGAAGCGGTCCGGTTATGGGCGGACCTTCGTCACGCCCGGTCCCCGACTTGCGTTCAGATTGGGATGAGTGCGCCCGCATACAAGAGCGCTGCTGATATAGGGGCGGGGATTTTTGCCCGCAAGCTTGATCGAGTTGGATAAGTGAACGGCAAACTCGACAACCTGTGCAGCCGACGCTTCCTCGGCGGTGGTCGCAAAGTCTCCCTCGACCTTTGGCGGGGGCTCGCCATTTTTTTGTCCTCGTTATTTTTCCCCTGGGCATTTCTTGCGGAAGGGCGCGAAGAAAGATAAAAAATTTTCTTTTCCTATTCTATAAACAGACCATGCGCCCGATTGTCCTCACCGCCACGATTTTCCTGACCTTGGCGCCGGCCGCAAGCCGCGCGCAAATGGTGCTGCCTGGGGCGGTCGCCGCGCCGACGCCGGTGGGCCAGTCGGGGGCGCCGCCGGCCTTGCATCGACCAGGCGGCGGCAGCCCCGGCGGCGAGGCTGCGGTCGACCGTCATTTCGCTCCCGCCAAACCGCCCTCCGTCGATACCATTGTTGGCAAGCCGCTCAGCCTTTCCGGCGCGCGCGGCGTCGTGCAGGTCGAAAAATCTGGCGCCGATCTGCGACTGTCGCGCCTGACGCTCGTCGGCGATAAAATCTCCCAGCCCAACCAGACCTGCGAAGTGACTATGGGCGACGCCGACTCGCTGGCGCTCAAGCCTATGGGCGCGCCCGACGGCGTGCAGCGCTACGAGCTCGATGCTTCCGCCTGTCCGCTGCAATTCGATGTTCTCAACGGCGCCTTGCGCGCGACAAGCCAGAATGGGGCCTGCGCTTTTCCGCAGGCCGATTGTCGCGCCGACGCCGCTGGTTTATGGGGACCGCCCGGCGACAGCTTCGATGAGGCGCAGGTGAAATCGATCGAGCGCGAGCGCACCGTGTCGGAAAAAAGCGTCAGCGCGCATTTTCGCAGCCTGCTGGCCAAAAACAAGAAAGACAAGGCTGCGACCCAGGCTGCGGTCAAGGAGCAGGCGGCTTTCTCGGCCAGCCGGGCGCAGACCTGCCGCGATTACGACCGCGAGGAAGCGCATGGCTTTTGCGACCTTCGCCTGACCGAGGCGCGCGATTACCGCCTCCAGACTCGCCTGGCGGCGGATAACCCCGGCAAGCAAGACAAAAAAGTCGCCAAATCCACAGCCAAGCCTGCCGCGCGCAAACCCGCCGCCAAGCCCGCGACCGAGCAGCAAGGCGGCCCTGCGTTTTAAGCCTCCCGCCCATCAGTCGATGTGAGCTATGATCGTCCGGCTTTCCGTCCTCAGGAAGGCAGACGGGGACACCATGGCGACTTTGATAATTGGCCTCATTCTGTTCTTTGGCGCCCATGTGACACCGACATTTCCACCTTTTCGCGCCGGTCTGGTCGAGCGGTTCGGCCTCGGGCCTTTCAAGGGGATATTTACCGCAGCCTCGCTTCTCGGCCTGATCCTGATCATTCATGGGGTTTCAGTCATGCGCGGCTCGGCGCAGGATGCGTGGATCTGGTCGCCGCCCGTGTGGTCGCGGCATCTGGCCTTCGCACTTATGCTTCCGGCCTTCGTGCTGATCGCAGCCGCTTATATTCCCTCGCATATCCGCGAAAAAGTCGGCCATCCCATGCTGGCGGCGATCATGATCTGGGCGCTGGCGCATCTTTTCGCCAATGGCGATCTTCTCGCTTTGCTTTTGTTCGGCCCGTTCCTTGCCTTCGCAGTTTATGACCGGATTTCCGTTTCGCGCCGCGCGCCCGCCGCTCGCGCCCCGGCGCGGGAGTGGGGCGGCGACGTGGCGGCCCTGCTGGTCGGCGTCGTCTTATGGGCCGCCACTTTGTTCTGGCTGCATAGGCTCGCGGGCGTCCCGCTTCTGCCGGGTTAAAGCCTCGATGGGATTGAAGCCGGATCCCGCGCGAACCGCATCCGCGTCGCTCGCACGCTCTTATTTCGCCAGCAGGGCGACGCTCGCCGGGCCGCCCTTGGCGCCGGGCAGCACCTTCGCCCGCGCCGGGTGAAAAGCGGCGAGGGTCGAGCGATGGCCGATCGAAACCAGTGTCGTATCCGGCAAGCGGACGGCCAGCATGGCGTAAATAGACGCTTCCGTCTCTTCGTCGAGCGCGGCGGTGGCCTCGTCGAGCAGCAGCCAGTCGGGCTTGGCGAGCAAGGCGCGCGCGATGGCCAGCCTTTGCTGCTCGCCGCCGGAAAGCCGTTGCGCCCAGTTGTCGACCTCGTCGAGATTTGCCGCCAGTTGCGGCAGATGCGCGTCGGTCAGCGCCGCCTCAATGGCGGAGTCGGCATGAAGGTCCGGTTCGGTGGGGTAGACCACCGCCTGACGCAAAGTACCGATGGGAATATAGGGTTTTTGTGGCAGCAGCAGCATCCGGCCGGCGGCGGGCGTTGAAACTTCGCCGTCGCCGAACGGCCAGACGCCCGCCATGGCGCGGAACAAAGTCGATTTGCCGGAGCCAGAGGGGCCGGTGACGAGCAGGTTTCGGCCCGGGGCCAAAGCGAGATTCACCCCTTGCAGCAGCGGCTTGCCGGTCGGCAGGCAGACATTTGTTCCGCGCAGGGCGGGCGCGGGGGCGTCGGCGGCGATGGTGATTCCTTCTTCGGCCTGGGCAGCCTCTATGGCGGCGTCGAAGGAGGTCAGGCGCTCCAGCACCGCGCGAAAGCCCGCGAGCGAGGTGTAGTAAGAGATGAAAAAGGTCAGGGCGCCTTCCACCTGCCCGAAGGCCTGCGCCGTCTGCGTCATCACGCCGAGAGCAATCTTGCCGGAGAAATAGAACGGCGCCGAAAAGACGTAAGGAATGATCGGACTGATCTGGCCGTAAAAGCCGGTGAAAGCGACGAGCTTTTTGCGCCGGTCGATCATTTCCAGGTAATTGGCGATCACGGCGCCGAAACGCTCGCGAAGGCTGAACTGCTCCGCCCTCTCGCCGTTCAGAAGGGCCACCTGTTCGCTATATTCGCGCAGCCGCGCCAGCGAGAAACGGAAGTCGGCTTCGACCTTCTGCCGCGTGAACATGATGCGCGTCAGCGGCCGGCCGATCAGATGGGTGATCAAGGTGCCGGTCGCGGCATAAAGCAGGGCGACCCAGAACAGCAGGCCGGGCAAAGCGAAATTGGTGCCCGGAAACGTGAAATTCGCTGACAGGCTCCATAGCAGGATGGCGAAGGAAACCAGCGACGACAAAGTCGAGATCAGCAGGATCGAATAATTATAGACGCCGTGGCCATAGGCGCCGCCTTCGCCGCCGCCATCGATGAAGCGGGCGACGTCCTCGGCGATGCGCTGGTCGGGGTTGTCGGTCATGCCGCCGATCAGCGACATGCGGTAATGGGTGTGCCGCTCCAGCCAGTGCGAAATATAGAATCGCGTCAGCCAGCGCCGCCAGCGAAGGACAAGATAGGAGCTGACGACATATTCGACCACCGCGCTGGCGACATAGACGAAGGCCCAGGGGGTGAACACCCAAATCAACATGCGCCAGAATTCGGGGCCGTTCTTTTCCTGGATGGCGTTGAAGAAATCGCGGTTGAAGAAATTCAGCCGCACGGTGATCGCCACCTGCGCCTGGTTGAGCAGGACGAGGAATACCACCATGCCGGTGGCCAGCACGCGCTTCAGCATTTTCAGGCGCAGCGGCCCGAAATTGGCTACGGTTTCGTCGGCATGGTCAAAAAAGCGGTCGGCGATGCGGGTCATGGCGCGCACGACCGGAATGTGGGAAATGGCGAAGACCAATATGGCGAAAACAGCCACGGTCAGCGCCAAGGTGTCGGGTGGCGTGGCCTCCTCCAGCGACTTCGGCCAATAGCCGAAACGCGCGGCGAGATCGGCGAGGCCGAAGACCACGGTCTCGATAGAGAACAGAGCGATGAAAATCTTGAGGAAGCTCGAGACCGGCGCGCTGCGCTCGCAGCAATAGAACACGATCAGCGAAGCCACGCCGAGCAGTTCGAGGGTGGTGTCGCCGATCTTCCAGCCGACGCCGGCGGCAAGGAAAGCAAAAAGCGCGACCGCCAGTCCGAGAATTCTCATTTTCTACCCTCGCGTTGCGGAGCGTCCCGCGAATTTTTGGCGACTTCCCGTAGAGCCTTCCGCGGAGGCTTCGCCGCCGTCAAAGGCCCAATATCTCTCTCGCCGCCATTTCATCGCGCCGAATTTGCGCCAGCAGGGCGTCGAGCGAGTCGAACTTCTTTTCGGGCCGGAGGAAGTCGATGAAGAAGACCTCGATCTCCTTGCCGTAAAGATCGCCGGAAAAGTCGAAGACAAAGACTTCCAGCAGCGGCGGCCCGTTGTCGACGGTCGGACGACGGCCGAAACTGGCGACGCCCTTCAAAACTTCGCCGTCGATGGCGACTTCGACCGCGTAAATCGCATGTTTCAACCGGCAGGCCGAGTCCACCGCGAGATTGGCGGTGGGATATCCCAGTTGCCGCCCGAGCTTGGCGCCATGGATCACCGGCCCGGTCAGCGACCAGGGGTGGCCAAGCAGGGCGGCGGCGGCGGCGACGTCGCCGCGCTCCAGCGCCTCGCGCGTCGCGGTGGAGGAGACGGCGTCGAGCGAACCTTCCTCGTCTGCAACGACTTTTTCGACGATTTCGACCAGAAATCCGTATTTTTCCGCCTGTTCGCGCAGAAATTGTGGCGTGCCTGACCGCTTGGCGCCGAAATGGAAGTCATAGCCGACCACCACGGCGGCGACGCCGAGCCGTCGCACCAGTATTTCACCCAGAAAAGCCCCGGCGTCGAGCTTCGCCAGATGGTCGTCGAAGGTGAAGACGATCATGCCGTCAAGGCCGAGTTCGGCTAGTCGATGCGCCTTGGCTTCACGGCTGGTCAGGCGGAAGATTTTCTCGCCGCTTGCAAAAAAGTCCGCCGGATGCGGCTCGAAGGTCAGCACCGCGCAAGGCCGGCCCAGCCGTTGAGCGAGATTTTTCGCGCGAAAAATCACCGCGCGATGGCCGCGATGCACACCGTCGAAATTGCCGATGGCGACAACCGCGCCGGTCAGACCCTCCGGCGGCCGCACCGGATCGACGCTGAGAATGAATGGCTTTTTCGGCGTCATATTTAGCATTCCAGCAGCGGAAACGGTCGTCAGGCTTCCGTTTTCCGGGGGGCCGGTTCGCGCGGCGGCACCATGACGATGGCCTCGCCGTCGAGCACCACCTTGCCATCCACCGTGGCTTCGCAATGCAATCTGCAGCGCCGCCCTTTTTCGACCAGTTCGATCACTTCGACGCTGATCGCCACCACATCGCCGATCTTGACCGGACCCTTGAAATTCAGGGTCTGGTGCAAATAGATCGCGCCTGGCCCGGGCAGGTACATGCCGAGCACCGCCGAAATCAGGCTGGCGGTATAGAGGCCGTGGGCGATGCGTTCGCCAAACCGCGATTTCTTGGCAAAATGCTCGGAGAGATGGATAGGATTGTGATCGCCCGATAGTTCGGCGAATCCGACGACATCCTCGTTCATCACGGTTTTCATCAGGGATTCGCGCATGCCGACGCTTAAATCCTCGAAATAATAGGTTTTGAACGGCTCGGACATCGGGATCTTTCTTTGAGGGGGCGCGGCTCGCGACAACGGGGCGAGAAAACATGGAAGTTGTTTTCGCATGAAACGCGGCGAAATCAAGCCGAAGGAAATTTTGACGCCATCACCATGCCAGCCGGTTCATCCGGTAGACCGGCGATATGCCGTGGCCGTCGACGAATTGCCGGTAGCCTTCGGCGTCGAGCGGACCGCCTTCGCCCTCATGCAATTCCTTGCGGTGGATGCCTTCCGTGATCAGCAGGCTGTCGAGGCCCATGGCCGCGGCGCCGGCTATGTCGGTGTGCATGGCGTCGCCGATGGCCAGCACGCGGTCGAGATCGAGCGGGCGTCTGCGCGCCCGCTCGAGCAGGCCGAGCGCCAGGCGATAGATGGCGGCATAGGGTTTTCCCGCCTGTTCGACCTCGCCGCCCATTTCCTCGTAACGCTCCGCCAGGGCGCCGGCGCAATAGACAAGTTGCTCGCCGCGATAGACCACGAGATCGGGATTGGCACAGATCATCGGCAGATTTTTTGCCCGCAAGGCGGCGAGCAGCGTCTCGTAATCGGCCGGCGTCTCCGTGGTGTCGTCGACGAGGCCGGTGCAGACCGCGAAATCGGCCTGCTCCAGCGGCGCCGGCGCGATTTTCCGCCCCCCGGCCATGGCGGTGGCGGCGGAAAAAACCGGAAGATCGCGATCGGGGCCAATGAGGAAGGGAAGCTGCGGCGACCGCTCGACAATCGCTGCGGCGCAGACATCGCCGGAAGTGGCGATGGCGTCGTAGAATTCCGAACTTATGCCGAGCGAGGCCAGTTGCGCCGCTACTTCCGCCTTGGGGCGCGGGGCGTTGGTGATGAGTGTCACGGGCTTGCCCAACAGCCGCAGATTACGCAGCGCTTCGGCCCCGGCGGTGAAACCGTTCACGCCATTGTGCAGGACGCCCCAGATGTCGCACAAGACGGCGTCGTAACGCTCGCAGATCTCAGCCAAGCTGGTCAAAACCGCGCCGCCGTGCTGACCCAGGTTGTCGGTTTTTTCAGTCATGCCACGCGGCTAAACGCACCCTGTCTCGAAGTCAAGGCGCGAAAAGCCTGAGAGGCGAGGCTTGTCTCGATCCCTGTCGCCGCCTATGACAGCGCATCCCAACGGAACGAGATCATGACCGAAGCCAAAGCCGCCGTCTCCCTTGTCAAAGCGCGCCTGCCGCGCGGCTTTGCCGATCGCGGCGCCATTGAGATCGCCGCCGTCGATTCCATGCTCGCGGTTATCAGGCAGATCTACCAGCTTTACGGGTTCGAGGCGGTCGAGACGCCGGCCATCGAATATACCGAGGCGCTCGGGAAGTTCCTGCCCGATCAGGACCGGCCCAACGAAGGCGTGTTTTCGTTCCAGGACGACGACGAGCAGTGGCTGTCGCTGCGCTATGACCTGACCGCGCCGCTGGCGCGCTATTTCGCCGAAAATTTCGAGTCTTTGCCGAAACCCTATCGCTCCTATCGCGGCGGCTTCGTGTTCCGCAATGAAAAGCCGGGGCCGGGCCGTTTCCGCCAGTTCCTGCAATTCGACGCCGACACGATCGGCTCGGTGAGTCCGGCCGCCGACGCCGAACTTTGCATGATGGCGGCCGATACGCTGGAAAAGCTCGGAATCGCCCGCGGCGATTACTGTATCAAGATCAACAATCGCAAGATCCTCGACGGGGTGATGGAGGCGATCGGCCTCGGCGGCGTCGATGACGCCGGCCGTCGTCTGGTGGTTTTACGCGCCATTGACAAGCTTGACCGTCTCGGCCCCGAAGGTGTGCGCCTGCTGCTGGGCGGCGGCCGCAAGGATGAATCCGGCGATTTCACCAAGGGCGCGGGCCTTGCCGACGCGGCGATCGACAGGGTTCTGGCCTTCACCAACGCCCGTCGCGCCACCAACGCGCAGACCCTGACCGCACTGGCGGAAATCGTCGCCACGTCGCCCCGTGGGCTGGTGGGGGTGGCCGAATTGCGCGCCATTAACGATCTCGCCAAGGCGGCCGATTATAATGAAAGCCGGCTGACCCTCGATCCTTCGGTGGTGCGCGGTCTGGAATATTACACCGGGCCGGTTTTCGAGGCCGATCTCACCCTTGCGGTGAAGGATGAGAAGGGTCAGCCAATCCGTTTCGGCTCCGTCGGCGGCGGCGGCCGTTACGACGGGCTGGTCGGGCGTTTTCGCAGCGAGGACGTTCCAGCGACCGGCTTCTCTATCGGAGTGTCGCGCCTCTACGCGGCCTTGAAGGCGATCGACTCGCCAATTGTCGCCAGCGCGCCGAATAATGGCCCCGTGGTGGTGCTGGTGATGGATCGCGATCAATTGCCGCATTATCAGGGCCTGGTCGCGCGCCTGCGCGACGCTGGAATCCGCGCCGAATTATATCTCGGGGCGGCGGGGATGAAGGCGCAGATGAAATATGCCGACCGGCGGAAAAGCCCCTGCGTCGTCATCCAGGGCTCGAACGAGCGCGAGCGCCAGGAAGTGCAGATCAAGGATCTGATCGAAGGGGCGAGGGCGGCGGCTGCCATCGGCTCCAACGAGGAATGGAAGGCCGCGCGTCCGGCGCAGACTTCGGCGCTCGAATCCGACATGGTCGCGGCGGTGCGGGAAATTCTCGAGCGCCACGGGCTTTGATTTCCCGCCTTCGCGCGCGTAAACCCTTCCGGGCGAAAGTGGATGCGCGGGCTGAGCGCTTTTGCTAAAGCAGGCCGGAACTGCGGGCCATTTTCCGCTTGTGGGAGTCAGGGATGAGCGCCGGTCAGGACCAGAGGGGCGAGGCTTTTCTGCAAAAGCTCGAAGCGGCGGGCTATTTGCCTTGCGACCCCTCGATATTGCAGCCGGCCGACGTCTTTCTCGATCTTTCGGGCGAGGACATGCGCGGGCGCCTGTTGCGGGCTTCCGACAGCGCCGCAGATTTCTGCCTACGTCCGGAATTCACCATCCCCGTTTCGCTTGCTTACCTCGCGTCTCCGCAGGCGGGCGAAGCGGCGGCCTTCTGCTGCCACGGCCCGGTTTTCCGCCAACGGCCAGGCCTTTCGCCGGAATTCCTCCAGGCAGGCGTTGAAAATTTCGGCCGCGACGACCGCGAGGCCGCCGACGCCGAAATCCTGGCTCTGGCGCTTGAGGCGGCTGGAGCGCGCGACTGGAGCATTCGCATCGGCGATGCGAGTCTTTTGACCGCCTTGCTCGAAAAGCTCGCCCTGCCGCCGGTCTGGCTGCGCCGCATCCGCAGCGGCCTGGCCAAGGGCCAGAAACTCGACGACATCCTCAATCCTGTCATGGAGGGCGCGGTCGATCATTCCGGCGTGCTTGCGGCGCTGGACGGCGCCGACAAGGCGGGCGCCCGGGCGCTGGTCGAGGACTTGCTGAAAATCGCCGGCATTTCGGCGCTTGGCGGACGCACCTCCGGCGAAATCGCCGATCGTTTCCTCGAACAGGCGGAATTGCGCTCCGGCGCGGGGCTTGACGCCGACAAGCGGGTCGTGCTCGCGGAGTTTTTCGCTGTGGAAGGCCATCCGGACAAGGCGTCGGCGAAATTACGGACGCTTTTCGAGGCCGTGGGACTCGATCTGACGCCTGAGATGGATTCTTTCGACCAGCGCCTCAATTTCCTTGCGGCGCGCGGGATAGACCTGAACGCGATCCATTTTTCCGCCGGCTTCGCCCGCAACCTCGATTATTATACCGGCTTCGTATTCGAGGCGTTCGAGGCCGGGGCGCCTGACGACGCGCCGGTCTTCGCCGGCGGGCGCTATGACCGCCTGTTGTCGACGCTGGGCGCCAAATCCGACATTCCCGCTGTCGGCGCGGCGATCTGGATCGAGCGGCTCAATCCGGCAAATGGAGCGCGATAGATGAGCGAGCTTATCTCCGGCGACAAGCTGGTGCTGGCGGTGCCTTCCAAAGGCCGTTTGCAGGAAAACGCCAACGCTTTTTTCGGGCGTGCCGGCCTCACGGTAACGCAGGGGCGCGGCGCCCGAGACTATCGCGGAGCCCTGTCAGGGGTCGAAGGCGTCGAGGTGGCTTTCCTCTCGGCGTCGGAAATCGTCAAGAATCTTGCATCCGGCGCGGCACATCTTGGCGTCACCGGCGAGGACCTGGTGCGCGAGGCTCAGGCCGAAAGCAAAGTCGCCTTGCTGACGCCGCTCGGCTTCGGCCACGCCAATGTCGTCGTCGCGGTCCCGCAGGCCTGGATCGACGTGCGCACCATGGCCGATCTCGAAGATGTCGCCTCGGCCTATCGCGCCCGGCGCGGCGAGCGGATGCGCGTCGCCACCAAATATGTCAACACCACCCGCGCCTTCTTCCGCGACAAGGGCGTGGCCGACTATCACATTGTCGAGAGCCTCGGCGCCACCGAGGGCGCGCCGGCAGCCGGCCAGGCGGAGCTGATCGTCGACATCACCTCGACCGGCGCCACGCTGATCGCCAATGGGCTGAAGATCCTCGACGACGGGGTTATCCTGCGCTCGGAGGCCAATCTCGTCGCATCGCTTGGCGCCGCCTGGACGCCGGAATTGCGCGAGGTGGCTCGCAAAATCTTGGCGCGCATCGCCGCCGAGGAAGAGGCGCGCACGACGCGCGAAATCGTCGCCGTCCTGCTGCGCGATCCGGAGGATTTTGAGGCGCATCTGGCGCGTTTCGGCGCGAAATTGCGCATGCGCGGCGCCGATGGAGAGGCGGTTTTCGTCGCTCCGAAGGATCAGGCGCCGGCCTTGGCGGATTTCCTGATCGGCCAGGGAGCCGACCATGTCGCGGTGCGCCAGCTCGATTATGTGTTCACGTCGGTCAATCCGCTTTACGAGCGGCTGATCGGCCGGCTCGACGTCTGCGTCACCGCTTGAGGCAAAAAGTCGGCGCGCCGCCCGACGCCATCCGCGCCATGATCTTGCCGGCCATTCTTGAATAAAGGGCGCCGGGCCGGCGCGGGTCGCGCTTGCGCGGATTGGGCAGGGCGGCGGCGAGCAGCGCCGCCTCGCGCGGCGTCAGGCTAGCGGCCGGTTTGTGATAATAAAGCCGCGCCGCCGCCTCCGCCCCGAAAACCCCGTCACCCCATTCGGCGATATTGAGATAGGCCGAGAGAATCCGCGGCTTCGACCACAGGAAATTCAAGCTCAGGGTCAGCGGGATTTCCACCGCCTTGCGCAAGACCAGGCGGCCTGGAAACAGAAACAGATTCTTCACCGTCTGCATGTCGATGGTCGAGGCGCCGCGCGCACGTCCGCCGTTTTTTGCGCCGTCCTGTCGATCCGCCACGGCGGTGCGCAAGGCCCGCCAGTCGACGCCGGAATGAAGGCAGAAACGCGCATCCTCCGAGGCGATCACGGCCTGATGCAGATATGGCGAGATTTTTTCCAGCGGGACCGCGACGCGCTGGACTTTTTGCCCGGTCAGCCAGCGACCGAGCATCAAGGTCGAAACCGGCTCGGCCATGGTGTCGAACAGCAACAGGCCGACCAAAACCACCAAGAGCCCCAGAAGCAGCCACCGCAGCCAGATCAGAGCCCGGAACGGCGCAGAGGGCGGCGGTGTTCGGCGCGAAGGGGCGGATTGGGGCGTCATCGGCCAAAAACCTTGACCCAAGGCGGCGCATCGGGCAAGCGAACTTCCAATGATTTTTGCGCGAAAGGGAGAGGCGGCATGACGGCGGATTTTGCGAGGGATCAATTCGCCGCGCGCCTGATCGCGGTCGCAGAGGCGACCGAAGCCATGCTCGACAGCCTGTTGCAGCCGCATTGCCTTCCCGGCGAAAAGGATCGTCCCACCCGGCTGCTGGACGCCATGCGTTATGCGGCGCTCGGCGGCGGCAAGCGACTGCGTCCGTTCCTGCTGGTCGAGACGGCGCGGCTGTTCGGCCTTGAAGACGAAGGCGTTTTACGCGCCGCCTGTGCGCTGGAGATGATTCACTGCTATTCGCTGGTTCATGACGACCTCCCGGCGATGGACGATGATGATTTGCGGCGTGGACGCCCCACCGTGCACAAGGCTTTCGATGAGGCCGCCGCGATCCTCGCGGGCGACGGCCTTTTGACCTATGCTTTCGACATTGTCGCCGATGCGCCGACCCATGACGACCCGACGGTGCGCGCCGATCTGACCCTGATGCTCGCCCGCGCGGCGGGATTGGGCGGCATGGTCGGCGGTCAGGCGCTCGATCTCGAAGCCGAAGGCCGCAAGACACCGCATGAGGCGGGTTTCGTCGCCCTGATGCAGGCGATGAAAACCGGCGCTCTTCTGCTTTGCGCGGTCGAGGCCGGCGCGCGCATGGGCGGGGCCGACGCCAAGCAGAAGGCGGCGCTCAGCCGCTACGGTTCGGCGCTCGGCGCGGCCTTTCAGGTCGCCGACGACATTTTGGACGCCGAGGGAGACGAGCAGGCGCTGGGCAAACGCGCCGGCAAGGACGCCGACCGCAACAAGGCGACCCTGGTCGCCGCGCTCGGCCTGCCGGAGGCGCGCAAGAAGCGCGACGCCCTCGCGCAGCAGGCTATTCATGCGCTGGAAGACGGCCGCTTCGGCGCCAGGGCGGCCATTCTCGTCGAAGCGGCGCGTTTCACCGTCAACCGGAAATCCTGAACACATGTCGCTGGCGCCCGCCAATCGCCGCTGGCCGAAACCGCTGCGCATCATTCGGGCGCGTCCGCGCCTTTTCGTCTGCGCCCTGATCGGGGTGATCGTCGGGCTGGTCCTGCCGGCTTCCTGGCGGCCAGTGACGCGGGGCTTGATCGGCTGGAATGCGGGCATCTGGCTTTATCTCGCCGCCGCCGGACAGATGATCTTGCGCTCGGAGCATAAGGACATCCACCGCCGCGCCGTACTGCAGGATGAGGGTCGCAATGTCATCCTGACTCTTGCGGCGGTGGCTTCGACGGCTTCTTTCGGCGCGATTTTCGCCCAGCTCGCCTCGATCAAGGATTTGCCGTTCAACATCAAAAGCCTGCATATTCTGCTGGCTCTATTGACGATTCTCGGCTCCTGGCTGTTCGTCCACCTGACTTTCGCATTGCATTACGCGCACGAGTTCTTCCGCGTCTCCAAACCCGATACCGGGGGCAAATGGTGCGGCGGCATAGATTTTCCCGGCGTGGATTGCCCGGATTATATCGATTTCCTGTACTTTTCCTATGTGATCGGCGTGGCCTGCGCCACCGCCGACGCCAATATCACCGGCCGGCCCCTGCGCCGGCTGGCGCTGGTCCATTGCGTGCTGGCGTTTTTCTACAACAACGCCGTGCTGGCCATGTCGATCAACATAGGCGCAGGGTTCGTAGGAGGATAAGCTCGTCGCTCACTCCGCGGCGCTGGCGTTCTTGCCGCCAAAGCGCTGGGCGACATAATCCTCGACGATCTTCTCGAATTCCTTGGCGATGCCCTCGCCGCGAAGCGTCATCGCCTT
>NZ_JBKQOU010000081.1:0-2575 GCF_052145335.1 Rhodoblastus sp.
ATGCCGGCGTCCAAAAACCTGCACAGTTGCGGACGTTCCCCGGGCAAGCTCCGAACGCGTTTGTCACGCCCCCTGCGGACTTGCTCGCGGTGCAAGCCGAACAACCTCTGTCAGGCTGCCCCCTTCATTGCCTTTGCCCGCGCGAGAAGCGCGCGCATTTGATCAATCTGGCCCCGGTCGAAGCCTTTGCCGGCAAATCGGTCGAACCAAAGCGACTGCTTCTCCATAAACCGCAGTTTGACTTCCAGATCGGTGATTAAATCCGGCGCAAAAAACATCGTAAAGTTCCCAGCCGCCATTGTAGCGATCTTCGCCAATTCGCTGAGCGTGGGAATGAGAGACATTTCGGCGAAAAAGGGTCCGCAGTGTGCGTCGCCGCCAGCAACGGGCTGGAGTAACTGAAAGCCCTGATAGCTAGCGTGTGCGCCCAGATTGCACAGAATTTTGTAATGCTCCGCACGTTTTCGCTCCGTAAATCCATCTCGATCATCTAGGAATTTGCGAATCTCAAAGGCGCTGAATGTTTTATTTCTGTCGACCTCCGAGCAAGCCTTCCAATCCGCGATCATGTTAGAGTTGGATTTGAGGTAATCCAGAAGGAAGGACACTTCAAGCAAATCACGCTGAATCATGACAGAGCTTTGACAATAACCAGACAACATGTTGTTTACGGCGGTACCGCAATCGTTGAACAGCCTAATCCCGAGAAGCTGAATGACAAGCTGATCTTCACTGCGGTGATGATATTGTTGAGCAAAATACTGGATCAAATCCATTGAGTCTGCGACCATATCGAAATGATGCAGCAGCACATCGGAGGCTTTGATTGCCTCAATGCTTTGGCCCCTCAAAAACTCCTCCCCCTGATGCAGAAGGTTGAAGTTTTCGGGAAAAATCCGCTTGTTCGACGGCTTCCACACGGCGTCCTGAGCCGCGCCTTCCAGCGCCTTGAAGTGCTCCGCGTCCTTAAAGTCGCGAGCAATACGCGCGAGGAACCGTGCTGTGATGAACGTCTCCTGACCGATTGAGGGGCGCAACGACCGGCGGTCAAACTCCTTCTCCTTTCCCGGTTGAAACAGCGAGTGTGCCGTAGCCGGAACGTACTGCGTCGTTTGCTGTTCACCGTCGGCGATGTAGTCGATCGCCGCCGACGTTGCCATGCGATCGTCAGGCGTGCTGTCACCAAGCCTGACCTCCAGCACGCTATGGCACAGCGCCTCGTCGGCGATCGCGGCGGCGAGCGCCGTCGCCAGTGTCGGAGCGCCCGCGAAGGCGTCTTTCTCAACGCCTACAGGCTTCAAGTTCCGAAGACCTATAGCGGTCACCGCCGCAAGGCCTGGTTTGCTCGCGACGGTCGAAAGAATGCCCGACACGATCTCGTCGGCATTGAGGTACTCGGCATTGCGCCCTCGAGCCTTCGACAGGAGGTTGAAGTCACGCAGGAGCTGGAAGCGGGTGACCATCTCAGTGTGGCGGCCCGTTTCGTGGGCGAGCAGGGTTTCAAGCGTTTTCGATTTCATGCCCTGCTCATATCGTTCTCAATCAGAAATGTCTAGTGAGAAATTCGTATTGAAGGGGCGCGGGCAGGAAATTGGAATTTTCTCGATGGGCTTTCGGCCGGAAATCGGGGGATTTTTAGAGATCGCGGACCCGGTGCTATAGGTCGCGTTGATCGAAGGCGATGGTCATGAGGTTTAGGAAGTGGCTGCCGAAATATGATCGGCTAGCGTCTCAGTTCGCGGCGCAGCATTTTGGCGGCTGGGACGGAGTGTTGCGCCTGTTTACGTATATGGACAGGCCTAAGCTTACTTGGGATGGCGACGAAGAGTTTCCACTCGATGTGTACTTTGTTCGCAAGATGGCGAACGAGTACCACGGCTTAGAGCGACATGCTCACCAGTACTACGTCACAGAACAGTATGAATATGCTTATCATCATTGGTTGATGACTGCTTCCTGGCGAAACGAGAATATGCGGATAAGTAATTTCACCGACGATAGACACAAGGCTGCAATCGAACTCGACCTTCGATGCGCGTTCTATAATGAGGCACTGCACGATTGGCACTGGAACAGGTTCTCTGTCAGGAAGACGCTTCCACAGGCATATCATTTCGGCCTCAGAACTGAAATTCTTCAAAGAAAAGACATAAAGGCGAACCGCGAGATCGAAGAAGCCGTTCGAAAGGCGATTGCACGTAACGGATGAATGACGCCGTTGGACAATCGCTCGCTTAAAGCGTGGTTAAGCGAGGGCAGCCCGCGTGCATAAGTGACCGCCCTCTGCGCATCACGAGGGTTTTTCTGGCTCCGCGGAAAGCCCCCTTTGGGCGGATTCCGCGCCTACCGGCAAGGCCCGCTTTCCGGCGCACTTGCACAGTTCGGGTTCGCGATCAGCAACGGACGCTCTACGTCGATTCGTGGCGTTCAAATGGGTCGCCACGAACTGCCGCTCGGGGTCGACTCCGGGCCTCGAAGCGTCAATCCGAGCGGACACCGAATGCAAAAGCTTGCAACGGGCGCCAGCTTCTGATAAACAGGATCCATGCGACCCTGCTTTCATAAAGCGACCAGA
>NZ_JBKQOU010000082.1:0-21427 GCF_052145335.1 Rhodoblastus sp.
GGCGAAGTCGACCTGGTCACCCGCGACGACCTCGTGGCGCTGCGCCAAAAAATCCTGGCGCGCGACACGCTGAAAATCGCCGTGGTCGGCGCCATCGATGCGACCCGTCTCGCCGCCCATCTCGACACTGTCTTCGCTGCCCTGCCGGAAAAAGCCACGCTGACGCCGGTTCCCGCCATCGAGGTCGGCGGACTGGGGCGGCGCATCGTCGTCGATTTCGACGTGCCGCAGGCCAACATCCGCTTCGGCCGGCCGGGCATCGCCCGCGCCGACCAGGATTATATCGCCGCCATGGTGGTCAACCACATTCTGGGCGGCGGCTCCTTCACCTCGCGGCTATTCCAGGAAGTACGCGAAAAGCGCGGCCTGACCTATTCGGTCTATTCCTCGCTCACCACCGCCGAATGCAGCCCTTCGCTGATCGGCGCCACTTCGACCAAGAACGAGCGTGCAGGCGAATCGCTCAGCGTGATCGAGGCGGAATGCGCGCGGCTCGCCGCCGAGGGGCCGACGGCCGAAGAGCTGGACAAGGCGAAGAAATTCCTCACCGGCTCCTACGCCCTGCGTTTCGACACCTCGACCAAGATCGCCGGCCATCTGCTGCATTTGCAGCGCGAGGGCTTCGACGCGGGCTATCTCGACCGCCGCAACGCCGAAGTCGAGGCGGTGACGATGGAAGACGCCAAACGTGTCGCCAAAAGGCTGATCGGCGACGCCAGCCTGCTGGTCGCCATCGTCGGGCGGCCTGAGGGGCTTGTTGCGAACGGCGCCGCTTAGCCCGTGACCATCCGGCGCCTCGATCCGATCCTCGCCGACCGCATCGCCGCCGGCGAAGTGGTCGAACGGCCGAGCGCCGCCGTCAAGGAGTTGGTCGAAAACGCCCTCGACGCCGGCGCGACCCGCGTCGACGTCACCATCGAGGGCGGCGGCCAGAAATTGATCCGCGTCATCGACGACGGCGACGGCATGGTCGAGGCCGATCTCGCGCTCTGCGTCGAACGCCACGCCACGTCGAAAATCCCCGACGGTGACCTGACCAATATCGCCACGCTCGGCTTTCGCGGCGAGGCTCTGCCCTCCATCGCTTCCGTGGCGCGGCTGGAAATTTTTTCGCGCGCCAGCGGCGCCGAGCATGGCTCGCGGCTGCGCGTCGAATTCGGCGCGGTCGGCGCTCTTGTTCCGGCGGCTCTGGCGCAGGGCACGCGCGTCGAAGTGCGCGACCTGTTCGCCGCCACCCCGGCGCGCCTCAAATTCCTCAAGAGCGAACGTTCCGAGGCGCAGGCCGTGGCCGATGCGGTCAAGCGGCTGGCCATGGCCAATCCGGGGGTGCGCTTTTCGCTCGGCGGCGAGGGGCTTTCCGGCTTCGACCACCAGGCCTGTCCGCCGGGCGTCGAAGGCTTGCTGGCGCGGCTCACGCAAGTTCTCGGCCGCGATTTCCGCGACAACGCCCTTGCTGTCGAAGCCGAGCGCGACAGCGTCAAGCTCTGGGGTTTCGCCGGCCTGCCGACCTGGCATCGCGCCAATTCCCTGGCGCAATATGTCTTCGTCAATGGCCGCCCGGTGCGCGACCGCCAGATCGCCGGGGCGATCCGCGCCGCCTACATGGATTACCTCAGTTCCGACCGCCATCCGAGCCTCGCGCTGTTTCTCGAATGCCCGCCACGCATGGTCGACGTCAATGTTCATCCGGCCAAGGCGGAAGTGCGTTTCGCCGATCCCGGCTTTATCCGCGGGCTGGTTATCGGCGCGCTGAAGCAGAGCCTTGCCAGCGCGCTGCATCGGGCGACGCCGAGCATTGCGCCGGCGGCGATCGACAAATTCACCGCCGGCGCCCAGGCTGGATTTTTCACTCGCCCCGCGCCGGCGCGGGATTGGGACTGGCGCGCCTCACCCGCCCATCCCGGCTCCCAGGCGGGTTTCGACGACGCCGCGAACGATTTTTACGACGCCGCCCCCGCCGCCGATGCGCGGGCCCATGAAATCGCCCCGGCGCCCGACGATCTCGCGGCGCCGCTCGGCGCGGCGCGAGCGCAGATCCACGAGACCTATATCATCGCCCAGACCAGCGACGGGCTGGTGCTGGTCGATCAGCACGCGGCGCACGAGCGGTTGGTCTATGAAAGATTGAAACGCGCCCGCGCGGAAAACGGCGTGGCGCGTCAGGCCCTGCTGTCGCCGCTGGTGGTCGATCTGAACGAGGCCGACGCCGCGCGGCTGGTCGAGGCCGCGCCCCTGCTGGCCTCGCTGGGGCTGGCGCTGGAGCCTTTCGGTCCCGGCGCGGTGGCGGTGCACGAGGCCCCCGCCGAGCTGAAAATCGGCGCCATCGAGCCCTTGTTGCGCGATCTCGCCGATTCGCTGGCCGAGGAGGGGCAGGCGGCGCCCCTGGAGAAAAAGCTCGACCATGTGCTGGCGACCATGGCCTGCCATCATTCGGTGCGCGCCGGGCGGCGGCTGGCGCCGGAGGAAATGAACGCGCTCCTGCGTGAGATGGAGCGCACGCCCGGCGCCGGCCAATGCAACCACGGCCGTCCGACCTATGTCGAACTCAAGCTCGCCGATATCGAAAAACTGTTCGGGCGGCGGTGATGGATCGCCCAACGACTTGGACGGGACCAGACCATGACCGCCACGCAGCAGAACGCCCGCATCGAGGCGCTGGAAGCACATTCTGCGCATCAGGCTCGAGCCCTCAACGAGTTGAGCGACGCCGTCGCCGCGCAATGGACGCGGATCGACGCCCTGACCCGCGAAGTGCTGCGCCTGCGCGAGGAAATTCGCGGGCTCAGCCAAAACGCCGCTCCCGAGAAGCCGCCGCCGCATTATTGAGATATCCACCGCTTGAACCTAACCCAACGCGGGGTGACTTTGCCGTGTTTTGATGCGACAACAGCGCCGCGAACATCCCTTTTCGAGTTGGAGCGCCCATGTCGATCCTCGACTCCGTCCGCAAGCAGATCACCCCCATCCATCCCGAAGGCTATATTTTCATCGCGCTTTTCGCGATCGTCGCCTTGGTGCTGCACTGGCTGTGGGCGCCGCTTGGCTGGCTCGGCGGGTTAGTCACCTTGTGGTGCGTCTATTTCTTCCGCGATCCTGCCCGCGTCACCCCCGTGCTCGACGGGCTGGTGGTCTCGCCCGCCGACGGCGTTATCTGCTCGATCGGCCAGTTCGCGCCGCCGCCGGAACTGGGCCTCGGGCCGGAGCCGATGCAGCGCGTCAGCATTTTCATGAGCGTCTTCGATTGCCATGTGAATCGCGCGCCGGTGACCGGTCGCATTTCGCGCATCGCTTACAAGCCGGGCCTGTTCGTCAACGCCGACCTCGACAAGGCGAGCGAGGACAATGAGCGCAACGGCCTGATCATCGATTCCAACCTCGGGCGGTTCGGCGTGGTGCAGATCGCCGGGCTGATTGCGCGCCGCATCGTCTCATTCGTGCAGGAAGGCCAGAGCCTCGGCGTCGGCGAGCGATTCGGCCTGATCCGCTTCGGTTCGCGCGTCGATGTCTATATGCCCGCCGGCGCGCGGGTTCTGATCGGTCTCGGCGCCAAGGCCATAGCTGGCGAAACCGTGCTCGCCGATTTCCGTCCCGGCGAGCCGGAACGCCACTTCAAGGTCGGATGAGATGGTTGACGACAAGTTGGCCGCCGATGCGAATTCGGAATCCTCCGGTCCCGCGCGGGCGACCTTCCAGCCGCGCGGCTTGCGTGGCCTGCCCTTGCGTTTCGTCGTCCCCAATGTGGTGACGCTGCTGGCGCTCTGCGCCGGGCTGACGGCGATCCGCTTCGCTATCGAGAGCAAGTTTGAATTCGCGGTGCTGGCGATTGTCGTCGCCGCCGTGCTGGACGGCATCGACGGGCGCATCGCCCGGGCATTGAAAGGCTCGTCGCGGTTCGGCGCGGAGCTGGATTCGCTCGCCGATTTCATGGATTTCGGCGTCGCGCCGGGGCTGGTGCTCTATCTCTGGTCGCTGCACCAGCTGAAAACCCTGGGCTGGGTGGCGGTGCTGTTTTTCGCCATAGCCGCCGCCTTGCGGCTGGCGCGCTTCAATGTGATGATCGACGATCCCAACAAGCCGGCCTGGATGGGCCGCTTTTTCACCGGGATGCCGGCGCCGGCGGGGGCGATCGTCGTGCTGCTGCCGCTCTACGTCCATATGTCGTTCGATCTGCCGATTTCGGGCGCTCTGGCGTGGCTGGAACTGGCCTATGTCGTCGGAGTGGCCGTGCTGATGGCCAGCCGGATCCCGCATTTTTCCGGAAAGCACATCGGCCGAGTGCCGCGCGACAAATTCATTTTTGTACTGTTCGCCGCCGCCGCCGTGCTCGTGCTGCTGGCGTCCTTCCCCATGCAGATGCTGATTTTCCTCAGCCTTGCCTATCTGGCGATGATTCCTTTTTCGATCCGCTCGTTCCAGCGACTGACCGAGCAGGACGCCGCCGCAGGTCGGACTTAAGCGGGCGATGCGCCTCGCCTATCATCTGCTCGACGTCTTCACCGAAACGCCGCTGGCCGGCAATCCGCTCGCCGTCGTCCCGGAGGCCGACGGGTTGGATTTCTCGCAGATGCAGGCCATCGCGCGCGAATTCAACCTGTCGGAGACGGTTTTCGTGCTGACGCCGCGCGACCCGTTGCATACGGCGCGGCTGCGGATTTTCACGCCAACCCAGGAATTGCCTTTCGCCGGCCACCCGACCATCGGCGCGGCCTGCCTGATCGCGCTTTTGCGCGCGCCGGACATGATTGGCGCCCGGCCGCTGGGGCTTGCGCTGGAAGAAGAAATCGGCCCGGTCGCCTGCGAGGTATCATGTTATAAGGGCTCGATCAGGGCTCGATTTGTCGCGCCGCAGACGCCAAGAATTTTGCGCGACTTGACCGACAAAGGAAAAATCGCCGCCGCGCTTGGTCTCCCGGTTGAAGACCTCGGCTTCGACGCGCACGAACCGGTGGTCGCCTCGGCGGGGTTGGCATTCGCTTTCATACCCGTAGCGGGTCGCGCAGCGCTGAATAGGTTGGCCCCGAAATTCGCCAATTTTGGCGAGGTTTTCGGACTGGAGCGCCCCGCTTGCTGCGTCTATTCGCGCGAAACCTCCGATCCGGCGCATCATGTCCAGGCGCGGGTTTTCGTTCCAGGCCTTGGAGGGAACGAAGACCCGGCGACCGGATCGGCGGCTTGCGCTTTCGCCGCCGTCGCCTGCGCTTTCGAGCGGCCCGAGGATGGCGAGCACACTATCGTCATCGAACAGGGTCTCGCCGTCGGTCGTCCGAGTCTGATCGCCTTGACCATGCAGGTATCCGGCCGACAGTTGGTCGAGGCCAGCGTCGGCGGCGCCTGCGTAAGGGTCGGCGAAGGCTTTTTGACGATTTGAGGCGGCGAGGCTTCAGGCTGCCTTCGCGTCACACCTCCGCCGGAGCCTGGATTTCCGGTCGGTCGTTGCCGGCGCGGTTGACGCCGGGCCCTATGGCGAAAAATTCGATGGCGTCGTCAGCCGCCGGCTTCAGCAAATTCAAAGGCGGCGGCCTGGTCTCGTCTGGATCGAGCCAGGCGTCGAAATTTTCGGGTTCGATCAGCGCCGGCATGCGGTCGTGAATCGCCGCCGTGGCGCCATTGGCCATGGTGGTGACGATGCAGGCGGTGTCGATCTCCCCGCCGGAAGGATCGGTGAAAGTCTCCCAAAGGCCGGCGAAGGCCATCAGGCCGCCGCCTGTCCGCCGCAGCAAAAACGGCGTTTTCGGTCCACGCAGGCTGGCGCGCCACTCATACCAGCAATCGACGGGGACGAGACAGCGCCGCCGGCGCAGGGCGGCGCGAAAACTCGGCTTTTCCGCCAAAGTTTCGGCGCGGGCATTGATGATCAACGGAAATTTTTGCACGTCTTTGACAAAACCGGGCAAAAAACCCCAGCGCGCGAGTTGGAAATGACGGCCGCCGCCGCCGGGTTCCCGTCGCGCCGACACAATCGGAATCGGCTGCGTGGGCGCGATATTGTAGCGCGGCGGGAAGTTGGGGTGCTCCGTGTAACGGAAGAAGGCGCGCACGGCTTCGGGCGGCGAAGTGATGGCGAAGCGTCCGCACATTTTTATCCGGCCTCATCGCGCAGATAGCGCGCGGTGCGCGTGCGCAAGGTTACGAGTTCTTCCGCAGCCGACGGGTGCAAGGCCATGGTGGCGTCGAAATCGGCCTTTTTCGCGCCCAATCGCAGCGAGATCGCCAGAAGCTGCGCCATTTCGCCAGCGTCGTCGCCCAATATATGCACGCCGAGCACTCGGTCGCTGTCGCCATCGACGACGATTTTCATCGCGATGCGCGCCGGACCGCCGGCTATCGTCGCCTTCATCGGACGAAAACTGGTCTGATAAATATCCACGCAACGGAATTCTTCCCGGGCCAGCGCTTCCGTCAACCCGACCGTGCCGATTTCCGGCGTGGTGAAGACGGCGGTGGGAATGAGATGGTAATCGACCTGCGCCACGCCGCCGCCGAACAGCCGGTCGGCCAGCAAATGTCCCTCGCGGATGGCGACGGGAGTGAGATTGACGCGGTTGGTGACGTCGCCAACCGCATGGATCGACGGGACATTGCTGGTGTTGAAGGCGTCGACCGTCACCGCGCCGGCGGAATCGACGTCGACCCCGGCCTGTTCCAGCCCCAATCCGCGGGCGTGCGGCGCGCGGCCGGTGGCTACCAGAACCTGATCGACTTCGAGCGCCCCGTGGTCGGAAAGGTCCAGCCGAAGGCCGTGTCCGGTCTTGTCAATTGCCGTCGGCAGCACGCCGGATCTTATGTCGATCCCGGCATGGGCGAGGCCATCGCGCAGGTTTTCGCGCAAGATTTCGTCGAAGCCGCGCAAAACATTGCTGGCGCGAAACAGGATCGTCACCTTCGCGCCGAGCCGCGCGAAAATACTGGCGAATTCCACCGCGATGTAGCCGGCGCCCACCACCGCGAGGCGGCGCGGAAATTCCGGCAGATCGAAGATCTCGTTGGAGCTGATGGCGTGCTCGATGCCGGGAATGGCCGGGAACATCATGGGCCCGCCGCCGGTGGCGACCAGGATATGCTTGGTGGAAATGACGCGGCCAGTTTTGGTCAACCGCACTTCATGCGGGCTGATAATTTCGGCTCGCTCCTCGAAAATCTCGACGCCGGATTTGAGCAGATTTGTCTCGTAGATTTTCGACAGCCGGGAAATCTCGGCTTCCTTGGCGGAGACGAGTTTTCGCCACTCGAATTCCGGCTTCTGCGGAATGTTCCAGCCGAAGGCGGCCGCCTCTTCGAATTCCTCGGCGAAGCGTGAGGCGTAGACATAGAGTTTTTTGGGCACGCAGCCGCGAATGACGCAGGTGCCGCCGATGCGGAATTCCTCGGCGATCATGCAGCGCGCGCCATGGCCGGCGGCGATTCTCGCGGCGCGCACGCCGCCCGAACCGGCGCCGATGACGAACAGATCGGCTTCATAAGCGGTCATTGGCGTAGCGCTCCCAGCAGATTCGATTAGAACTCGCGGCCCTTTTCGCGCATTTTTTCGCGCACCCGCGTCATCATCGCGACCGAGGTCTGCCGGCGCCACTCGGCCAGCGCCCCCGCCAGATCGCCGATCAGCGCCGGCTGCGCCGCGACATAGGCTTTTCCGGATGGGCCGGCGAAAAACACCGCGCAATCGGCCAGTTCCCGCCGCGACAGCCGGGCCGCGTAAAGCGCCGCCGCGCGATCGGTCATGGCGTCCGCCGCCTGGTCGAATTCCGGCTGCAGATCGCCAAGAGTCGCGCGCAAATCGGCGGCGGCTTCCGGCCGCGTCGCCGCCGCGCGATTTTGCAAATCCTCTTCCATCTGCGCGACCAACCCGTGAAAGGAGCGTGCGAGGCCGGAATCGACCACCACCAGTCGCGCCAGTTTCAGCCTTTCCGGATTTGACGAATCCGGATCGGGTGCGTCCTGCGCATGGCCGAAGCCGGCGGCGATGCAAAGTCCGCCGACGAAAAGCAGGCGCGCGAAAATGCGGAGCAAGGAAAGCCCTCCTTCAGCCGGCCAAATCACCCAACACCCTGATCCCCGCCGGATCGGCGACGATCACCGCGCTGGCGAGGCCGATGAACAGGCCATGTTCGACCACGCCGGGGATGGCGTTCAACGCTGCGGCGAGCGCTTCCGCATCGGGGATGGCGCGAAGATCGCAATCGAAGATCGCATTGCCGCCGTCGGTGAGGAAATCCTGCGCATCGTCTTTTTTGCGCAACACCACCGGGCCGGAACAATGGCAGGCGCGGGCGGCGTCCTCGATATGCCGGCGGGTGGCCGCGAGGCCGAAACGATCGACTTCGACCGGCAGCTTGAATTTTCCGAGCCGCGCGACTTGTTTGCTGGCGTCGGTGATGACGACCATCCTCTTCGAGGCCGCCGCCACGATCTTTTCCCGCAGAAGGGCGCCGCCGCCGCCCTTGATCAGGCGCAAGGCCGAATCGAATTCGTCGGCGCCGTCCACGGTCAGGTCAAGTTCCGGCGTCTCGTCGAGCGTCGAAAGCCTTAAGGACCAGCCCTCGGCCTGCAGGCGGGTGCGCTCGGACGTCGGGACGCAGATCACGTCGAGCCCGTCGCGCGCGCGTTCGCCGACGCAATCGACAAAATGGGCGGCGGTGGAGCCGGTGCCGAGCCCCAGCTTCATGCCGGAACGAACCAGATCGGCGGCCCGTTCGGCGGCCTTGCGTTTCAGCGTTTCGATCGGCGAATGGTTCATGGCGCGCTCCGGAAATTCCGCCCTTCGGCGATAGCCGCATTGGCGTCGAAAGGCAATCTTGTCTTCGACAAGCCGCACTTGCGCCTCTGCCGCTTGCGGGTTGCGCAATGAAAACCGATGTTAGCGGGATCGAGCGGCGCAGGAGTCTCGTCATGAAAATGAGCGGCAACACAATTTTCATCACCGGCGGCGGCTCCGGCATCGGCCAGGGTCTCGCCAGCGCTTTTCACGGCCTTGGCAATAAGGTGATCATCGCGGGGCGGCGCAAGGCGGCTCTGGAAGAGACGGCGAAAACCCATCCCGGCATGGATTTTTGCACCATCGACATGCGCGATCCGAAAAACATCGCCGAGGTCGCCGACTGGCTGGTGATGACCCATCCGGAAGTCAATGTGCTGGTCAACAACGCGGGGATCATGTCCGGAGACAATACCGGCGGTTTCATGGACGACGATCTGAGCGTCGCGACCATCGAGACCAATCTGCTCGGCCCGATGCGCATGACTTCCTCGCTGATCGAACATCTCAAGACGCGTCCCGACGCCGTTCTGGTCAACGTCACCTCGGGTCTCGCCTTCACGCCGCTCGCCCATTCCGCCGTCTATTCGGCGACCAAGGCGGCGCTGCATTCCTGGACCCTGTCGCTGCGCTTCCGGCTGCGCGGAACGTCGGTGCGGGTGCTGGAAGTGGCCCCGCCCTGGGTGCGCACCGATCTGATGGGCGGACGCGACGAACCGCGCGCCATGCCGCTGCAGGATTTCATCGACGAAACCATGCGCGCCTTCGCCACCGACGCGGACGAGGTTCTGGTCGAAAGGGTGAAAATGCTGCGCGACAATCCTGGCCCCAATGAATGGGCTTTTGTGGAGAAATTCAACGATATGCTGGCGCGTTGAATTCGCCCGCCATAGCGGGCGGTTTTGTCAAGGAAATCGGCTATGGCGATTTCGACGGGTCTGACAAGAGCGCTCAACATTCGCCATCCGATCATGCTCGCCCCGATGGATCTGGTCGCCGACGCGAGGCTAGCCCTCGCCGTCAGCCGCGCCGGCGGCTTCGGCATGGTCGGCGGCGGCTATGGCGAGGAAGCATGGCTGACCCGTCAACTGGACGGCGTCGGCGAGGAGCGGATCGGCGTCGGCTTCATCACCTGGAGCCTGGCGAAAAATCCCCGCCTGCTCGATCTCGTGCTCGAACGCTGTCCGCCGGCCGTCATGCTTTCCTTTGGCGAAGTCCGTCCCTTCGCCGAAAAGATCAAGAAGACCGGCGCCCTGCTTGTCTGCCAGATTCAGACCCTGGCTCAAGCCAGGGACGCCTTGGCAAATGGCGCCGACATTTTGGTCGCTCAGGGTGCGGAAGCGGGTGGCCACGGCGTGGCGCGCGGCGCCTTTCCGCTCGTGCCCGCCGTAGCTGATCTCGCGCCCCACGCGATCGTGGTTGCCGCCGGGGGGATCGCCGATGGCCGTGGCCTCGCCGCCGCGCTCATGCTCGGAGCCGAAGGCGTTCTGATGGGAACAAGGTTCTATGTCTCCCAAGAAGCGGCGTCGCATCCCGACGCGAAGGCGGCAGTGCAGCGCGCGACCGGCGATCGGACGATCCGGGGCCGCATCTTCGACATCGCGCGCAAGAATATCTGGCCCGAGCCGTTCACCGGGCGCGTATTGTGCAACCGGTTCTCCGACGAATGGGCCGGCCGCGAGGCCGAATTATTGCGCCGCCAGGAGGAGGTCTCGACCCTCTATGCCGAGGCGCGGACGAAATTCGATTTTGACACTGCCGCCGTGATCGCCGGCGAGGTGGCGGACCTCATAAGCGACATTCCGCCCGCAGGCGAAATCGTCGAACGCATGGCGGCGGAGGCGGCCGAATTGCTCGCCGGCGCTCGGGATCGTTATCGGATCGCGCCGTAGCCTGGAGCCTTCACGACAATCGGGTCCGCTTCGCTTGAAAACGCCTCAGGTCATCAAAGGCCCTGTTTGCGGCGTTTCGTGACGGTCGTTCCGCCAATGCCCCAATTGTCGGTTTCGACCTCGTCGATGACGACGACCGTCGTGTTGGGATTCTTGTTCAGCACGTCGACCAGCAGCTTGGTCACGCCGGCGATCAGCGCTTCTTTTTGTTCCGCCGTCGCGCCGTCGCGCGTGATCTTGATATTCACGTAAGGCATGTCGCTCTCCCAGGTCCCAACGATCAGCCGAAATAGGTTTCCAAAATCCGCGCGTAAATAGCGGTCAGCCCGTCGATGTCCGTCAGGGCGACGCGCTCGTCGATCTGATGCATGGTCTTGCCGACCAGGCCGAACTCCACCACCGGGCCATATCGCGCGATGAAACGCGCGTCCGACGTGCCTCCCGAGGTTGAAAATTCCGGACGCCTTCCGGTCTCCGCCTCGATTGCCCCGGCCACCAGTTCGGTGAAGGGACCGGGCTGCGTGATGAAGGACAAGGCGTTGCAGGGATCGAAAGCCAGTTCGAACTTTTCGGCGGGGCGCGCCGACGACAACCGGCGGCGGATTTCCTCTTTCAGGCTTTCCGGGGTCCAATTGTCGTTGAAGCGAATGTTGAACCGCACCACAGCCTCGGCCGGTATGACATTGGTTGCGGCATTGCCGATGTCGATCGAGGTGATTTCGAGATTGGAGGCGTCGAACCATTCGGTCCCGGAATCGAGCGGCTCATCTTTCAAAGCGGCGCAGAGCGCCAGCAGATGCCCGACGGGATTGTCGGCGCGCTGCGGATAGGCCACGTGACCCTGAACGCCGCGTACAACAAGCCGGCCGTTGAGCGAGCCCCGCCGCCCGATCTTGATCATGTCGCCGAGCATCTGGGCGTTGGTCGGCTCGCCGACGATGGCGTGATCGAAATGCTCGCCACGTTGCTTTAGCCATTCCAGCATTTTGATCGTGCCGTTGATGGCGGGGCCTTCCTCGTCGCCGGTGATCAGAAAGCCGATCGAACCTTTTGGGCGCTGGCGCTTCTCGACATAAGCGCAGGCGGCGGCGGCGAAAGCGGCGATGCCGCCCTTCATGTCGGCGGCCCCGCGCCCGACAAGCTCGCCGTCGATGATTTCGCCGGCGAAAGGATCGGCGCGCCACTTGGCGCTATCGCCGGGCGGCACCACGTCGGTATGGCCGGCGAATAGCAGATAAGGCGCGCTGTCGCCGATGCGCGCATAAAGATTGTCGATGTCTGGGGTGCCCTCATCGGAAAAAGGCAGGCGCTGGGTGGAAAAGCCCGCGGCGCGCAGCCGCGTCTCGAGAATGTCCAGCGCCCCGGCGTCGGCGGGGGTGACCGAGGGTTTCTGGATCAACTCGCGTGTCAACGCCACGCCGGGACTTGTCTCGGCCATTCGGTCGCACTTTCCTAGTCTTGACGCAGGCCCAGTTCCAAAAATTGCGCGCAAAAAGCCGCCGCCGCAACAGCCAGGAACAGCCACGGCACAAAAGCTGGCAACAGGCCGAAGAAATTGGGCTGCGCCCAGAAAGCGGCGGCGGCGACAAAGGCGGAAAGCGGCCAGACGCCAGCCCAGCCAGGGGCGTGGCTCTTGGCGCGACAGCGCTTGGCCGAGAGATTATACTGGCTGACCTGCGCCAGCAGCACCACACCGACGAACCCCAGCAGATAGACGAAAGCGATGAAAGCTTTCAGGTCGAACAGCCCCTGCGTCGCCAGGTCGCGCTCGGTCCAGGGAGTGATCAGTTTCCAGACAATCGCCAAGGCGACGCACAGGCCGGTGAGGACGAGGGTCCAGCGCCGCCAGAGCGGCGCCGAAATCGTTCCCTCGCTCTGGCGGAACAGGAAGCTGAAATCAGCCTTGTCCATCAGTCGCGCAAAAGCTCGTTGATGGCGGTTTTCGAGCGGGTCTGGGCGTCTACCGTCTTGACGATGACGGCGCAATAGGTCGACGGGCCGGGCTGGCCGTCGGGAAGCGGCTTGCCGGGCAGATTGCCGGAAACGACCACGGAGAACGGCGGCACATAGCCGACATGAACCTTGCCGGTGTTGCGATCGACGATCTTGGTCGAGGCGCCGATGAACACGCCCATGGCGATCACCGAGCCCTCGCCGATCACTACGCCCTCGACCACTTCGGAGCGTGCGCCGATGAAGCAATTGTCCTCGATGATCGTTGGGGCGGCTTGCAGCGGCTCCAGCACGCCGCCGATGCCGACGCCGCCGGAAAGATGGACGTTCTTGCCAATCTGGGCGCAGGAGCCGACGGTGGCCCAGGTGTCCACCATGGTGCCGGTATCGACGAAGGCGCCGAGATTGACGAAGGAGGGCATCAGCACGACGCCGGGGGCAATATAGGCCGAGTGACGCACGATACAGCCGGGAACCGAGCGAAAGCCGGCGGCATTGTGATCCTTGGCGCCCCAACCGTCGAATTTGGAAGCGACCTTGTCGAACCAGGTCGCGCCATAGGCGCCTCCGGGAATGACATGCATGTCATTGAGGCGGAAGGAAAGAAGCACGGCTTTTTTCAGCCATTCGTTGACTTTCCAGGCTTCGGGTCCGGTCTTGCCAGGGACCTTTTCCGCCACGCGCGCCTTGCCGCAGTCGAGCAGGTGCAGCGCCGATTCGACCGCCTGGCGGATGTCGCCGTTGGTTTTCGGGGTGATATTGGTGCGATCCTCGAAAGCGGCGTCGATAATGGTCGCTAGCGCGTGCGGCATGGACTTTTCCTCTTTGAAATTATTCGTGCTGGTTTCGGTCCTGGGGGCGGATAAGTCAAGCTGGCGGCGTCATGACTCGTCGGAGAAACCCGACCAGATCATCGGTGACGAAATCGACATGCGGCGGTTTTTGCGACGATTTTTCCCAATCCTCGCGATGGTCCACGGCGCCATGCCGGGGGCGAACCAATACCGTCAACATGCCGCTGGCGTGGGGCGCTTCGAGGTTATGGACCATATCCTCGAACATGGCGCTTTTAGCCGGATCGACGTCGTGACGCTCGAAAAAGCGCTGAAAAGTCTGCAAGGCCGGTTTTGGCAGATAATCCGCATGTTCGATAGCGAAAAAATCCTCGAACAAATGGTCGATGCCGAGTTGTTTCGAGGTCGCCAGGGCATGGGCGTGCGAGCCGTTGGTGAGGACGAGCTTTCGTCCCGGCAGGGCGTCGATGGCTTGCTCCAGCGCCGGATTGGGCGCCAGCGAGGAGCGGTCGATGTCGTGGACGAAATGCAGGAATTCTTCCGGCTTGACGTCATATTCGCGGATCAGGCCGGCCAGCGTCGTGCCATAGACGCGGTAATAATGCTTTTGCAGCGCCCGCGCGGAAATGCCGTCCAGGCCGAACATGGCGATCATATAGGCGGTGATGCGCGCGTCGATAAGCGGCCAGAGATCGCTGTCTGGCGGGTAGAGGGTGTTGTCGAGATCGAACACCCAGGTGTCGACCCGGCGGAAGGCCGCCAAGTCGTGTGGCAGGTCGTGTGGCATATCGTGCGACGATGTCCTGCGGAACGCGTTCACCTGGTGATCAGCGTGCCGGCGCCATGATCGGTAAGCAGTTCGATCAGCACCGCGTGCGGGATCTTGCCGTCGAGAATGACCACGCCTTCGACCCCTTGTTCGATGGCGTAGATACAGGTCTCGACTTTCGGAATCATGCCGCCGGTGATGGTGCCATCGGCGATCAGGCCGGGGATTTCGCTGATGCGCAATTGCTTGATCAGGTTCTTGTCGCGGTCGAGCACGCCCGGCACGTCGGTCAGCAGCAGCAGGCGCTTGGCGCCGAGGGCCCCGGCGATGGCGCCGGCGAAAGTGTCGGCGTTGACGTTGAAAGTCTCGCCGGCGGCGCCTTGGGCGATGGGGGCGAGCACGGGGATCAGATCGCGCCCCAGCACCTGTTCCAGCACCGTCGAATCGACCTTGGCCGGTTCGCCGACAAAGCCGAGATCGACCGGCGCCTTGCCATCCTGCTCGACCTTCACGACTTTTTGCGCAGTCACCATATTGCCGTCTTTGCCGCACAGGCCGATGGCGCGTCCGCCCTCGTTGTTGATGAGGCCGACGATCTGCTTGTTGATCGCGCCGGCCAGCACCATTTCGACCACCTCGACCGTAGCCTTGTCGGTGACCCGCAGGCCGTCGGCGAATTCCGACTTGATGCCGAGCTTGGCCAGCATGGCCCCGATCTGCGGGCCGCCGCCGTGCACGACCACCGGGTTGACGCCCGATTGTTCAAGCAGGACCATGTCGCGGGCAAAATCGCGGGCGCCGGCCTCGTCGCCCATGGCGTGGCCGCCGTATTTTACCACGATGATGGCTTCGTCGTAGCGCAGCATGTGCGGCAGCGCTTGCATCAGGATTTTGGCCTGATCGATGGCGGCGGCCTGGTCTATCGGGGGGCGGGTTGCCGTGGCTTCGGTCATGGATGACGCCTCGTTGGGGGTGGGCGGCGGGGGTTTAGCCGGTTTACGCCCGCTCGAAAACTTTTCTGTCGCGTTCGAACATCAAACGGGCGATGGCCGCCCGCAGTTCGGAAATGCCTTCGTCCTTGTGCGAGGACGCGAAGATCACCTCCGGATGCGCCGCAGAGTGGGCGCGCAGCCCGGTCTTTGCGGATTGAATCGTATTTTCGACTTGTGACAATTTGACTTCGTCGCGCTTGGTCAGCACCAATTGATAGGACAAGGCGGCCTTGTCGAGTTGTTCGAGCATTTCATGATCCAGCGGTTTCAGGCCATGGCGCCCATCGATCAGCACGAACACGCGGGCCAAAGTGGCTCGGCCGCGTAGGAACTCCGTCATCAGGCGGGTCCAGTTGGCGATTTTTTCCTTGGACACCGCGGCATAGCCATAGCCCGGCATATCGACGAGGCGCAGGAACGGCGCCTCTGGATCGGGACCGAGGTTGAAGAAATTCAACTGCTGGGTGCGGCCCGGCGTGTGGGAGGTGCGCGCCAGCGCCTTGCGCCCGGTGAGGGCGTTGAGAAGCGAGGATTTTCCCACATTGGAGCGCCCGGCGAAGGCGATTTCCAGCGGCCCCATCGGCGGCAGGCCATCGATCTTTTCCGCGGCCCAGATGAAATCGCAGTTCTGGGCGAAAAGCTTGCGGCCGATTTCCTCGAAATCCGGTTCATTTTCGGCGTTGGTCAACACTTCAGTCCTTTTGACTTGGCTTTGCCGTTCAACCTCTCTCCCCCATGGTGAGGAGCGACGCCCCAAGGCGCCGCGTCTCGAACCATCGGCGGCTGTTCAGCTCTTGCCAAGGCGAAAATCGCGGCCAACGATCCCCTCGTCCTTCGAGACAGCCGCCACGCGGCTTCCTCAGGATGAGGGGCATTGAGCGCCAGTCCCGAGGTTAAGTCGGACTGCGCGAAAAAGTCTTGCGCAGATTGTCGAACAACTCGACCTTCACGCCGGCCTGTTTCATGATCAGGGTCTGCTGCGCCACGGACAAGAAATTGTTCCAGGACCAGTAGATCACCAGGCCGGCCGGGAAAGAACCGAGCATGAAGGTGAAAATCACCGGCATCCAGGCGAACATGGTTTTCTGCACGGGGTCGGCGGGTTCGGGGTTCATCTTCATCTGAACCCACATCGAAACGCCCATGATCAGCGGCCAGATGCCGAGATGCAGCAGATGCCCGATCATCGGCGCCTGGGTCGGGTCATAGTGCAGAAGGCCGAACAGGGTGAAGATATTGGTTGGATCGGGCGCCGACAGATCCTTGATCCAGCCGAAGAACGGCGCCTGCCGCATTTCGATGGCGACGAACAGCACTTTGTAGAGCGAGAAAAACACCGGAATTTGCAGCAGCATCGGCAGGCAGCCGGAAACGGGATTGATTTTCTCCTTCTTGTACAGCTCCATGATTTCCTGCTGCTGCTTCATCTTGTCGTCGGGATAAAGCTCCTGCAGCGCCTTGAGCTTCGGCTGGACGGCCTTCATCTTGGCCATCGAGAGATAGGATTTGTTGGCTAGCGGGAAGAACAGGCCCTTCACCAGAAGGGTGATCACCAGGATGGCGACGCCGAAATTGCCGACGATGCCGTAGATCGTCTCCAGCAGCCAGAACATCGGCCGCGTGATGAAGTGGAAATAACCCCAGTCGATCAGCATGTCGAATTTCTTGATGCCTTGAACGTTCTGGTAATAATCCAGAACGCGGCTTTCCTTGGCGCCGGCGAAAACGCGGGTGCTCATTTCGAGGCTGGCGCCGGGCGGGATGGTTTGCGCCTCGGCGAAGACATCGGCCTGGAACTGCGGCTGCACGCCGGGAAACTCGCGGAACCAGCCTTTGTAATTCTTGCTCTCGTCCGGGACGATCGCCGTCGCCCAATATTTGTCGGTAAAGCCGAGCCAGCCGCCTTGCGCGTAGCCCTCGACCGGCAGGACCTTGGCGTTGCTGGTTTCCTTGGCGATGGCGGCGTAGGTGAGTTCGGTCGAGGGCTGGTCGGCGCCGATCACGCCGATGAAGCCTTCGTGCAGCACGGCGTAGCCGGAAGTCTTCGGCATGCCCTGGCGCGTGGCGGTCGCGTTGGGAAACAGCGTGACCGGCTCCTTGCCCTTGTTTTCGATAGTGTCGGCGAGGGTGAACATGTAGAATTCGTCGACCGAAATCTTTCGCTTGAAAACCAGGCCCTTGCCGTTGTCGTAGCTCAAGGTGACGGGAGTGGCCTCGGTGAGCCGGTCGCCGTCGGCCTTCCACAGGGAAGAGGCTGTGGGCAGGTCGAGCGCGACGCCGCGCGGGGCGACGTAATTGAGATCGATGAAATAGCCATCCGGCGCGCCAGAGGGCGAAAGCAGCACGATGTTCGGGCTGTGCGGATCGGTCGTCTCGCGATAATTCTTCAGGGCGATATCGTCGAGCCGCGCCCCCTTGAGCGCGAGCGTGCCGAACATGTTCTTGGTGTCGATGACCAGGCGCGGGCTTAGCGCCAGCGCTTCGGCGCGGTTCAGCGGCTGGGCGGCGGCCTCCGGCTGCATCGTGGAGCCGGCCGCGAGATTTGCTCCGGCGTTTGCAGCTGGATTAGCCGCTTTGGGCCGGCCGGACGAATCGAGCTGCTCCAGTTGGCTTTGCGTCTGGCGCGCCTGCTGCACCTTCGGCGCGCCGAAAAAATGGTTCCAGCCGACGATGACCATAAGCGACAGGGCCATGGCGAGGATGAGATTTTTTTGATCGTTCTGCATGGTCAGACGTCTTGCTTGCGATCGGCGGCCGGGGAGGCGGGAGACCGGCGGACTTGGCCAGTCTGGTGAATTTTGCTCAAGGCGCGGGCGATTTCGCCGCGCAATTCGTCAAATGGGGCGGTCAGCGCCTCGATCCGAGCCACCAGCACATAATCATGGCTGGCTTTCGGCAATGATAAGTCCGCCAGCCGCACGGCTTCGCGCAGGCGACGGCGAATGCGATTGCGGACGACGGAATTGCCGACTTTTTTGGTGACGGTGAAGCCGAAGCGAGCCAATTCCACCGCTTGGGGTTCGCCGGATTGCGACCCGGAGATCTCCGTTTCGCTTTCCGCCTGCCGCTGGCGGGCCTGCAGGACGAAACAACGCTGATGCTGGCGGCGCCCCTTGGCGACGGCGAGGAAATCAGCGCGTTTTTTCAGGCGCAAACCAACAGGCCGCGCGCCCTGGGGCGCGCGGTCGGGAAGTATTTCGCCGTCACGGGGACGGGTCATGGCGAGGCCGCGCGCGTGGCGCGCTGCGGCTTCAGGCCGAAAGGCGCTTGCGGCCGCGCGCCCGGCGGGCGGCGATGACCTTGCGGCCTCCCACGGTGGCCATGCGGGCGCGAAATCCGTGGCGGCGCTTGCGCACGAGTTTGGAAGGTTGATAGGTCCGCTTCACGGGTCTGCTCCGGTTTATCTGGGCGCGTCGACAGGGGACTGGACGCGGTCTGAAGTTTTAAAGGTTCGCGCTTCGTCATTTCGTTTCATCGCCAATGGCGACAAACGACGTCGGCGCGAAGCCGAAATCGCGAGCGGCCTTATAGGGGCAAGGGCTACGAAAAGTCAACGCAAAGGGGCGCGAGAACGCTGACGCCGGCGAAGGATTCGTCCACTACGCGCTAACCCCTTGTCGCGACGGCTGTTCCGGCGGGAAAAAGCGATCCGTTTTTCGGCGGGGAAGGGACGAATAGCGCTCGCGATGAATTTGTGCATGTTTGCCTATTGCCAATGGAGAATGGAGCGGCTAAACAGCGCGCCACTGTTGCGGCGCCGGTTAATGCGTCGTGTGATGCGCCCGTAGCTCAGCTGGATAGAGCACTAGACTACGAATCTAGGGGTCAGAGGTTCGAATCCTTTCGGGCGCGCCATTCAAATCAATAAGTTAGAATAAAAAAGCCAAAGCTGATCAGCTCCGATTTTTTGTTTGGGGTAGCGTTGGGGTAACGATTGGCGGCGATGGACCTCCCATCGTCACTGAAGCCGCTATTCAAATGTAAGCTGCCGCTTCGATTCTGGAGCATCGCGCCATATCAAATTGTCTCGTCGTCTGCTCGGGTCTAATGCAGGCTGGCGCGGTCAGCGAACGCGGAGAGTTGCTGCGAGGCGGCCAAGAAGGCGGCCAAGAAGTATGACTAACAGGCCATCATGCCGACCCACCCGCCGACAATCGGTCGCCTGAAAGCCATGGGCGTCGATGGCGTTTACGTGCTCTGCAGGGACTGCAGGCGGTCTGAGCCGGTGTCCTTCGACGTTGTGGCGCTGCCCGATGAAACGCTCTTTCCGAACATCGTGAAACTGAGGCGCTTCAGGTGCGAGGGGTGCGGTTCAAACAGGGCGGTGGCGACGCCGAACTGGCGCGGCATGACTGCGCCGGGCGCGGGCGGGAAGGTCCGCAACGGCTGTTGCGGTCTTCCGACGTGATGGTCCCGCCATGGGCCAATATCGAACGGAAGAACGTGTCGCTCGGCCAAAAAGATGACAAAAATTGAATCCATTGGCGTCGTGACGTATTAGTTTCGGCGTTTTTTTCGCACTAGAAAAGGCAAATATGAAACATATTGTGGTTGTTTCGTCCTTCCTCCTCGCTACCCCGGCTTTTTCGGGGGATATATTGAGGCTTCCCGGCGTGTCCGATCTTCAGCGCGTCATCGATGGGCGCCCCGATCCGAATTCACTATCGGCGACAACGCAACAGCCCGAACACGGGACAACGCTTGAAAGTCAGGACAAAATGCCTCCGGGCGAAAGCTTATCGCCGAAATTAAACCCGCCGGGACTCGAGTTCAAAAAGTCTTTCTGAGCCAGCGCCAAGCCTCCACCAGGGTGCGCAATTCAGCCACCCGGCCCGAGCGCCTTTTGACGAATCATTAACGGCGTGGCTCGCATCGGTCTATTTTCCCTTTAACGACCGCTCGGCTTCAATTGTCGGGCGCAATCGCGTTCTTCCACTCGAAGACCTTCCCTATTGCGTCGGCAAACGTCTCATCGTGAGCAATCAGCCGACGTCGCGCCGCCGCCTGCGGTACCATAATCGGCCTTATCGGAATCGACAGCAGCAGCAACTTTTGCAGGAGCCGCGATAATCATTACGCTGCGTTCGAAATTCAGCTTTCCACCGAACAAGTTTTTTTCTAGCTTTAAGTAAGTATTTTCTTTGCTTGGCATGAGCGGACCCGATCCGCTCAACGAAGTTTGTTGAATTTCCAGACATCGCCGCGAGGTGGCGTACGCGTTCGGGGTCTCCAATACAGGAGGATTTGGCGATGAAAAATCTGTTTTTTGTACCGCTGATCTTGGCGTCAGTCGTAGCGGGGAGCCGGCGAGGGCGGCAGTGGAAGTATTTGATTTTTATGGAGTTTACAGCGACTGTAAAGGTACGGTAACGGCAGAGCTCACCCTTCAGAACTATACTCTGGGTAGCGCGCTTACTCCTACCAACTTTGTCTCATTCCACTATGATGGAAGTAATTTGTATCCCGCCTTTACAGTGACGCCGGCGGAGCTATATCCCGGTTATCAAGCTCTCATCGGCGCTATCCCAAGCTCGCTGCCATCGGCGGCGGACGTCTTTATTCTTTTTGAGTTTGGGCCAGAAAGCTTCGAAACCGGGGTCACCCATCAGAACTACTGGATTTTAGGGGGGTACTTCCTGATCAGGGCTTTAACGGAGTCTGGTCCGTCGGTTCCGCAGTTCCTGAGCCCTCGACCTGGAGGATGATGCTCGCGGGGTTCCTGGGTCTCGGTTTCCTTGGTTATCGTCGTGGAAAGAGCGCGGTTCCCGCCTCCTGAGCGAAGATTTCGATCGAACATTGCCCGCAAGGGAGCCAACGGCTAGCTTTTGGCGCTGCGGTGCACAAAATCAAGATTTTTCCACCAATAGCCGAATCCAGCCCGATCAATGGGTTGGACGGAGCGGAAATCAGGTGCAAATCTAAGGTCTGCAACTGGACGCCAAGCCGTCCTTCCTAACGGCTCTTTGGGACGTCACCTTCCCGCCGATTCCAGTCAAATCACCCATGTTGGGCGCAGCCCCGTCGAACGCTTCACCAGCCGCTATGGGGAACCCTTGACAAGGCTCCGGTGCTGCATCTGCGGCAAACACGCCGCCGAACTGAGGGACAAGGCACCTTTTTTGCGCGCGAGGCCAGCTTCCGTTGCGTCAGATGCTTGCGGCCCGAGTGAACGATCCGGCGACGGGAACCAGATCGAGCGGAGCGACGGCAAGAAATTGAAAAACGCTGAGGCGGGGATCTGGACGTCGAACCCCGGTTTCATCGACGCGTCGGCT
>NZ_JBKQOU010000083.1:0-2632 GCF_052145335.1 Rhodoblastus sp.
CCGCCGGAGGGACAGGAGTCCGTTGCGATGCCGGAAACGGTCGCCACGTCGCACGGCTGATAGCGCTCGTCTGGCGTCCCTTACCCTTCGCCGGAACAGGATGGGCTCCAGATGACTCGACATCGCAAATCCATTTTGCGAAACCGTCATTGCCTTTGCGGGACATGTTTTGAATCTCCGCCGGCTCTAGCCTTTGCAGGACTTTTGCCGCATGGTGCGCTGCAATCGTCCATTTTTTTGCGTGACGGGCGCCGCTTTTTTGTCGCGCTGGGGGGACTCTTGAACGTCAACGCCTTGTTCTTCGACCCAGGGCGTCATTGCGAAGCTTTGGCGCTGCTCGCCGGCGGGCATTTGAACCAGGGCGAATTCGCGTTGGCCTTCCAATATGCGGACCGCCGCTGCCGGCAGTCGAATCCGGGCGCGCATGACTATCTTCTGCGCGCGGAGGCGTCGCGTCGCGCCGGCCATGAGGATGTCGCGGCGCTCGACCTCGCACGCGCGATGGAGATCGATCCCACCGATCGTCTTGTCAATCATATCGCGCTGCTATGGGGCGCGCCGGAGCAGAAGCTGGCCGCCGCTCGGGCCCTTGTCGCCGACGAGACGTCGGGGATGGACGCGCTGCGCCACGCCGTCGCCTTGCTTTTCGAAAACGGCGCGCGGACGCTGTTCGGCCTGCGGCGCCAAGGCGAGATGACCGCCGGCTGGGTCGCCTGGGCCGGCGCGGCTCCTATGATTTTGCGCGTTCAGGCCGCCGGGACGCAGGATTGCCGGATCGCGCCCGATTCGCAACACGCTCTCGCCGGCGCCAATTTGTCCTGCGCCGACATCGCGGTCGAGGACAATGATCGCGCCTTGCGGCGGCTCGACTTTCTGCTCGATGGGATTTTGGTCGAAAGTTTTTCGCCGCCGTCGCCACTACGGCAGCGCCATATTGCGCGACACGCGCCAGCGCCGCATTCGTCCGCCGACGCCGGTCCCTTGTCGATCATCGTGCCGGTCTATGAAGATTTCGAGGCGACGCGCGCCTGCCTCGACGCGCTGTTCGCCGGGGGAAGCGATGGAGCCCGGCTGATCGTCGTCGATGACGCCAGCCCCAATCCGCGCCTGCGCGCCTATCTCGACCTGCAGGCCGCGGCGCGGAAATTCCTGCTGATCCGCAACGAGGTCAATCTCGGGTTCGCCGCCTCGGTCAACAAGGCGCTGGCGCAATGCTCCAGCGGCGACATTGTCCTGCTCAACGCCGACACACTGCCTCCTCCCTCCAGCATCGGCCGGCTCGCCGCCGTCGCGCGCTCGGCGCCGGGGATCGGCACGGTCACGCCGCTGTCCAACAATGGCGAAATCACCAGCTTTCCGACGCCGAATGTTGCCAATCCGCTCGGATCGCCGGAGGAGGTGGCCCGGCTCGACGCCCTCGCGCACCGCGCCAATGGCGCGGCCGCGGTCGATCTGCCCAACGGAATCGGCTTCTGCCTGTATGTCACCCGAGCCTGTCTCGACGCCGTCGGCCCGCTTCCCGAAATTTACGCCAGAGGCTATTTCGAAGACGTCGAATTCTGTCTCCGCGCGCGTGAACAAGGGTTTCGCAACGTTTGCGCCGTCGGCGTCTATGTCGGCCATGCTGGCGCGCGCTCGTTCGGGGCCGAGAAGAAGCGCCTCGTCATGCGCAATCTCGCGACGCTGGAGAGCCGTTTTCCCTCCCATAGTCTCGAAGCCGCCGCCTTCGACCACGCCGATCCGCTAAAAACTTTCCGCGGCGCCATCGAGGCGCTCGCGCCGATCGAACGCGAGGCGGCGCTGCTGGTCTGCGGCGAGGGCGCGTCCGGCTTTTTGGCGCGCGAAGAGGCGCAAAGGCGGACGAACGTCGAAGGGGAAGCGGCGCCGCTGATCTGCGCCTGCACGCTCGCGGGCGACCGCGTTTTTCTGCGCGGCCCGAACGAGGCGCCGCCACACTCCTTGAGTTTTTCACTGCACACCGCCACCGGGATCGCGGCGCTGCGAGCCTATCTCGGCGCGACAAAACTGCGCCGGATCGAGATTTTCGACCCGCTTTCGCTGCCAGACGCTTTGCTGACGGCGCTGTTCGCGCTCGACCTGCCGGTCGAACTGGTCTGCGCCGATCTCGAATGGGCTTTTTCCCTCCGCTTGCCGAAAGAGGGCGCCTGCCTCGGGCCGGAGGCGCCCGGCCCCTGCGCGTCCTGCTCGGGCGCCCTGGCGCCATCCGCAAAGGATGAGATTTCCGCGCGGCGGCTGGAGCGCTGGCGCTCGATTCTTTCGCGCGCCGACTCGATCAGGCCGCTGGACCGCATAAGCGATGTTTTCGCCCGCAATGTTTTCGGCGCCGATCTGGTTTCCGAACGGATCTCTCCACAGGTATTGGACGCGCCCGCGGAGCCGATCGTCGAGCCGCTCATACGAAAAACGCCGGGCGATGCGCTGGCGATTGTCACGCCGATGCCCTGCGCGCTCGCCGACCGGCTGATCGTCAGCCTGGGCCGCCTGCTGTTGCAGCGTGGCGACCCTGCGCGGATCATCGTGCTCGGCGCGTGCGTGAATGATCTCGCCGTGATGGGACCGGGAAATGTTTTCGTTGCCGGCAAGGTCGAGAACGAGGAATATGAGCGCCTGC
>NZ_JBKQOU010000084.1:0-10941 GCF_052145335.1 Rhodoblastus sp.
TGATGCGGCGCGAACCGGTCTTGATTTCGACCGTCACCGCCATGCCGGGACTGAGATTCACCAACTTGTCGTCAATGTTCATCTGCGTCTTGTCGAGCGAGATGCGCGCGACATAGTCGAGCGAACCCTCTTTTCGCTCGTTCGCGTTCACGGACGCGCCATCGGGCGATTCATTGCTCTTGCCCTGGGGCGCCGGCGTCACCGCGTCCTGCGACACGCTTACAACCGAACCGCGAATGAGACCGTACCGGGTAAAGTTGAACGTATCGACCTTGATCTCCACATCCTGCCCGGCATGAACGAAGCCGACTTCGCGGTTCGGCAACATGGCTTCGATCTCGATGGCGCTGTCCTCGGGAACGATGACGGCGAGAGGCTGGGCGGGCGTCACCACGCCTCCGACCGTGTGAACGGCAAGCTGCTGAACCACGCCGTCGACCGGCGCCGTCAAACGTTGCAATCCGCTTCGCCGTTCAGCCTTCACGGCGTCTTGCGCCAGTCCCGCAACGCGCTGCTCAGCCTTGGAAAGGTCAGAGAAGATAGTGCGGCGGAACTCGGCCTCGGTGCGCTGGCGCGCCTCCCGCAGGGACGCTATCGCTGCTTCGGATTCCAGCAACCGGCTCTGCTGCACCGAGACATCCTGCTTCATGGCGACGAGATCCTGATACTCCGTCAGATAGACCAGTTTGCTGCCCAGGGCCTTGTCGAACAGCACCTTGCGCACGTCCACCCGCTCCTGCAGCACGGGAACTGTCGCTTCGAGCTTGGCTATTCCAGCGGCGACCGTCGCACGTTCGGCCTCCTTCTGCGCCACCTGGCGATCCAGTTCCGCCAGTTTGGAGACTTGTTCGGAGGTTTGGCTGACCAGGAACTGCCGTTGCGTTTCGATCTGTTGCGGACTGGCGCCCTGCGGCGGCTGAAAGCCGTCGAGCGGATTGGCGACGACATTGGTCTGCGCGGCCAGCGCCGCGCGCAGTCGCGCGACTTCGAGTTCGGCGGCGAGCAGATCCCCCCTGAAATGTTCTTCCTCGGCTCCGGTCATGGTCGGATCGAGCTCGATCAGCACCTCGCCGGCTTTGACCTTCTGTCCGTCACGAACGTGAATCGCGCCGACGACCCCGGTCTCGAAAGGCTGGATCAATTTGGACCGTCCGCTCGGCACGATCTTGCCGCTGGCGCTCGAGACGATATCGACATGCCCGAACGTGGCCCATCCCAGAGCGAAGCAGAATATGCCGACAATGGTCGCGCCTATGGCCCGCCCGATCGGCGAGGGGGGCATTTCCGTTATTTCGAGCGCAGCAGGAAGAAAGGCGATTTCATGCGTGTTGCGCTCGATTTTCCGCTTGGGAAAAGGAACGATTCTTTGATTGGCCGCGCTCATTGGAAGCCTCCCTGCATCTGGTGGAGCTTCGAATAGCGGCCGTTCTGCCGGATCAATTGCTCGTGCGCCCCATCTTCGACGATGCGGCCGTGCTCGATGGTCAGGATTCGATCGGCCTGACGCACGGTGGACAAGCGGTGCGCGATGACGAACACGGTTCGTCCCGCCGCGATGCGTTTCATGTTCTGCTGAATGGCGCGTTCGCTCTCGTAATCCAGGGCGCTGGTGGCCTCGTCGAAAATCAGGATGCGCGGGTCGGTCACCAGGGCGCGCGCTATGGCGACGCGCTGCCGCTGGCCGCCCGAGAGCGTCCCGCCGCGCTCGCCGACGACCGTGTCATAGCCGTCGGGGAGTTCGAGGATGAAGTCATGCGCGCCGGCGAAGTTGGCGGCGGCGATCACCCTTTCCATCGGCATGGCCGGATCGGCCAGGGCGATATTGTCGCGGATCGAGCAGTTGAACAGGCAGGAGTCCTGCATCACCACGCCGATCTGCCGGCGCAACCAGGCGATATCGACCATGGCGAGATCGACTCCATCGACCAGCACGCGCCCCTTTTCCGGAACGTAGAGCCGCTGCACCAGCTTGGCCAGAGTGCTCTTGCCGGAACCCGAGGAGCCTACGATGCCGATCACCTGGCCGGGCTTTACCGAAAAATTGACGTCGTCCAGCGTCGTCGCGCCATCGACGCGGTAACGGAAGCTGACATGGTCGAAAGTGACTTCGCCGCGGATTGCAGGAAGGGCGACGCGGCCGGGACTGAAACTGGGCTCCGGGACGGTATTGAGAATGTCGCCCATGCGGTCGACGGAGAGGCGGGCCTGGTGGAACTCCTGCCACATTTGCGCGAGCCGCAGCACCGGGGCGCTGACGCGACCGGCCAGCATGTTGAAGGCGACCAGTTCGCCGATGGAGAGATCGCCGCCGATCACCAGCTTCGCGCCGAAATACAGGATTGCGGCGGTGGCCAGCTTGTTGATCGTCTGCACGGCCTGGCTGGCGTTGTTGTTGAGGTTGAGCACGCGAAAACTCGCCGCCACGTAGCCGGCGAGTTGCTCTTCCCAGCGGCGCTGCATCTGCGGCTCGACCGCCATGGCTTTCAGCGTTTCGACGCCGGAGACGCATTCGACCAGAAAGGCCTGGTTTTCGGAGCCGCGCCGGAATTTCTCGTCGAGCCGCCGACGGAACATCGGGGCGGCGACAACTGAAAATCCGATGTAGAAGGGAAATGACGCCAGCACGATCCAGGTCAAGGTCGTCGAATAGTAAAACATAACCGCCAGAAAGGCGAAGGTGAAGAACAGGTCGACGACCAGGGTCAGCGCGGAACTCGTCAAGAACTGGCGGATGTTTTCGAGTTCGCGCACCCGCGCCAGCGAATCGCCGACGCGACGCGATTGAAAATAGGCGATCGGCAAGGCCAGCAAATGCTTGAATAGCCGCGCGCCGAGTTCGACGTCGATACGATTGGTCGTATGCGTGAACAGATAGGTTCGCAAGGCGCCGAGAATCCCCTCGGCAAAGGTCACGGCGACAAGGCCGCCGACCAGTACGTCCAGTGTGCTCAGGCTGCGATGAGCCAGCACCTTGTCGATGACGACCTGGAAAAACAGCGGCGAGACCAGCGCAAAAAGCTGGAGGAAAAACGACGCGGCGAGCACTTCGATCAGAAGGCGGCGGTATTTGTGAATGGCGCCGAGGAACCAGGTGATGTCAAAGCGGCGGTTGAGCTCCGCGAGGGCCGAACGGCGGGCCATCAGCACCAGCCGACCGTCCCACATCGCCTCGAATTCGGCGCGCGAAAGCATCTCCGGCTGTGCCGAGGCAGGATATTGCACCAGAACCTTGTCGTCGCCGACCTTGCCGAGAATCAGGAAGCCGCCATCCCTCAGGACGGCGATCCCCGGGAGCGGGGTTCCCGCAAGGCGATCCCAGTGCGTCTTGCGCGCGCTGGCCTTGAGGCCAAGCTCCTTGGCGCAGCGCAGCATTTCAACGACGCCGACGCGCGCGACGCCGAGCCGGTGTTTCAACTGGGCGGGATCGGCGCCAATGCCGTGGCAGCCAAGCAGCAGCACCAATGCGCCGAGTCCGGATTCGGCGACTTCGGCGTTCTCCGCGGCGTTGGCGCCGAAATCGATGGTCGCAGGCCGTTCCAGGTTTGCTTTGCGGACAAGGCTCAGGCTTTTGGCCGCGCCGCCAAGACGTTGCGCCGCGCTGGCGAAAAAGCCCTTGAGATCGCTCAAGACGTCTCTGGCGCGGGCGCGCAATGTCGCGGCGCGCTGTTCGGCCAGCAGAACCATGCCGCCCCATTGCTCTTCGAACTGGGCCCGAGTCATCAGTTCTGGTTTTGGTTTCGGCGCGGAGAATGACGAGCGCACCACGATCACGCTGTCTTCGGTCATCTTGCCGAGCACCAGAAAATCGCCGCTGCGCAAAACCGCGATCGCCGGAAGTTTCGCCAGCGCGAGCCGCGCCCAGTCCGTCGTGCGGGCGCGCGCCCTGACCCCGAATTTACGGGCCTGCTGCACTATTTGCTTAACGCCTATTTCGCCAGCAGCGTCGCGTTCGAACTGCTCGGTATGGGCGGACGCGACGCCATGCAGCCGCAGAAAAATCGCCAAAGCGAAGGCGCCGGAATTCAAATCCTGCGTATTTCCCTGTCGTGAAGCCATACGTTATCGTTTCGTCTCGAATGTTTGTGGTGCGGATTGCGCCGTCTCAGCCTCAAGCCAAAAGGCGCGCGGACCGCTGCGACCGGAACCCGGTCGCAGCGACTGAGGCGCATCTCTCATTGAACACGTATTGCGGCCGTGGGAGGCGGGGCCACCCACGGAAATTGGCCCCTATCAGTGGTGAGGCGAGGTGAGGAAGCCGTTTTGGTCGGCCCATTGAGAGGAGCCGTTGGCCATCGACGGCGCGCCCTTCCAATCGTTTTCAAAACCGCTGGCGGCAAACTGGTTCAACAGCGCCAGCTTGGCGGTTGTCGTCGAGGAAACCGGCGGCGGATCGGTGACGACAATGGACTGGCTGGCCGACTTCACCGTAGCGCCGGCGACCGTGTCACTCGCGGTGAGTGTCAGCGTCGCGACCGGATGCTGATGGCCACGGTAATTTGAAGTCAGCGTCAGTCCGCTATCGACCTGCGCTTCGGTCAGCGTGATCGAACTTCCATGAAACCGGTCTCCATGGCCGTCGGTGATTGTTTCGTAGCGCGGAAGTCCCGTAATCGTCAGGGTCTCGTCGGTGGCGGAAGTCGGCGATGTCATGCTGACGCCGAGACCGACCTTTCCACCGCCGCCGGTTACGGTAAGCGCGGAATCCGCAATCGTGAGGGTAGGCGAGGTGGTCGTCGACGATGTGGTCACCGGAGGGGTGGTCACCGGAGGGGTGGTCGTGGTCGCCGACGTCAAGGTATAGGTCACAGCATTGGACACGCCCGTTCCACCGGCGTTGGTGTCGGTCGCCGTGATCACATTGGCGCCCTGGCCGGTAAGCGTCACTTCATCCGACCACGCGCCATTGGCAGCTACCACAGCCGTGCCGATCTGCGTCTTCCCGTCCAGTATCTTGACCGTCGAGCCTGCGTCCGCGACATCCACCGTTCCGGAGATCAGCGGGTCCGCGTTGGTAACCGTCCCGCCCGCGCTGGTGATCGCCACCGTCGGCGCGGTTGGCGTAGTTGTGGTTGTGCCCGTTCCCGTACCGCTGCCCGTGGTCCCGGTTGTGCCCGTAGTCCCGGTTGTCCCGGTCGTGCCCGTGGTCCCGGTCGAACCCGCGGTCACGTTGGCGCCAAGGACGGTGTCGCCGGAGCCCGGCGCCTGGTAGAGTTGCACGTCGGCGATTTGCATGGCCATCGATTGCGGCGTCGAGCTATCGAGGGTCGTGTGCCAGCTGCTCGCGTTGGAATTCGCGACCTCATTGCTCATGATCACCTCCATCGGCTCATCCGGGATGGTGGTCTGGGCGCTGGTTATTTCCCCGATTACCTTGCCGTTCAGGTAATAGGTGATCGATTTGCCGGGCACCCAGTCGATTCCGTAGGTATTGTAACCTGCAGTCAGATCGGTGCCTGTGTTCACAGTATTGCCGAAACTGTCGCCGGAGGAATTGTGCAAATTATAGGACATCATATCGTTGGTAGGGCCTGAACCTGTCTCGCCGCCCTCCTGCATGTCGATTTCAAAATTGTCGCCGGAGTTTCCCGCGCCTGAGCCGGGCAGCAACCACAGAGCGGGCCAGGCGCCGTCGCCAGATGGCGCCTTCATGCTGACCTGCAGGTAACCGCCGTCGAATTCAAATTTTCCGTAACTGGAGACCGCGCCAGTCGTCACGGCATACGTCGAGCCGGCGGCGGTAATGCTCTGCTGGACAGCGGTAAGCGTCAGCCCGTTGTTGACCGAGACCTGGGAGGGCATGTTGTAATCGGCGTCATAAGTGGGGCCTTCGCTGCTACCACCCAGCCCATTATCGTTCCACGGGTATCCTTGGGCGGCATTGCTGGTCACAAAGGTGTTCCAGGCGGCAGTGTCTAGACTTGTGCCGGTGAAACTATCATTGAAAACGAGATCGCTGGAAGTGAATCCAGTGGGGGCCGTTAGAGTTGTAGACATTTTCCATCCTTGGTGTGAACGAAGATCTGACGCACTCTCCCCCCCACGAATACCTCAATTAAAGGTATCAAGGCGCGTGGTAGTCTTACGCAAGTCAATTAGCTACAATTTATAGGCTATTTGAGCTTCCCGAAGGCATCGACGATACCTAAGGCGGCCCACACCTAGAGCTTCAATATGGCGAAAGTGTGCAGCAAAGTCCTTGCTGGAAAATTAAAGCCAACAAAAAATGATTTGAATCAAATCACTAAGCGACCTTAAGCGTTGCCGATATTCATCATAATCTTTGCTGTTGAAACCCAAGACATTCCGGTCTTTTTGCAAGAACACGGAGACTGGAAGACGCCGGGCGAAGACGGGTGATCAACTGCGTCGATATGCTGAATCAAGGCTGTGAATTGCGTGCAAATTTTCTGCCTTTCGCTCAAGATGGCGTCGCTGGACGGCCCCGCAAACCGATCCAGCAAGGGCGAATCACGCTTCGTGCAGGCCGAAAACGAATCGGCCAGCGGGTTCCAGATCGCCGGCGGGGCCGTCAAGACCGTGGCGCACGGGGAGGTTCTCAATCAAGTTGTACTGGCGGCAATCGCATGGTCACACGACCGTCCGCCAAAGTTTGGGGGCAATTCCGCGCAATCATCGTCACAATCGCGCCCTTTTTTTACGATTAACCCTCAGGTCTTTTGCAACACATATTCGCTGGCGCGCGTTGTCGGAATCATGTGGACGAGGCCATCGCCGATGCGGGATTGCGGATGCTGACAAGACGAGCCTTGCTACTGACGTCAGCGTCCGCGAGTTTCCTCGGAATTTACAGCGTCGGTGTCGAGCCGCAGCTTTTCCCTGCGGTAACGCGCTACAGTTTGCAGCCGACGTCATGGCCTGCGAATTTGCGACTGAAAATCGCGGTAATAGCCGATCTGCACGCTTGCGAGCCGTGGATGAACGTCGAGCGCATCGAGCAAATCGTTCACGCCACCAATATGTTGGGCGCCGACGTTATCGTCCTCCTCGGCGATTACGTCGCCGGTCATGCGAAAATCACGGCAGTCGTGCCCAACAAGGAGTGGGCGCATGCGCTGGCCGCGCTGCGGGCGCCGCTCGGCGTCTACGCGATTCTGGGAAATCATGATTGGTGGGACGACAGGGCGGCGCTCGCGCGCGGACACGGCCCGGTCGCGGCAAAAGTCGCGCTCGAACAAGCGGGCGTTCCTGTCCTGGAAAACAAGAGCATTCAGCTTGCAAAAGGCCGGGAAAAATTCTGGCTCGCGGGCCTCGGCGATCAGGAGGCGTTCGCCTGGCGCAGGCTTGGTCGGCCGGGAGGCAAGCGCGGCGTCGATGATCTCGAAGCGACGCTCAATGGCGTCGCCGACGATTCGCCAGTCGTCCTGCTGGCGCACGAGCCCGATATTTTCCCAACTGTACCCGAGCGGGTATCGGTTACGCTTGCGGGACACACCCACGGCGGACAGGTTCGCGTTTTAGGAATGGCGCCCTTCATTCCGTCGCCGCTCAGCCGCGTCTACAGCTACGGGCATTTTTTCGACCGTGGCCGGCATTTGATTGTCTCCGGCGGCCTCGGTTGTTCATGGTGGCCGGTGCGTCTTGGCGTTCCTCCCGAGGTCGTCCTTGTCGAAATCGGCGCTGAATCCTCATTGAATACGGTCCAGCTTCCTGCCCCATACGACCTGCGAACTGTTCGCGGCGAGGTCGCATCTTCGCTGACCGCGGTTGCGCTGCGGGCAGGCAGCCCAGTACGCTAGGCGCGACAAGGCGGGCGAACGGCGGCGCTCATTATCGAGAACGGCTCATTTATTCGGCGGCGTTGTGGTGCTTGGCCTCAACCTGATCGTAGCAGAACGGCGTCCGCCCACTCGCCTCGGCGCGCGAGGGCGCCGTCACCAGGTCGGCGCCCTTGATGGCGACGTCGGTTCGGTTCCTGGCGTTGAGCTTCTTCATTATATTCCGCACGTGGACTTTCACCGTGCTCTCGCACATGTTCAATTCGTAGGCGATCACCTTGTTTGACTTGCCTTGGCGGATCGCCTGGATCACCGACAGTTCGCGGGAAGTAATGCCGTTGGCGACGACCTGTTCAGGTGTGGCTAATGGTTCGGGCTGGGCCGTGAGCAGGCATTGCGCCGGAAAATAAGTTCCTCCGGCGCCGACAAATCGCAAGGCCTGGATGAAAAACTCAAATTGCGCGTTCAACGATATGTAACCGTTCGCCCTCTGCCTCAGCGCGATCAGGGCGTCGTGAAAGTCGTCGGTCTTGGACAGGACCATGGTGCGTATGCATGGATCGAGATCCTTCAGCAGCGCCAACTCCGCTTCGGCTTGCTCGTCGCTCAAGGAAATGAGGGACAACACCACCAGGGTCGAACGAGGCGTCGCCTGAATTTCCGTCAATTCCGAAAGGCTCGCGCAAGCTTCGCTCTTGATTGGCCAGTGGCTGGTGACGCAGCATTGCAAGCAATCGCGCAAAAAATCGTTGCGCTCGACGATAACGATCACGCTGGTCAAATCGGAAAGGGTCGAGTGCGACCTCGGTTCATCGGCGGTATTGTTCACGCTCGCGGTCCCCTGGCAGGGAATTTCAGCCACTCTCGGGAACCTCGAATTTTCGTTTCCAAACATCGTCGACCTCCATAAATACTTAGTAAGCCACTCGCTTGAAGCCCACGTTATCCCGTCGCGCGCCGTACAGGGTCGCTCCCCGAGCAACCCTGGACCGCAGTTTTAAAAAGTTTTGACAACGCCCGGGATCGGCCCCCGCTGACTTGCGCGGTCCAGTCCGAGGCCGCGGAATCCGACCTGGTCGCATAATGGGCAAGGCGACACATCCCGCTGGCGCTTTCAAGCCTGCTGGACGACCGCGTTCCGCGCGCAACAACGTGCCCCCGATACATGACTAGCCCCCCGTTATCTCGACACAATACAAGTTACGATAACTCAATCATGCTTAAAATCGTGAAATACGCATAATAGATACTAATAAATATGTATTTAAGCAATATAAATTAACCGCACCATCGACTAAAGCAAGTATATAACAAATTTATGAAGCAATATATTTGATATTAATTCTCATCAGATCCCGGATATTTAAATCGAAATCATTTTTGTCCTAAACGCATGCGCTTCCAAATGAGATATTGCGAGCAAATCCGCTTTTCATACGTTCCCGTTCCGGCGCAAACGTCACCTGTGCGATTGCAGCCTATGCATTGCAACAAATAGCTTATACGCGGCCGCAGCCTGCAACCTCCAAGCTGCACAACTGTCCTGCTTTGGTATGGTTGCATCGCAGAAAGAGGAAATTTTAAGAAATTGGGGAGATAATTGGCGCCCCCCTGATCGCGATTGGTTGCGCCGCAGTTTGTTGCACGCAGCTAATAGTTTGAACTTTTTACTTATTTTGTCAAAATAGATGGCCTGAAGGCTATGAGAATTGGGCCGTTCGAGCCGCCTTTGCCGATCAGGCTCAATAGTGGTAGAGCCAAAAGGCGTAGGTATTTCACATAGCTTCTAAGAGATAGCAATGCGATGTTTGTCGCAGATCCGCGCCTTGACGCTCTGTGCGTTCGGCATGCCGACAGCGCTTCGCCCCTCAACCGCCCGGTAGTCGGGTGCGGCGTTCGCGCTACATGGGCGCCTAACACGCACGTGGCCAGCCACCGCTGTGTTGTGGCGCCTATGGCCGCCGCACCCGTTCGTTTGGTTTGGCAAGGAAAAGCGCAGCCAAGCGAGCCGCTGCAATTCCGCTAGCTGACGGTTCAAATCGAACCGGAGGCCTCGCGCAGTACGTGGGGGACCCCGGACATGCCCGCATTCAAAACAGACATTCTCTCAGTCTTCCGCAAACCATCGAACGTCAAGTACTACGCGCAGTTAACCGGGCTACAAATTGCCGAACAAGTCATATTCAGACGTTTCCAGTCGGAGCTTGGCGGCAAAAAAATCCTCGACATTGGCGTTGGCGCTGGAAGAACTGTTCCATTTCTCCTGGCGCTTGGGGAAGGTTATGTCGGAATTGATATCGCTCCCGAGATGGTTGACCATTGTCGGCGCAAGTTTCCAACAGGCAATTTCGCTGTCTGCAGCGCCATGGACTTGTCACGCTTCGCCGACTCCGAGTTTGACATGGCGCTCTTCAGCTTCAACGGGTTGGACTACCCGGACCATAATGGGCGGTTACAGGCGCTCGGCGAGATTCACCGAATCCTGGCGCCGGGCGGGCTGTTCGTTTTTTCATCTCACAATCGAGCGTGCCGGCCCGCGGCTCCTCCATGGGAGATTCGGAGCATGAACCTCGACCCGGTTCGCCGACCACGTCACACTCTGCGCACGCTCGCGGGATTGCTCCCATCGTCGGTCAACCACCTGCGGATGAAGCCATTCGAGAGCGAGCATGAGAATTATAGCTTGCGGAATGATAGCGCTCACTTCTACAGCTTGCTAATATATTATATTTCGATCCCGGATCAGATTAGACAGCTGGAATATTCCGGATTTGGCTCCATTGAACCCGTTGCGCTCGATGGCCGGTGGCTACGACCTGGAGAGTGGGCTGAAACTGTCGATGATCCCTGGATCTATTACGTTTGCCGCAAATCCATCAAAAGCGAGTTGATATGAGCGCTTCACTTTCTCTTTTATACCCATGACCCGTGAAAGCATTGAGCTATGGCGGAAACTGGGTGATGACGGCGTGAGGAAGGCGGCGTAACGGGGTTGGTGACCAAACCTGCCCGAACCTCCCGTAGGAGCGTTACGTCATGACCGAGAATAAAGTCGTCGCCCTGCGTCAGAAAGAGGCAATCGACGATCCGCTCATGTCTGGACGGCGCCCCTTGATCAAGGGTTTTCTTGCGGCTCTGCGAACATCGTAACCGTCCGGTCAGGCGGCCTTTGCGCTGAACGCGTCGCCCCATGGCAGGAGATCGG